>DATAAN010000231.1:0-10053 GCA_036260105.1 Actinomycetota bacterium
ACCACCCTGACGAAGTCCCGCTTCTCGTCGAGAAGCGTCGACATGATCGACGCGTAGGTCGACGGCCGGCCGATGCCCCGGGACTCCAGCTCTTTGATCAGCGAAGCCTCGGTGTAGCGGGGAGGCGGCTGGGTGAAGTGCTGCTCCGGGCGCAGCTCCCGGAGGTTGAGGGCCTGGTCGGCCTGGAGGGCCGGAAGCTTGGACTCCTCTTCCTCCTCCTCGTCCCGTGCCTCCCGGTAGAGCCGCGAAAATCCGTCGAACTTGAGGGTCGACCCGGTGGCGCGAAACAGATGTATCTCGGCGCCGTTGGCCGGGGTGGCCGCGACGTCGGCGGAGACCTGGTCGTAGACCGCCGGCGCCATGAGCGAGGCAACCGCCCGCTTCCAGATGAGGTCGTAGACCTTCACCAGGGCGTCGGCGTCCTTCGACTCACCGGCCCGGATGTCGGGCTCCAAATCCTTGGCGCTGCGGGTCATGTCCGAGGGACGGATGCACTCGTGCGCTTCCTGGGCTCCCTTGGCCTTCCGGTCATGGTTCTTGTAGCGGCCGGCCCAGTAATTGTCGCCGAAGCTCTTCTTCACCAGGCCGGCCGCCGAGGAGATCGCCTCCGCGCTCATGGCGGTCGAGTCGGTTCGCATGTAGGTGATGAACCCACGCTCGTAGAGGCGCTGCGCCAGGCTCATCGCCCGGCGGCTGCCGAAGCCGAGCTTGCGGGAGGCGTCCATCTGGAAGCTGGAGGTTATGAACGGCGGGGACGGGACCTTTCGGGTCTCCTTGGTACGGACGTCCGACACCTTCCAGCTCGCCCCGTCCAGCGCAGCCGCGATGCGTTCGGCCTGTGCCTGCTCGGCGATCCGGCTGGCCAGGTCCGAGGAATCTTTCGAGATCTTGGTCGGGATCTTGGTGTCGCCGATCTGGACCAGCGTGGCGGTGAACCCCTCGCCGGCCAGGGTGTCGAGCAGCGCCTGGAGGGTCCAGTACTCGACTGGAACGAAGGCCCGGATCTCGCGCTCGCGCTCCACCACCAGGCGGAGAGCCGGGCTCTGCACCCGGCCGGCCGACAGACCGTAGCGGATCTTGTGCCACACCAGCTGCGAGACCGGGTAGCCGACCAGCCGGTCGATGCTGCGGCGGGCCTGCTGCGCATCCACCAGCCGCTGGTCGATGCTGCGGGGCGCCTTGATCGCCTCGGTGACCGCCTTCTTGGTGATCTCGGTGAAGGTGACCCGGCGCTGCTTGTCGGCCGGGATCTTGCAGCTCTCGGTGATGTGCCAGGCGATGGCCTCGCCCTCGCGGTCGTAGTCGGTGGCGAGGTAGACGGCGTCGGCCTTCTTCGCCGCGGCGGCTATCGCCGAGATGACCTTCTTCTTGTCCTCGTTGACCACGTACTCGAGCTCGAAATCGTGGTCGACGTCCACCCCCAGCGACTTGACCGGCAGATCGCGGACGTGGCCGACCGAGGCGAGGACCTTGAAGTCCTTACCGAGGTACTTGGCAATGGTTTTCGCTTTGGCCGGGGATTCCACGACCATTAGGTTCTGTGACATATCGACTGGTGGGGCAGAGTGATTCGGATTCCGCTATCTGTCAAGCCATCGCAGGGGGTGCGATCGGTGTCGCTCCGCTGGTTCGGAGCATGTAACGCATTCTGACCTACTTTATTTCAACCTCCGGCCAACGCAGCACCGGGGTCCTTCCTTTAGTGTTACAGCGCCGAAGGCGTATCGTGGGAGGAGCGATGGGATTCCTAAAGGCTCTTAGCGAAACCGAAGAAGAGATTCACGCGGAGCAGACGCGTGAATGGTGCCGCGAGATCGAGGGCATCGAGGAGGTGACCGCGTGCATGGCGCGGACCCGGCGGAAGGTCGCCGGGGTGGTCGAAAGCATCAAGCTGATACCGAGCAAGTTCTCGAACACCCTCGAGGTGACGATCTTCGACGGGACCGATCGGATCATCGGCGTCTTCCTCGGCCGTAAGTCCATCCCCGGGATCGACCTGGGGACGCACCTCATGATGGAAGGGACGATCGGGAAGTACGGCTCCGGGCCGCTGCGCATCATCAACCCGGCGTACGAGCTGCTGGATCACTCCCACGACTGACGGCCGCATACTCCCCAGGGCGTAGCGAAGGCGCCTCCCTGGGAAGGATGACCTAGCAGGCTCACTGCAGGATCATGGCGGGGTGAGCTCGGTTCTTCCTACTCCCGATAAAGGCGACGTTCGCCCCGGACCGGTCGACTGGCTGGTTGTCATCGGCGTAGGCATTCTGACCTCCTTGCTGATCCATCTGGACCCTGAAGGGTCGGTGCGCAGGCCGGATGCCCTTGGATTCGGACTCGGCATCGCGGCGTCCGGTGTGCTCGTCGCCCGGCGCTTCCGTCCACTGCTCACCCTCGGCGTGGTCCTCGCCGTCCATCTCGCCTACCACGCGCTGGGATATCCGGGCGCCGGTCCATTTCCGGCCCTCATGGTGTCTCTTTTCACCCTGGCGGCCCTGGGAATGCGCGCCATCGCCGTCACGGCGGCGACCGCGGCTGCGGGGGCGGCGCTGCTTATGCAGGTGATCGGCGAAGGCACCTCGCTGCTCAGCCCGACGATCATCATGCCGGCGGTGCTGGCGGCGACGTCGGTGCTCGCCGGAGAGGCGGCCCACAACCGCAGCCGTTACCTGGCCGAGGTCCGGGAGCGCCTGGCCCGAGCCGAGGCCGACCGGGAGATCGAGACCCAGCGCCGGCTGACCGAGGAGCGCCTGCGGATCGCCCGGGAGCTGCACGACATCATTGCCCACACGATCACCGTCATAACGGTCCAGGCGGGTGAGGCTCAGGACGCGCTGGACCGGTACCCGGAGCAGGCCCGCAAGGCGCTCAAGACGATCAGGGAGGCCAGCCGGGAGGCGATGTCCGAGCTGAAGGCGACCGTCGGAGTGCTCCGCGAGCCGGCGGCCGGTGAGCCGGAGCGCAAGCCGGCCCCGGGGCTGCGCGACCTGCCCGAGCTGGTCTCCTCGGCGGGCGGCGGCGCCCTTGCCACCCGGCTGGAGATCGAGGGAGACCCTCGGCCGCTTCCGACTGCGGTGGAGCTGACCGCCTACCGGATAGTCCAGGAGTCCCTGACCAACGTGATCCGGCACGCCGGAGCGTCGCTGGCCAGGGTCGTCGTGCGCTACGAGCCTTCGATCCTGACCGTTTCGGTCGACGACGACGGAAAGGGTTCCAACGGCTCGGGCGGCGGCCACGGCATAGCAGGCATGCGGGAGCGGGCGGAGGCGGTGGGTGGCCGGCTGGAGGCCGGGGAGGCTCCGAACGGCGGTTTTCGGGTCTGGGCGGTGCTGCCCTCGGATCTCCAGCCGTGAGCATTCGGATCCTTTTGGCGGACGACCAGAAGCTGGTGCGGGCCGGATTTCGCAGCCTGCTCGAGCGGACCGAGGACATGGAGGTCGTCGGCGAGGCGGCCGACGGAGCGGAGGCGGTGAAGCTGGCACGGGACCTCCAACCGGATGTCGTCCTTATGGACATCCGCATGCCGGTGATGGACGGCCTGGAGGCGCTGGGCGAGATCCTCTCCGCCGCGCAGAGGGCGGGCGTAAAGGTCGTCATGCTCACGACCTTCGAGCTGGACGAGTACCTGTTCGAGGCGCTGCGGCTGGGCGCCAGCGGCTTTTTGCTCAAAGACATCGAGCCGGACGACCTCCGGCAGGCCATCCGGGTGGTCCACGCCGGCAACGCACTCCTCTCCCCCAGCGTGACCCGCCGGGTGATCGACCAGTTCGCCGCCCGGCCGGAGAACCCGCCGGTCGAGTCCGACCGGATGCGGTTCCTGACTGAGCGTGAGAAGGAGGTCGTCGGCCTGGTCGGAGCGGGGCTGAGCAACGACGAGATCGCCGCTCGCCTCTTCCTCAGCCCGGCCACGGCAAAGACCCACGTCAGCCGCTCCATGATCAAGCTCGGAGTGCGCGACCGAGCCCAACTGGTCGTCTTCGCCTACGAGACCGGCCTCGTCAGCCGCGGCCAGAGCATACCTCCGGCGCGGTAAGCGCCGCCCGCGAAGTCCTCCCAACTGCGTACCGGCAAAGACCGCCGCCGTCGGACGACCGCGCAGCCTGCGTTCCCTAGCCTGTTCCAAGCCTTATAGGAAAGGGGATCGGAATGAACAAGAGCAAGAGGATGCTTGCCGGCACGGCGCTCGCCGGAGCGCTCCTACTCGGCGCTTGCGGTGGCTCGGTGGAGGCGTCGGGCGACGTCACCAAGGGTCCGGCCGGAGGTGATGCGGTGAAGCTGGTGGCGGAGGACAACGAGTTCCGTCCGTCGACGCTACGGGCAAAGGCAGGCGAGGAGATAACGGTCGAGGTGACGAACCGGGGCGACGCCGCTCACAACTTCGTCGTAGGAGACATGGACCTGTCGACAGGGACCATCGAACCGGGTGGGGTGGCCACCGCCACCTTCGAGATGCCGGGCGCCAAGACGGAGTTCGTCTGCTCGTTTCACCCCGGCATGAAGGGGGAGCTGGTTCCCGAGGAAGCCTGAGACCTCCTTACCCTCAGCCAGCCGGCGGCTGACTTCCAGGCCGGCGTAGATGGGTCGATGCCGGCGCGGTGCCCGCCCGTCTCCGGCTCGACGAGCGTGACGTCGGCTCCCGCTTGCCGGGCGGCGGCGGCGTAGGCGCGGGACTGCTTCACGGAGACGGTCCGGTCGTCCGAGGGATGCACCAGGAGCACCGGCACGTCGAGCGGCAGCTGCGCCAGCGGGTCGGCCTGAGCCCACCGGTCGGGACACTCCTCGGGCGGGCCGCCGAGCAGCACGTGGGCGGTCCGCCCGGCGTAACGCAAGTGGCTGACGGCCGCCAGGGCGACCACTCGCCGGACGGCGACCCGGGGCATGGCCCCCGGGGCGCCGGCGTCGAATCGGGGGCGGGCGCCCGCCCAGAGGGCGAGCTGGCCGCCCGCCGAGTGACCGACGATTGAGACGTCGTCCAGGTCCAGAGGAACGTCCTCCAGCGAGGCGAGGTAGTCGATGGCGGAGGCCACGTCGTCGAAGGTGTGCGGCCAGCCTCCGCCGTCCGGGCCGAGCCGCCGGTACTCGACGTTCCAGGCCGCCCAGCCCCTTTTCATCAGGTCGACGGCGACCGGGCGGGTGACCAGCTTGCTCCACTGGGCCTGCCAGTACCCGCCGTGCAGCACCACGGCGACGGGAAACGGTCCGGGCCCAGAAGGGAGGAACAGCTCGGCGGTCTGGCTCGGATGCGGCCCATAAGAATGGACGGACGGTCTGCGGGTCAGGCTGGCCGCGATCTTGAGCGGCAGCGAGAGTTTGGGGGGCAGGAGCACCTGCTACCTATCCCCCACGGGAAGACTTGCGAATCCTCAGCTCGTGGACGAGAGCCGCTCAGGCCTGGGCGATGTCCGGTGCCGACAGCAACAGCTCGAACTCCGCCTGGGTGTCGGCGGTCGTCAGAGCGAGTATCTCGTCCCCCACCATCAAGGGGGTCTCGTCCCGAGGCACCACGACGTGGCCGGCCCGGATGATCGCCGTGACCACGGCATCCTTGGGAAGGTCGAGCTCACCCAGCACTTTGCCGACCGCGGGGGAGGTGTCGGCCAGGGTCAGCTCCACCAGGGAGACCCTGCCCTGCTCCAGGCGCAGCAGCGTCACGAGGTCTCCGACGACCACCGCCTCCTCCACCAGTGAGGTGAGCAGGTGCGGAGGGCTGACGGACTCGTCGACTCCCCAAGACTCGTTGAACAGCCACTCGTTGTTCGGGTGGTTGACCCGGGCCACGACACGGGGGATCCCGAACTCCTGCTTCGCCAGAAGGGAGGAGACGAGGTTGACCTTGTCGTCGCCGGTGGCGGCGACCAGCACGTCACACGAAGAAAGACCGGCGGCCTGGAGGTTCAGCGGCTCGGTGGCGTCGGCCTGGACCCAGGTCGCGGGAATCCGGTGCTGGTGGCGGTGGATCAGATCACCGTCCTGGTCGATGAGGATTACGGTGTGGCCCAGCCTCAGCAGGTCCTTGGCCATGAACCTGCCCACGTTGCCGGCGCCGGCAATCGCGATCCTCATCGGCCGTTCTCAGGGCTGGCGTCGAAGCCCAGCCGGTCCTCCATCTCGGGCAGGGCCGAGCGGGCAACCGCCAGATGGACAAAGTCGCCCTCCTGAATGAGCGTCTTCAGGTCCGGGATCTGCGTGGTGCCGAAGCGGGTGAGAGCGACGACCCGGGCCTTCGACGGATCCCGCAGGTCTTCGACCGGCCGGCCGATGAACTTCGGCGGAGCCGGGAAGCCGACGACAACGACCTCGCCCGAGCCGATGGTCCACTCCACCGACCTGCCGGACGGTAGGACGCGGGCTAGGATCTGGTCGGTCGCCCAGGCGACGGAGGCCACCGTCGCAATGCCCAGCCGTTCGTACATCTGAGCCCGCAGCGGGTCGTAGATCAGGGCCGCCACCTTCGGCACGCCGTAGTGCTCCTTGGCTATCCGGGCAGAGACGATGTTGGTGTTGTCCCCCCGGGTCACCGAGGCAAAGATCGAGGCGTCCCGGATGCCCGCCTCCTCCAGTATCTCCTGGTCGAACCCCATCCCGACGAGCTTTTTTCCCGAGAAACCGGGAAGCACGCGCTGCTCGAAAGCGTTGGGATCCTTGTCGATGAGAGACACGGTGAAACCCCGTCCCTCCAGCGCTTTTGCGAGCTCTGCACCGACGCGGCCGCATCCGACGATCACTGCGTGCATTTGCTCACCCTAATCCCCGTAGGCCTAGCCAGAGTCGGAACCTGCGGTCGTAAGATTCCCGTAAATGGCTAGTTTGTTCAAGCGAATCGTGGTCGGTCAGCCTCTGTCGACCCACGTCGAGATGGAACACCGGCTGCCGAAGCGCATTGCGCTCACGGTGTTCTCCTCGGACGCCCTTTCCTCGACGGCTTACGCCACCGACGAGATCCTTCTGGTCCTCGCCGCCGGAGCTGCGGCCGCCCTGCACTTTGCCCCCTTCATCTCGCTTGCGGTCGTCGTGGTCATGGCGGTCGTGGTGTTCAGCTACCGGCAGACGGTGGAGGCCTACCCCCAGGGGGGAGGCGCCTACCGGGTGGCGCACGAGAACCTCGGGGCGCCCGCCGGGCTCATAGCTGGTTCGGCGCTTCTAATCGACTACGTGCTCACCGTCTCGGTCAGCATCGCCGCCGGGGTGGCGGCGGCCGGCGCCGCCTTGGAAGGCGCTCGGGACCACCGGGTCGTCCTGGCGCTGGCTGCGGTGGCGGTGATATGCGCTTTGAACCTGCGCGGGATGAAGGAGTCGGGCGGCATCTTCGCCGTCCCGACCTACGGGTTCCTGGTCGCCATGGGCACCGTCATCCTGATCGGTGTCTACAAAGCCATGACCGGCAACATCGAGCACGTGGAGCCGTCCCACCTCGAGGCTACGCAGGCCGTGACGCTGTTCATGATCCTCCGGGCGTTCGCCTCCGGATCGACGGCGCTGACCGGCATCGAAGCGATCTCGGACGGCGTGCCCGCCTTCCAGCCGCCCGAGGCGAAAAACGCCTCGCAGACCCTGTTGATCCTGGGGGTTCTTCTCGGCATCCTCTTCCTCGGGATCACCTACCTCTCCCGAGAGATCGGCGTCGACCCCCACCTGATCGAGGAGGGGCAGACCGTCACCTCGCAGATCACCGCCGGCGTATTCGGGTCGACGAGCTGGTTCTTCTACGTGGTGCAGGCCTTCACCGCGTTGATCCTGTTCCTGGCGGCCAACACGGCGTACGCCGACTTCCCGAGGCTGGCCTCGATCCTCGCCAAGGACCGGTACCTTCCCCGGGGTCTCAGCCAGCGGGGGGACCGGCTGGCGTTCTCCAACGGAATCCTGATCCTGACTGCGGCGGCGGCCGGTCTGCTGATCAACTACGAGGCCGACGTCCACCGGATCGTCCCGCTGTACGTCGTCGGCGTGTTCACGAGCTTCTCGCTCTCCCAGGCGGGCATGGTCGTCCACACGCTGCGGGCCAAGCGCCGGGCAGAGTCTCTGCGCAAAGACGTCGACCGCCGGTGGAAGAGAAAGGTGTTCATCAGCGGGTTCGGCGCCACCACGACCTTCATCGTTCTGATCATTGTCGGCATCACCAAGTTCTTCACTCCGCTGGCCGAGGGAGAGGCGCCGCATTTCCGGGGTGGGGCGTGGCAGATCATCGTGCTGATCCCGTGCCTGGCGACCGTGCTCGCCAAGATCAACAAGCACTACCGGCACGTGGAGAACCAGCTGAGCTTCAGCGGTTCGCTCCCCGACATGCGAAGCGAGAAGGTCGTCCTGGTGGTATCCCGCTTCCGGGGAGCCACCAAGGCGCTTGCCATCGCCCGCGCCATCGCGCCCCGGGAGCTGAGGGCCATCGCGTGGCGTTGCTCGGAGCAGCGGCTCGCCGACCTGCGGAACCGCTGGGAGGGCATGGGCGTGACTACCCCGATTGAGCCGGTAGGCGACAACATCTCCGAGGTGCTCCGGGTGGTCCGCGAGATGGATCCCCGGTCGGAGGATCCGGTGACGCTCATGTTCCCCGACCCCCATTACCGCACCTGGTTCGGCCAGGTCTTCAAGAACCGTTCGATCCTGAAGCTGAAGCGCGTGTTCCTTTACGAGAGCGGCACCGTGCTGATCGGTATCCCGCACAACCCGGAGCGGGATCCGGAGCCCAAGCGCCTGCAGGCGCCGACCCGCCTGGCGCTGGTGGTCGTCGTGTCCTCGGTGAACCGGGCCAGCATGCGGGCAATCCAGTACGCCCGCTCGCTGAACCCGTCCGAGCTAAAGGCGATGTCGATCCAGACCGAGCCCGGCGACGCCGCCAAGCTGACGCACGAGTGGGGCAGCATCGGGGTCGACGTTCCGCTGGAGGTAGTCGACGCCCCCTTCCGCGATCTGATGGACCCGCTGAAGCGGGAGTTGCGCGAGATGCGGCAGTCGCCCGACGACGCCATCGGCGTGGTGGTGCCGGAGTTCGTCGTTCCCCGGTGGTACCAGAACCTGCTCCACACGCAGACCGCCTTCTTCATAAAGACGGCCCTGCTGTTCGAGGACGAGGTCATCGTCATCAACGTTCCCTACCGGGTGCACAGCGCCCACAAGGGCAAACCGCAGCGGCCACCGGAAGAGCCGGTCAAGCAGCGCCAGCCCGTATAACGGCCAGTTCCGGCGGGTCCGGCCTTCTGAGCTCGGTATCCTGTCTGTCATAGGCAACTCCTAGCCTTGGGGCATGGAACTAGGAGGTCGACGATGGTCATATCCCCAGGCCCCGGCGTTCGGCGGTACTCGTACGCCGATCTGGAGGCATTCCCCGAGGACAACCTCCGGCGAGAGATCATCGACGGAGAGCTGATCGTGACCGCCTCGCCGGTGACACGGCACCAGAGGTCGGTCGTCAACTTCGTAGTGGCTCTCAGCGAGTACGCCAGGGCTTACGGCGGCGAGGTGTTCCCCGCTCCGCTCGACGTCTTCTTTTCCGACGACAACGTCGTAAAGCCCGATGTCCTCTTCGTCCGAGCTGACCACCTGGACCGGATAGAGAAGAAGTTCGTTCGCAGTGCGCCCGACCTGGTGGTCGAGGTGTCGTCGCCCTCGACGAGAAGGCTGGAGGTAGTTCGCAAGCGGGACCTCTACTCCCGATTCGGAGTGCCCGAATACTGGTATGTCGACCTGGAGGTCGACAGGGTCGAGATATACCGTCCCGCCGAGGGAAGCTACCCCGCCCCGGAGATGAGGTATCCGGGAGAGTCGGTGGAGTCCATGGTGCTGAGCGGCTTCTCAATTCCGGCGGCCGCTGCCTTGGCGATGGAGCCTTAGCTCTAGGGCAGCCGCCTTATACCGTCACACGTGACCGTCCCCACGATGATTTTCCTGCCGGCAGTCTGTTGAGGGCACACTTCACGGCGAGTGGCCGCCAGTCGTCCAGCTCCGGTAGAAGTCGACGAAGCCGTCCGCCCGGCGGTTATCACTGCACCGTCCGGCTCCGCCGCCGACTCCGCCAGCCGACGCCCATAAGCAAAGGCCGCCGGAGAAACCGGCGGCCTT
>DATAAN010000232.1:0-6312 GCA_036260105.1 Actinomycetota bacterium
CAACCGAGTGGGCGGGAAGGATCTGCCCGTCGGCATCCTGCAACAGGTAGGAACGCGCCCCATGGAGCACCCCGGGCCGCCCGAGCCCGATGGCGGCGCTGTGGGGGGCGCCCTCCTGCCCTGTGCCAGCCGCTTCGACACCGTAGATGCGCACCTTCGGGTCGTCCAGAAAGGCCCGGAAGGTCCCGATCGCGTTGGAGCCGCCGCCGACACAAGCCACGACGGCGTCGGGCAGCCTGCCCGCCTTCTCCATCATCTGGCCGCGAGCTTCCCTGCCGATCACACTCTGCAGATCGCCTACGAGCTGCGGGTAGGGGTGTGGGCCGACCACGGAGCCGATCACGTAATGCGTGGTCTCGACGGTGCTGACCCAGTCCCGAAGGGCTTCGTTGATGGCGTCCTTGAGCGTCCGCGTCCCCGCCGACACCGGCCTGACCTCGGCCCCGAGCATCTTCATGCGTGCGACGTTGTGGCTCTGCCGGCGGGTGTCCTCGGCTCCCATGTAGACCCGGCATTCCATGCCGAAGTAGGCGGCGGCCGCCGCCGTGGCGACCCCATGCATGCCGGCGCCGGTCTCGGCGAGGACGCGTTTCTTCCCCATCCTCCTGGTGAGCAGAAGCTGGCCCATCGTGTTGTTGATCTTGTGGGCGCCGGTGAACGCAAGGTCCTCGCGCTTGAACCAGATCCGGGCGCCGCCGGCCCGCTCGGAGAGCCGGGATGCCAGGTAGAGCGGCGTGGGGCGCCCAATGACCTCGGTGTTCAGCTGGTCCAGCTCGGCGTGGAACTCCGGATCGGCCCACGCCTCGGTGCGTGCGGCATCGAGCTGGCGAAGGGCCTCCATCAACGATTCGGGAACGAAAACCCCGCCGTATTCGCCCCAGCGGCCGCGGGCGTCGGCGGTCGGGGCGGCTTGTGCAGTCATCTGCTCAGTCTACTTGCGCTCCCAGCAGCTCGGCCGCCGCCGCCGACGGGTCAGCCGCCCGCATCAGGGTCTCGCCGACCAGGATGGCGTCTACCTCCGCCTTCTCGAGCTCCTCCACCTGCCGGCGTGATGTGATGCCGCTCTCCGCCACCATTGCCACCTCGCGGGGAATCTCTCTCCGTAGCTTCACCGCCAGGCCGGTGTCGACGTCGAAGGTAGTCAGGTCCCGCTGGTTGACGCCGACCAGGCGGGGCTCGACGGCGAAGGCGGCATCCAGCTCGTGCGGGTCGTGAATTTCGACGAGAGTGGCCAGCCCGTACTCCTCAGCGGCTGCGGCGAGCTCCTTGAACAGCCCGGCGTCGGGAAGCGCAGCGACGATGAGCAGAATGGCGTCGGCGCCGGCCGCCCGGGCCTGCACGACCTGATACGGGTCGACGGTGAAGTCTTTGCGGAGGACGGGAAGCCGGCACGCCGCCCGCGCCGCCTGCAGGTCGTTCAGGGACCCGTCGAAGAACTCCGGCTCGGTCAGCACCGACATCGCCGAGGCGCCGCCCTGCTGGTACGCCTCCGCCGCCTGGGCCGGCTCGAAGTCGCCGCGGATCTCCCCCTTGGAGGGCGACTTCCGTTTGAACTCGGCGATCAGGGAGATGCGCTCGCCGCGCATCGCAGCCAGGAAGGGCCGGGGCGGCGGCGCAGCCGACGCAGCACGGTCGAGGTCGCCAAAGGAGCGCCGCCGCTTCTCCTCGGCCACGCGGCCGTAGGTGTATTCGAGAATGCGGTCCAGGTAGGTGGGCACGGCGCCACCTTAATCGAAGGAAGTGCGCTGCGGGTTGGCGCCGGGGTGCTACATCAGTCCCGGCCCTCCGGTGCTCGGCTCCCCGGCCAGGCCGTCGTTCAGGTGCTCGGGCAGCACCTCCATCACCCAGTCGATCGCTTCCTGTCTGGTCAGGCGGGTGTTCGCCGCCTCACCGACCGCCGGTACGCCGATCGCGCTGGTGTTCGTGTTGGGTAGCTCGATCCATACGCCCCACGAATCCTGGTCGCCGTCCTGCTCGAACCCGATCGTGAACTCGTAGCTGCGGGTATCCGCCATCACCGGTGCCCTCCTCGACGTGGTGTGCAAAGTCGAATAAGGACTACCCGCCGCACGCCGGCTGAATCGCCGCCCGTCCCCGGCAGCGTTCTTCGCGACGTGGAGTAAGATCGCCCGGCCAAGTGGAACACGTCCTCATTCGCAAGCTCGAACACCTCTCCGGTACTGCGGCTGCCCCGCGCCTGGGATACGCGGTCGAGATCCGTGACCGGCCCGGGCCGGTCCACAAGAACGGCGCCTGGGAGGACGATGACGTCTGGGTCCAGCTCCACGGCGGCCTGTACGTGGCGAAGGCTCGGATCCGGCTTTGCTGGATCGGCGAGTACTCCAACATCCGGGAGCTCCGGGCGCGCACCCGGGACTCAGACCTCTACAACATGGACAGCTTCTGGACGGGTCGGCCCAGGTGGGGCTACGCAGCCATCGCCTCACTGAAGAACGAGCAGTGGATCCCTCCCTTCTGGGCCGGCCCCCGTACCTACGGCTACGAGTGGGTGCGGCTGGAGGACGAGAAAAAGCAGAAGACCTGGCTGGAGCGGAAAGACGCTCCGCGGGGTGGTGAGCTCCTCCGCGCCGACTTCGACTCCTGGGTCCGAAGCCGCAAGACCTACAAACCCTAACCTCACGGGACGCCTCAACTACCAGAAATTAGGTACTTCCGCCCTTCAGCTTAGTGTGGTGTTCGTCTTGTAGGTCCTCTTCCCCAAGGGCAGGATTTCCCCGTTCACAATTTCGCCGGACCGGCCGGACGGCGCAGTTGTCCACTGACAACCAAGGGGGGAACTGTGTCTGCATTTCGCCGATCCAAACTCGCGCTGCTGACGGGCCTGCTGTCAACGGTCCTCACGCAAGCGCTTTTCGTAGCACCCGCCGCGGCCGACGTCGAAAACGGCAACCTGCCCGGCGGCACTTCCATCTCCGTTGGCATCACCAACCCAGCCGAGGGAGCTCTGTACGTGCCGGGCAGCGTCCCGGTCTCGGGTACCGCCTCTATCGGGGAGGGCCAGCCGGTGGCCGATACGACCATCGTGTACGTGATAGACGTCTCGGGCAGCACCCAGAACCCGGGAGGGTGCGGAGGGAACCAGAACCCGACCAGGGATCCGGTATCCAACTCCATCCTCGATTGCGAGATTGCGGCGGGCAAAGCGCTGAATCAGCAGGCAATCGACGCCGGCACCGTGGACCAGGTGGGCGTGGTGTTCTTCGACAGCGGCGCCTCCATCCAGGACTCCAATCCGGCGCAGGCCGGGACTCAGGGACTGGTCGGACCTGCTGACGACGCCGACGGCGCCAACGGCCGGGACGTCGAGCACGTCATGAGCCTTGCCGGCTTCGGCGGAAACACGAACTTCGAGGCAGCGGTGCAGCAGGCATGTTCGCTCATCCAGCAGAGCACGAACACAAACAACATCGTCGCCTTCCTCTCGGACGGCGTGGCCACCACCGGCGGCAGCGCCCTGGACGACCTGCCCTGCGGCCCGACCGGGGCGACGTTCTTCACCTTCGCCATCGGGAGCGGCTCCAGCTGCACCGACACCGGCGGAGGACGCGGCAGCCTTCAGCAGATCGCAGAGGCGACCGGCGGAACCTGCACCGTGGTGGCGAACGTCGGCAGCCTGCCCGACGTGGTGCCGGGCATCATCGCTTCCCAGCTGACCAGGCTCACGATGACCGTTGACTCAGGAGCTCCGGTCGACATCTCGGGCTCCGCCAACCCCAGCCTTCCGGTAGAGGGTCCGGCGTCGGTCACCTTCCAGACGACGCTCAACAACCTGCAGCCGGGCAACCACCAGGTCTGCGTCACGGCGACCGGCACCGACGGCGGCGGCGAGGGGTCCGTGACCGACTGCCACAACTTCGTGGTGGCGGACATCAGCCTGACGCCCGAGCAGGCAGTGAACGAGCTCGGGACGCCTGGACAGACTCACTCGGTGACGGCGACGGTGGCAGCTGGCTCGGATGGCGGCGTTGCCGGCGTCCCGGTCAGCTTCAACATCACCTCCGGGCCGAACGCCGGCCAGGCGGGAGCGGCAAACACCGACGCCAACGGTGAGACCCAGTTCACCTACCCTGCCACCCAGGGGCTGGCCGGACTGGGGACCGACCAGATCGAGGCCTGCTTCACCGACAGCCAGGGGGCGAAGGACTGCGACACGGCGACCAAGCAGTGGGTGGACACCACCCCGCCGGCCGCGGCGTGCAGCCCGACGACCAACCCCTCCGGCACGAACGTTCCTTCGGCCGGCAACAACCCGAAGAGCGGCCAGAATCCGGACGGCTTCTACGTCCTGACGGTCTCCGATGCCGTGGACCCGAACCCGACGGTCACCATCGCGGACAGCGGAAGCTCGGCCACCTTCGGGCCGTACCCGGCCGGCACCAAGGTGAAGCTGATACAGGCGCCGGGCGCCACGCCCGACGTCAAGCCGGGCGCGGGTGACATCGACTACCAGATCACCCTCAAAGGAGATGCGCTGCTGACCGGAACCGATTCCTCCGGCAACGTTTCCGCACCGCTCTCCTGCAACGTCCCGCCGCCTCCGAAGTAGAAAGGCGCAGCGGAAATCGATCGGGGGCCCTCCGGGGCCCCCGATCCCTTTCAGGAGTTGCGGGCGATCGCCCAGGCGGTGAGCAGCGCCTTTGCTTTGTTGACCGTCTCCAGCCACTCGGTCATGGGGTCCGAGTCGGCGACTATGCCGCCGCCGGCCTGGATGTAGATGTTGCCCCCGGTAACGTAGGCGGTGCGCAGGGCGATGCACGTGTCGAGGTTCCCGGAGAAGTCGAAGTAGCCCACCACACCGGAGTAGGGCCCCCTGCGGGTCGGCTCCAGCTCGTCGATGATCTCCATCGCCCGGATCTTCGGCGCTCCCGAGACGGTCCCGGCCGGGAACGAGGCGTAGAGCGCATCGAGCCCGGTCTTGTCCTCCCTGAGCTCACCGGCGACCTGCGACGTCATGTGCATGACGTGCGAGTACCGCTCGATGACCATGAACTCCTCGACCTCCACGGTTCCGAACGTGCACACTCGCCCCAGGTCGTTCCGGGCGAGATCCACCAGCATCACGTGCTCCGCTCTTTCCTTCTCGTCGGCCAGCAGGTCCTTCTCCAGGGCCTGGTCCTCCTCGTCGGTGGCCCCCCTGGGCCTCGTCCCGGCGATCGGCCGCTGTATGACCCGCCTGCCCTGGACCTTGATCAGCGGCTCGGGAGACGACCCCACCAGCGTGATCTCGGGGTGCTTCAGAAAGAACATGTAGGGGCTGGGGTTCACCAGCCGGAGCGCCCGGTAGACCGCGAACGGGTCCTTCGGCTGCGGTGCGGAGAAGCGGTGGGACGGCACGACCTGAAAGATGTCGCCGGCCCTGATGTACTCCTTCGCCCTCTCCACCGCATCCATGTACCCCCGCCGGCCGAGGGTGCTGGGCGGCAGGTCGAACTCGGCGGGGACCACGCCCTGCGGCTCGTAGGCCAGCGGCTCGCCCAGCTTGGCAACCAGGCCGCGGGTCCGCTCAATTGCCTCCTCGTAGCTGTCGTCGCCGACCACGTTGGAGACCACGGTGAGGCGCTGGCGCAGGTGGTCGAAGACGAACAGCGTTCGGGCGAAGATAAGCAGGAGCTCCGGCGTCTTCACGTCGGCCACGGTGGTCTGCGGAAGCCGCTCCAGGTAGCGCACCACGTCGTAACCTAGGAAACCGACTCCTCCGGCGATGAGCGGCGGCAGCTCCGGCATGACCGGCACGGAGAACGAGTCCAGGATCCGGCGCACTACCTCCAGGGGGGACGCCTGGGGGATGTCCCCCAGCAGGCTGCCCTGTATCTCTACCTTCCCGTCGTGTGAGGTGACCACCAGAAAGGGGTCAACGCCGACGAAGGAGTAGCGGCCCCAGCGCTGGCCGTGCTCCACCGACTCGAGGAGGAACGAGACGCTGTCCGGATCGGCACCCTGGACCAGCTTCATGTAGGTCGAGACCGGCGTCTCGAGGTCGGCGATCACCTCGGTCCACACCGGGACCACGTTGTGCTGCCGCCTCAGCGCTTCGAAGTGCTCCTTGCCCGGCAGGTACTGCGAGGTCAACTGAGAGAGCGATAGAAGCAGGTGCGCTCGCCGGTGTGGCAGGCCGGCCCGTCGGCACGGACCTTGACCAGCAGCACGTCGGCGTCGCAGTCGACCAGCATCTCGTCGACGTGCTGCATGTTCCCCGACGTCGCACCCTTGTTCCAGAACTCCTGGCGGCTCCGGCTCCAGAACCACGTGGTCCCCGTCTGCCGGGTGCGGGCTATGGACTCGGCATTCATC
>DATAAN010000233.1:0-5416 GCA_036260105.1 Actinomycetota bacterium
AAGGTCTTCCTCAACCCGTCCGACATCGGCGGCCGGTACTCAGCGCTGTCGCTGTTCGGTTTGGTGCCGGCGGCGCTGGCCGGCGTGGACCTCTACGCCATCCTGGACGACGCCGAGGAGATGGCCTGTGCCTCGCACCACTGCGTGCCGGTTGCGCTCAACCCGGGCGCCTGGCTCGGCATCACGCAGGGCGTCGCGGCAACGCAGGGCCGGGACAAGGCAACCATCGTCCTGCCGCAGGAGATTGGAAGCCTTGGGGATTGGATCGAGCAGCTCATCGCCGAGTCGACCGGAAAGGAGGGCACGGGCATCGTTCCCGTGGTGGGCGAGGATCTCGCCGCACCGGACGGGTACGGCCGTGACCGGCTATTCATCTCACTCGGTGATGCCCCCGGGCTTGACGAGCTTGCGGCGGCCGGACACCCGGTGGTGAAGATCGACTACAACCGCCCCACTGACCTTGGCGGCGAGTTCTTCCGATGGGAGTTCGCCATCGCGGTGGCCGGCTACGTGCTCGGAATCAACCCGTTCGACCAGCCGAACGTCCAGCAGGCCAAGGACGCCACCAAGCGGATCCTGGAGTCCGGCGGCTACGAGGACCCGGGATTCGACGAGCTCGGACCCGTGCTGGAGTCGCTCAAGCCCGGCGACTACGTGGCGATCCTGGCTTATCTGGACCGAACCGAAGAAACCGAGCAGGCTCTGCAGTCGGCGCGGCTCGCTCTCAGGGATGGCCACCGTGTCGCTACGACGGTTGGCTTTGGACCCCGATACCTGCACTCAACCGGCCAGCTGCACAAGGGAGGCCCCAACTCGGGGGTCTTCATCCAAGTGGTCGACACAGACATGGGCGAGGATCTGCCCATCCCCGATGCACCGTACTCGTTTGGTGACCTGATCAGGGCCCAGGCCCTGGGCGACTACCGGAGTCTGAAGGACGCCGGGCGCCGTGTGGCAAGGGTGACCCTGGAGCAACTGCGTGAGGTGATGTCATGAAGATCGGAATGGTCGGGCTGGGACGTATGGGCGGCAACATGGTGGAGCGGCTGCGGCGGGACGGTCACGAGGTGATCGGCTACTCACGCTCGAACACGCAGCAGGCCAAGAATCTTGCCGACCTGGTCAGCCAGCTTCCAAAGCCGCGGGTGGTGTGGCTCATGGTTCCCGCGGGCGACGTCACGCAACGCAACGTCGACGAGATGATCAAGCTGCTGGAGCCGGGCGACGTCCTGATCGACGGGGGCAACTCGAACTTCCGGGACTCCATCCGCCGGGCGCAGGAGGTTTCGGCTCACGGGATCCTCTGGGCCGACTCGGGCACCTCCGGAGGGATCTGGGGCCTGACGGAGGGCTACTCGCTCATGATCGGCGCCTCGGAAGAGGCGTTCCGGATCATCGAGCCCTTGGCCAAGACACTGGCGCCGCCGAACGGGTACGCGCACGTGGGCCCGCCCGGGGCGGGCCACTTCGTGAAGATGGTCCACAACGGGATCGAGTACGGCATGATGCAGAGCTTCGCCGAGGGCTTCGAGATCATGCGAGCCTCCAAGGAGTTCGACCTTGACCTGCACCAGGTGGCGCAGGTATGGCGGCAGGGCTCTGTCGTGCGCTCCTGGCTGCTCGATCTTGCCGCGGCGGCTTTCGAGAAAGACCCGGATCTGGAGCAGCTCAAGGGTTTCGCCGAGGACTCCGGGGAGGGCCGGTGGACGGTGCTGGAAGCGGTCAACACCGGTGTCGCCGCCCCCGCGATCTCGGCTGCGCTCTACGCGCGCTTCGTCTCTCAGCAGGAGGACTCCTTCGCGATGAAGGTCATCGCCGCCCTCCGGAGGGAGTTCGGTGGCCACGCAGTCAAGACTGCGGCCGGCGAGTGATTAAATGCAATTGAACGGTGCATATAGTTCTGTTGGCCCGGAAGGACCCGCTCGAGGGGAATAAATAGTGGGTACCTTCGTTTGCAAGTACGAGAGAGAGGAGGAAGGCCCCCGCCATCCTTGAGAACCAAGGGTCGAAAGTCGGCCCGGGATGACAAGGCCTATCCAGGACATGGGAAATCTTAAGGACGTAACCGACGGCGACTTCCAGGAGTACGTGCTCGACTCCGACACCCCAGTGCTTGTGGACTTCTGGGCCGAGTGGTGTGGTCCGTGCCGCCTGGTGTCCAGTGAGGTGGAGAAGCTTGCGACGGAGCTGGACGGCCGGATGAAGGTCGTCAAGCTGAACATCGACGAGAACCCCCGGGTTACCGGCGAGTACGGCATCATGTCCATCCCGTCGCTGGTCCTCTTCGCCGACGGCGACGAGCGTACGCGCGTGATCGGGGCCCGACCGGCCAGCGCGATTCGCAAGGCCATCGAGGGCTACCTTCCGGCGGGTAGCGAGTCCGCCACGGCTTAGGCGTCACGACAATCTTCTAGGAGGGCCGGCTCTTCGGAGCCGGTCCTCTCCGTGTCTGGGGAGGCTCGACTTTGACCATCGACGTAGAGCAGTTGGAGCAGCGCAAGGACCAGGTTCAGCTGGTTGACGTCCGGGAGGACTCGGAGTGGGAAGCCGGGCACATCGACGGAGCCATTCACATCCCGCTCGGCCGGTTGAGCGCTGAGCTCGACAGCCTGGACCGCGAGCGGCCGGTAGTTACCTATTGCAGGACAGGCCCCCGCAGCGAGCGGGGGGCCCAGACACTCAAGGCGGCCGGCCTCCAGGCTGACTACCTCCGGGGCGGGGTAACTGCGTGGCACCGCTCAGGGCGCAACCTGGTGGACCACGACGGCGGCCCCGGCTCGGTCGAAGGGATGCCATCGGAGGAGCCGGTCCGGGGGTCGAACCCGGAGCTGGAAAGCTTCCAGGACGACTTCCTGGCGATCGCCATGGCGCTCAACGAGCGCTTTGGCGGACGGGAGCCGACGGACGAGGAGGCCAAGTCGTTCATGCGGGAGTGGCTTCAGGACAAAGGCACTCCTCCGGAGGAGATCGAGCGGATCCTCTCCGAATAGTCGCGTCCGACGAACCGGGACGGAGGAGCCGGCTCAGCCGGCCGGCGGCGGCTTCTCGGCGGCGAAGACCAGGTAGTCTCCCAGCCCTCCTCGTGCGCCGAGCATCTCGACCTTGGATCTCTGCGCCATGAGGCCGATGTAATGTCCGTGTCGGCGCTCGTCGCGGGCTTTCTGCTCCAGCCGCCGCATCTCGGCGGTTAGCTCCTTCAGCCCGAGGAATTCCAGCCAGCCTCTTTGCGTCTGAAGGGGCAGCAGGTGCAACCCGGCGTCTTGCGCCGCCCGGCCGAGCGCCGAGAAGTTGACGTGGGCTGTGATGTCGGCGTCTCCCACCTCTTCCAGAGGGTTGGTGCCCAGCTGGCCCCGCCGGTAGGTCGCCACCGTTCCGGCAGGGTGCCGGGTCCAGATCTCCGGCTCGATGGCGCCATAGTCGATCACCATCAGCCGGCCCTCCTCCAGCACGCCCGCGGCTTGGGTAACCCACTCTGCGACGCCGGTGCGCAACTCGAATCGATCGCCCTCCTCCAGGTGCTCCAGCGCCGGCGCGATCAGCCCCTCCACCTCCTCGCCGATCGGGAAGGTCACCTCTTGGAGGTGGTTCCGCACGCTGCCGACGCGAATTTCGACCGGGCCATGCTCTTTGATCTCAAAGATGCGGAAAGGGAAGTTGTCCAGGACCTCGTGCGCCAGCACGATCCCCGTGACCGCCGGCAGCTCCGCCAGGCTGTCCACCCAAACAAACCGGCCGGCGGACCCTAGCCGCACCTTCTGGAGCCGGGCGATGGTGTCTATGGGTTCCACGAGCACCCATCGGAGCGCCTGGGCGAAGGCGCCCTCCGCCGCCTCGGTCGCCGACGCGGCCAGGTCCGCGTTCCCCGCTCCTACCTCGACGATGGAAAACTCGGCCGGCGACCCCAGCCGTTCCCACACGGATTCGAACTCCCGGACGACGAGCCTCCCGAACCAGGGCGTAAGGGTGGGGGAGGTCTGGTAGTCCGAGTCGGCTCCCGGGACGTGGTTGCGGTAGTAACCGTGCGGATCGCTGTAGAGAACCAGCTTCATGAACTCGTCGAACCGCAGCGCCCCCGAAGTCCGTATGCGCCGGCGCAGCAGGTAAAGCAGCTCTGGGGACATGGATAATGGCCTTGTATGAGTGATCCGAGGCGCAAAGACGCCGTCGCTTACATGCTCCCAGATGGCCGCCAGGTGGATCTGTCGCGGCCGCCGGAGGGCGACGCCGTGGTGCTGCTGCAAAAGGACGACCTGGGCCGCCAGGTGCTCCGCCACTCCACCGCCCACGTGCTGGCGCAGGCGGTCCTCTCCCTGTGGCCGGACGCCAAGTTCGCCGGCGGGCCCCCGATCGAGGACGGCTTCTACTACGACTTCGACATCGGCCGGCCCTTCACCCCGGAGGACCTGGAGAGGATCGAGGCTCGCATGGCCGAGATCGTCAAGGAGGATCAGCCCTTCACCCGGGAGGAGGTCTCACTCCAGGAGGCGGCCGAGCTGTTCAAGGACCAGCCGTACAAGTCCGAGTGGATCAACGAGATGGACGGCGAGGCATCCGAGCAGGGCGTCATGGGCAACCGCGTCTCTCTCTACCGGAACGCCGACAAGTTCGTGGACCTCTGCCGCGGTCCGCACATCCCGTCGACCGGCCGCATCAAGGCGTTCAAGCTCACCCGCAGCTCCGCCGCCTACTGGCGAGGTGACGAGAAGCGTCCGATGCTGCAGCGCATATACGGCACCGCCTGGGAGTCGCCGAAGGCGCTCGAGCAGTACCTGTGGCGGCTCGAGGAGGCGCAGAAGCGGGACCACCGCAAGCTCGGACCCGAGATGGACCTGTTCAGCTTCCCGCCCGAGATCGGCGGCGGGCTTGCGGTGTTCCACCCGAGGGGCGGGCTCATCCGCCGCATCATGGAGGACTACTCACGGGAGGAGCACGAGGCGGCCGGCTACGAGTTCGTCGTGACGCCCCACCTGGCGAAGGACACCCTGTTCGCCAAGTCGGGCCACCTGAGCTGGTACAAGGACGGCATGTACCCCCCGATGGAGATGGAGGGTGCGACCTACTACCCCAAGCCGATGAACTGCCCAATGCACATGCTGATCTACGGCACCCGCACCCGGAGCTACCGGGAGCTGCCGCTGCGCCTGTTCGAGTTCGGCACCGTCTATCGCTTCGAGCGCTCCGGGGTGCTGCACGGGCTCACCCGGGTACGCGGCTTCACCCAGGACGACGCCCACATCTTCTGCATGCCTGAGCAGCTGGAGGCGGAGCTGGCCAGCCTGCTCCGGTTCGTTCTCAAGGTCCTCAGAACCTTTGGCATCACAGAATTCGAGGCCGAGCTGTTCAAGGACCAGCCGTACAAGTCCGAGTGGATCAACGAGATGGACGGCGAGGCATCCGAGCAGGGCGTCATGGGCAA
>DATAAN010000234.1:0-1895 GCA_036260105.1 Actinomycetota bacterium
CTGGTGGGCATCTCTAAGCGCCTCCTCAAAGGGGGCAGGGCGTACATCTCCGGGACCCCCACGGACGGGCCGCGGAAACGACCACGGAGGAGAGCGATGCCTTGCGAACACTTGCCCTTCAGAATGGCCGTACAGTTGAGGAGGTACGGGGCTCAACAGGCCGAAGATGTGCGTAAATTAGAGCGGCAATCAGACGCTAGCCCTCGTAGCTCAGTGGATAGAGCACAGGTTTCCTAAACCTGGTGTCGCAAGTTCGATTCTTGCCGGGGGCGCTCATCCGCCGCCAGTCTCCCAGACTTGAGGCGGGCTGACCGCTAGGCGTCGTTCAGCTCTCAGGCTCCAGAGATGCGGGGTAAGGCCCGCTCCCCGGAGGTGTCCGGCGAAAGGCCGCCCAACACCCCTCCTTGCCGCCGACCCTCGACCACCCGCCGGGGTTTCGTAGGAAGTCGGCCGTGACGGGGTCGTTCAGCATCGGCCGATCGGCGTAAAGCACCGAGACGTCCGAGCCCGACAACGCGCCTGCGAAGGACCCGGACAGCTGGGCCAGCGGGCGCAACGTGGTCCAGTAGCCGAGCATCCTGCATCCCGGGATTGCAAGGTAGTGGCAGAGCTCGGTTTGATACGCCGGCACGGCAGCCGCTCCGGCGGCGATGTCGGTGCTGAGCGGCTCGAGCCGCCGGTAGATGTCCGCCAGGGGCGTCTGCTTACCGGCATAGGGACTGGGTGCGAACACCAGCAAGGCGACAAAGAACAGCGGCAGGCCGGCGGCAAGAACCCCGGCCGCCCGCAGACGCCGCAGGAGCGCCCAGGCGCAGAGGACGATCGCCGCCATGACCGTGAAGGTCAGCGGAAACATGTAGGACGGCCGGGGCCGCTGCTGCACCATGACGAGCAGGACTCCGACGCAGCAACAGGCCAGCACGGCGAGCGGCCAGGCGCGCCGGTCCCGCCAGCGTTTCCAGACCTCCGGCTGCTGCTGCACAGCCCAAAGGCCTCCCAGAATCGCCATCAGGCAGGCAATGGTGAGGATCCAGGGAGCCGTCCGGCCTAGCGGTACCTCCACGTAGTCGGGGGAGGCGTTACCCGATGCGGCGTTGAAGAGCGCCAGCTGGATGCCGATCGGAATCAGCTTCACGTTCCACTCCAGGTACCGGCGGACCTCGTCCGGGTTGCGCCGGTAGGCCTCGACGAAACCGATCGACTCTCCGGCGGTACCCGGCTCGACGCCGAAGACCTGCACCATGAGGCCGCCGCACCCGGTGAAGGGGTCGCCTGGCCACTCGGGATGGCGCTGCGAGTAGTTGAAGGCAAAGGCCTGACAGTAGTTGAGCGTCCGCCGCTGGTTGAAGATGTCGGCCAGGATCGGAAACTTCACCGTCGACCGGCTGTAGAAGAACCCGATGGCGAGGGTCGCCGCCAGGCCGGCCGCCACGTAGGGGCGGAGGAGGGGCACGCCGGCTCGAAGGCTCCTCAACCGCCCAACCTCCCGCACGAGGCTCCAGAGGCAGACCAGGGCGAAGAGTAGGGCGGCGAAGCCGTACTCGTTGCGTACCAGCACGGCCGAGGTGCCGAGAACCGCCAGCGCGGCAGCCCGTCCGGCGTGGCCCGGCCACCGGCAAACGGCGAGAGCCGCCACTAAGGCCGGGATCGCCCCGAACAGGTGCACCTCGTAGAGGGTGTCGAAGTTGACCGGCAGGACTGCCCACCACGCTGCGACCAGCCAGGCGGCAGCTGCCGGCAGTAGCCGGCGGGCGAGGGCGAGCACCAGCGCGGTCAGCCCGAAAGCCAGGATCAGGCGGTGGACAAGCGTGGCGCTTACCGGGTCGCCGGTGACCTTGAGAATGGTCCCGTAGTAGGCGGTGTAAAGCGGCGACCAGAAGAACACATTGTGGAGC
>DATAAN010000235.1:0-21760 GCA_036260105.1 Actinomycetota bacterium
GGCCGGTCTCGCCGCTCCGGCCGGGTAGCCGGCGTGAAGGTGGCTTGAAGACCTGTAACCAACCTGCGGATCCTGCGTCCAACTAGGCACAGAAACGGGAAACGCTCCGGCCGCCGGCCGGGGGAGGAGCCCGAAGAAGCAGGAGGTTTCAAATGGAAGTTCTCGCCGCAGTGGTCCTCGGTATCGCCGCCGGCATCATCATCAAGGGTGTGTTCCTCAAGGACTCCAACGTGATGTTCGATGTCGTGTTCGGAGCGATCGGTGGCCTGGTTGCCTGGTTCCTCTCCGGGCAGCTCTCCGAGAGCGTCTTCGGATACGTAGCCATTCTCGGCACCGCAACGGTCATCGCCGGCGTGCTGATGGGGCTCATGGGCCGGTTCGGTAAGACGACCGCCTAAACGCAAGACAAAGAGAAAGAAGGGGCGCCTAGGGCGCCCCTTCTTCTATGCCTGGTTGCCGTCCCTAGAGCTCGGCGCCTCCGAATCCGGACCCGAGCATGCTGATGCCGATGAGCACGCCGAAGACAAAGCCGATGATCGCAAAGGCGACTCCGATCCAGCCCAGGACGAAGCCCGCTGTCGCCAAGCCGGCGCCTCCCTGCGTCCCTCCCGAGGCTGAGATCTCCTTCTTTGCTTTGCTGCCGAGCACGATCGCCGCGATTGCGCACCCCAAAGCGATGAAGTAGCCGATCAACGGAATTATCCAGATCACAAGGCCGACGATTCCCAACACAAGGCTCGTGACCGCCTTGCTGTTGTTGGGCTGTGCCGGCTGTACGACCGGCGGGGGCTGATAGCTCAACTTCCCTCCTTTCGGCAGGCCGTTCAAGCCTGCCTCTGGCAGAAACAGGTGTCTGGATCATCCCGACCGGACCGGGGAGCGTCAAGGGTGCCCCAGGCTTCGACGGGCTGAGTGCCCAGCCGGGCCAGCATCACCTATACTTAGTCGGTTGCATGCGGGCTTTTAGCTCTATGCCGTCGTTAGGCCCGTGGCTCAATTGGCAGAGCACCGGTCTCCAAAACCGGGGGTTGGGGGTTCAAGTCCCTCCGGGCCTGCCGGATCCATCTAAATCCCATAATTCGGAGTTTCACATCATGGCAACAGAAGGCGACAAGCAGGGCAAAGAGGCTGTGAAGCCGGCAGCCACTCGAAGGACTGCACCGGCCGGAGCGAAGACGGCGTCCAAGCCCGCGGGCCGGGCATCCGGAGCGGCCGCGAAGCCCGCCGGTCGCTCCTCGGCTGCCGCTTCGAAGTCCGCTCCCCGCCCCGCCGGTCGCGCTGCGGCCAAGCCGGCCGAAAAGACCGCGGCCAAGCCGGCCAAGGCGGGAACCAAGCCAGCCGCCAAGCCAGCAGGCCGGTCTGCCCGGACAGCAGCCGCCGCCAAGCCGGAGCGGGGTGCCAAGGCCACCGCATCCAAGGCACCACGTGGCGAGGAAGCAGCCGCCGACGGCGGCGGATCGGGCGTCAACCGTGAGATGAAGAGGATGATGGCCCGCCGTGAAGGGGCGGCCGACCGGTTGAAGCGGGCACCGACTGTCAGCGGCCGGAAGCGGACCAAACCCCTCACCTTCATGAAGGAGGTTCGCGGAGAGCTGGGCCGGGTGGCCTGGCCGACCCGTACGGAGGTGGTGACGTACAGCATGGTCGTGCTGGTGACCGTCATCTTCTTCATGGTTGTTATCGCGGGTATCGACTATGTGGCTCTCAAGGGAGTCTTGTTCCTGATCGACCGAGGAGGCAGGTAATTGGCTGATGAAAGTGTTGCCGTCACAGATGCGACGGCAAGCGACGAAGACGGCCGGGGATCTGTCTTGAACGGCGCAGGCGACGTGGACGGCGCAGACTCCCAGCTGGACACCGATGAGGTGGAAGACGAAGCTCCGGACCATGATCTCGACTTCGAGATGCCGTTCAGCGAGCGGCCGGGCGACTGGTTCGTGATCCACACCTACGCCGGCTACGAAAACAAGGTGAAGGGCAGCATCCTTACGCGTATCCACTCGATGAACATGGAGGACAAGATCTTCGAGGTCGTGATCCCCATGGAAGACGTCATGGAGTTCAAGGGCGGCAAAAAGCAGGTCGTCCAGAAGAAGGTCTTTCCCGGCTACCTGCTTGTACGCATGTACCTGGAGGACGACTCCTGGTACGTCGTCCGGAACACGCCCGGCGTCACCGGCTTCGTCGGCTCCGGCGCAAAGCCCATCCCCCTGGCTCCCAAGGAGGTCGAGAAGATCCTCAGGGTGAAGCCGGTCGAGAAGCTGAAGCCCCGCCTCGAGTTCGAGGAGGGCGAGAGCGTCCGGGTGGTCACCGAGCCGTTCTCCAACTTCACAGGGACGATCTCCGAGATCAACGTCGACCAGTCCAAGCTCAAGGTGCTCGTCAACGTTTTCGGCCGTGAGACGCCGGTCGAGCTCTCCTTCGAGCAGGTCGCCAAGCTCTAGTCGTAAAGGAACCGAGAAAAATGGCAAAGAAGAAGAAGGTCCTGGCAGTAGCGAAGATGCAGATCCCGGCCGGACAAGCCACTCCAGCGCCGCCTGTCGGTACGGCCCTGGGGCCCCACGGCGTGGCGATCATGGACTTCGTCCGCCAGTACAACGAGAAGACCGCCGCCCAGCAGGGCACGGTCGTCCCAGTTGTCGTGACCATCTACGATGACCGCACATTCGACTTCGTCCTCAAGTCACCGCCGGCTGCGAACCTGCTGCGCCAGGCCGCCGGCATCGACAAGGGCTCTTCCGAGCCGAACCGGACCAAGGTCGGAACCGTCACCGGGGACCAGATTCGCAGCATCGCCGAGGCGAAGATGGCGGACCTCAACGCGACCGACATCGAAGCCGCAGCAAAGATCATCGAGGGCACTGCCCGCTCGATGGGAATCAACGTAGCCTAGCCGCCAAGAGCCGGGCTAAAGGGCAGGAGACAGCCGCGGGCATGGTGCCCGCGCTTGCCGACCCAGGAGGCACTTCATGAGCAACAAGGGCAAGCGGTACGACGACGCCGCCGCCAAGTACGACCGTGCCAAGCTCTACGAGCCGGCCGAGGCACTCCAGCTGGTAAAGGAGCTGGCGGGCGCCAAGTTCGACGAGACTGTTGAGTTGAGCATGCTGCTCGGGCTCGACGTCCGGAAGGCGGACCAGCAGGTTAGGGGAACCGTCAGCCTTCCGAAGGGCACCGGCAAGAAGGTGCGGGTGGCAGTGTTCGCCCAGGCCGAGCGGGCCCGGGAAGCGGAGGAAGCAGGCGCCGACGTGGTGGGCGACAGGGACCTTGCCGAGCGGATCGAGAAGGGCTGGACAGACTTCGACGTCGCCATCGCCACGCCGGACATGATGCCGGTCGTCGGACGGCTGGGCAAGATCCTCGGGCCGCGGGGCCTAATGCCCAACCCCAAGTCGGGGACTGTCACCACCGACGTGGCCAAGACCATCCGTGAGTTCAAGGCGGGAAAGATCGAGTACAAGACCGATCGCCAGGCCAACGTGCATGCCGTGATCGGCAAGGCCTCCTTCCCCGTCGAGGATCTCGCGGCCAACTACATGACGGTCGTGGATGAGATCCTGCGGTCCAAGCCATCGGCTGCCAAGGGGAAGTACATCAAATCCATGGCCGTGTCCTCGACCATGGGTCCGGGCATACGGATCGATCCCACCCAGGCGAAGAAACTCGAGCTCGCGGCCGCAGCGGAGTAGCTCCAAACTGGTAAGCTCACTCCGCTCGGGCGTGAACTGCCGTCCGTCGGGATCGGCACTGATTCTGAAGTTAAGTTGCGCTCTACCAGCCGGTGGGATGCGAACTCGTAATGCAGGGTTGGATTTTGCCTGATCTCCAAGCAAGGCTCGTTATTCCGCCGGTTTCCACCGGCATAGGGCAGGCGCGCCGGTTCACCCGTGAGCATCTGTCGGCATGGGGCCAGGACGGTCTGACGGAGACCGCGATCCTCATGATCAGTGAGCTGGTCACCAACGCCATCCTCCACGGCGGCGAGGGAGCGGTCCTCACTCTTAATCTGGGCCCGAGCCGGCTACGCGCCGAGGTCCGCGACTCCAGCCCGGCCATGCCGGTCGTGCGCGGCTACTCGGAAACGGCTACGACGGGCAGGGGCATGGTCATCGTGGACGCACTGGCGGCCGCCTGGGGCACCTTCGAGGTCGACGGAGGCAAGGTCGTCTGGTTCGAGATGATGGCCCTGCCCCGCGTTACGGATGGCCACTTCGAGCTGGAGCGCGACTCCGGCGGCGATGGCTCTCCTCCGACTGCTTTGTCCTACGGGCGAACGCCGGGAACCGCTCCTGCCGACGGCGAAAGCACCCAGTGGCCGGCGAGCTTTCGGATGCCCGCTACGTCCAACCGTTGAACGACGGCGGCGATCCCGAGCGGCTGGTGTCCATCCAGTTGCTCGGCGTCCCCCTGGGACTGCAGCAACGCGCCGCGGAGCACAACGACGGACTCCGGAGGGAGTTCCAGCTGCTCGTGGAGCACGGGGAGGCAGCCCGGGAAAGCGTTCCGGATCGGCTGGTCAAGGTGGCCGCCGAGCTCGACCGCCGCTTCCTCGCCTTCACCCAGACCACTCGCACCGAGCTTGAACGAGCGGCAAGCCGGGGCGTCGACCAGATTGACGTGACCCTCCAGCTGCCCGCCGCGGCGGGCCCGGCTGCTGCCGAGTTCGGAGAGCTGCTTCACGAAGCGGACGAATACTGTGCCGCCGGCCGGCATCTCCTCACCCTGGCCGCACCGCCGGACGTCGTTGCGTTTCGGAAGTGGGTTCTGGGCGAGCTGGTGAGGCAGATCCACGGAGAGGCGCCCGTCTCCTGGCGGCAGTTCTCGGAAAGCTCTAGCTAGCGCCCGGGAAGCGGGCCACGAGGGCCGCGATGTCATCCGGATGGTCCGGCTGGACGCCCAGTGCCACCTTCTCCACCAAGGCGCCGATCTCGGCCGCCGAGCCGGTAGGTGACGAGGTCAGGGCGGTGTGGAGAACCGGCTCCCAGACCCCTCCTTCGCCGACACAGCCGTCCGTGACCATCAAGAAGGCATCACCCGGTTCCAGGACGACGTCGTGCTCCGGAAGCTGCAGCCGGCTCACCACTCCGAGCGGGAAACCGGTCTCGCCGCAGGTTTCCAGGGTTCCGCCGCTCCTCAGAATGACCGGCTTCGGGTGGCCGGCGACGACGACCGTGGCCCGTACGCCGTTGGGAGCGGGGCCGAAAGCGCCGCATGCCAGACTGCAGAAGCGGCCGTCGGGCAGCTGGTCGACCAGAGCTTCGTTGACCGCCTGCAAAACCTCCGCCGGGCTCGCGTAGTGGCGGGACAACGTCCGCAGGGTGTACCTGGCCATAGCGGTCAGGGCCGCCGCCTCCGGACCCTTGCCGCACACGTCGGCGATGAGCAGTAGGGAACGTCCGTCGGCCAGCTCGACGATGTCGTAGAAGTCACCTCCGACGCCCGAAGCCGCTGCACGGACGAAGCCGTACAGATCGAGCCCAGGCACCTCGGGCAGCTCGGCCGGCACCAGCGAGCGCGAGAGGACCTCGGCTGCCCGTGCCCTCTCCTCGTAGAGAAGCGCATTCTCGATGGCGACGCCCGCTCGCCGTCCGACCTCCTGCACCAGGTGCAGGTCCGTCTGGGTCATAGGGTGGCCGGGAAGGCGCCTGGCCACGAGGATGGCGCCCAGGGGACCGTGCCGCCCGGGGATCGGAACGGTCACCGAGCTGACTCCGGACTCGTCCTGCCCCTCGTCAAGCGTAGCTTCCCCCGCCTCTGCGGCTGCGACCGATTCGGGGGTTTCCTCCAGCGTCCGGGCACCCGGCACGGCTCCTTCCACTCGCTCGGCTATGCGCCGAATGCGTCCGCTCCGGAACTCCCAAACTGCGCACAGGTCGCCGACCCTTGGGACGCAGACCTCCGTCAACCTCTCGGCAATCTCGAGCGGGTCCAGCGAGGCGCCGAGCAACACCCGGCTCGCCAGGGCCAGGAATGCGAGCCGTTCCTCGCTGCTGCGCAGCGACTGGATCGCGACCTGGCGTGAGGTGTCGTCCCGGAAGACGTTTACCGCGAAGCGAACCTCACCCCGGTCGTCGAACACGGGCATCGCCCGCACCAGGGACCAGTGGACGTCGTCCGAGCCGGTGTTTCGCCACTGGACCAGGGTCTCGGGGGCCTGCTTGCCGGATAGGGCAATCCGGCCCGGCAGACTGTCGATGGGCAGGGGGTTCCCGTCCTCGTCGAGCATCGTGAACCGCTCCATAACGGCTTCGAGTGGGGCCGCCAGCAGCTCTGCGGGCGAGTCGAACCCCAGCTGGCGAGCCGCCGCTTCGTTGGCCCAGAGAAGCTGGCCGCCGGGACCCTGAACAGTGATCGAGTCGGTAACTGCGTGAAGCGTCGCCAGAAGATCCTGTGGTGACAGGGTGGATCCGGGCCCGCCAGCAGCGGGGGCCAGGGAAGGGGCTCCGGGGCTGTCAGGCACTAGGCGATGGAGAGCACCCTGGAGAGGCCGCTGACCTCGAGCACGCGGCGGGTCTGATCGGAGACGGACCGAAGGGTCAGGTCTCCGCCGCCGCTGCGCAGTCGCTTGAGGCCGGCGACGAGCACGGAGAGTCCACTGGAGTCGATGAATTCCAGCTCGGTCAGGTCCAATGTCACGTGGTTCACCCCCTGTGAGTGGAACTCGATCAGCGTCTCGCGGAGCCGGCGTGCGGTGTGGAAGTCGAGGTCGCCGATCAGCTCGATGATCGTCTTGCCGTCCTCGCTTTTCGTCCGCATATCGAAGTTGGTCGCCATGAATCCCCGGAGTTGAGCGGCTGGAGACCTCAGTCTAACGCCCCGGAGGTACAGGGAAGACACCCGGCTCTGCCGCTTGGACCGGCGGGGTGGTACGCTGGCTAGAGCCGAAGACGGCAGGTGGAGGCAGCGATGTGCTGCCCCTTAAGCTTCTCCAACGGAGGGCCTGCTCAGGTGAACAGCATCAGCGTGCCTTTCTAGCGATCTGTCGTCTCCGGCAGGTCGTTTTTTTGTTCAACGAGTAGTTAGGAGCGTTAATGCCGAAACCTCAGAAGGTAGAGGCGGTTCAGGCGCTGAAGGAGCGGTTCCAGGACAGCGACGCAGCACTGCTGGCCGAGTTCACCGGCCTTAAGGTGGGCGAGATGATGCAGGTTCGGCGCAAGCTCGCCGAGAACGGCACCAACTTCGGCGTGGTGAAGAACACGCTCGGCAGGATCGCCGCCACCGAGGCCAACATGGAGGAGCTCATCCCGCTGCTTCGCGGGTCCACGGCGATTGCCTTCGTCAAGGGGGATGCCGTCGTCGCGGCGAAGAACCTGGACGAGGTCGCCAAGCGGTACCCGGCCCTGGTAGTGAAGGGCGGGATCCTGGGCGGCAAGGTCCTGGATGCAGACCAGGCCAAGGCGCTGGCGTCTGTGGCGCCCCGTGAGGTGCTGCTTGCCCAGCTGGCGGGTTTGCTGCAGTCGCCCATTCAGAAGATCGGAAGTCTGCTTTACGCACCGCTCGGCAACCTGGGCAACGTCCTCTATGCACTGCAGCAGCAGCGAGGCGGCGGAGATTCCGCACCAGGTGCGGAGAGTTCGAACGAGTCGTCCGGCGAAGCCGCGACCTAGAGGTTCAAGGAGGAACAGATGGCAAAGGTAAGTGCAGATGACCTGCTCGACGCGATCGGCGACATGACGGTTCTCGAGCTCAGCGAGTTCGTGAAGTCCTTCGAGGAGAAGTTCGGCGTCACTGCCGCTCCGCAGGTGGTAGCGGCAGCGCCGGGAGCCGGCGGTGGAGCCGCTGCACCGGCTGCTGCGGAAGCCGAGGAGCAGGACGAGTTCGATGTGGTGCTGACCGCGATCGGCGACAAGAAGATCCAGGTCATCAAGGAGGTGCGCGCCCTCACCCAGCTCGGGCTGAAGGAGGCGAAGGACCTCGTCGAGGCGGCTCCGAAGCCCATCCTCGAGAAGGTGGCCAAGGAGGCTGCCGAAAAGGCGAAGGCTCAGCTCGAGGGCGCCGGCGCCACCGTCGACCTGAAGTAAGCACTTCGCGGCGGCAGTTTCCTCACCATGACGAAGCTGCTGTTGTTGACCGACTCCGATGTCGCCGCTTTGGTGCCTTCGTCGGAGGCGGTCGACGTGGTCGAGCGGGCCTTTGCCGACTTCGGGCACGGCCGCACCACCATGCCGCCCAAGGTGTATCTCGATTTCCCGCTGCACCGGGGTGACCTCAGGGTCATGCCGGCCGCAGTGGGGGATCGGTTCGCCGGCGTGAAGCTCATCAACTCGCATGAGCTCAACCCCCGAAAGGGGCTGCCCGCGGTGGTGGGCACCTATCTTCTGTTCTCGCAGGAGACCGGAACTCCGCTCTGCGTCATGGCGGCCACCGCCCTGACTGCGATCCGAACCGGCGCCGGCTCCGGCGTGGCCACCCGCCATATGGCCCGGAAGCGAGCCGCGACACTGGGCCTCGTGGGAGCCGGCGTCCAGGCCCCGTACCAGTACGACGCCGTCGCGGGCGAGCGGCCGATCGAACGGGTTGCCGTCTGGGCGCCCGACGCCGACGCCCAGCGGAGGGACGCCTTCGCCGCCACCATGCGGACCAGGCACCCGGACGTGGAGTTCACCGTTGGCCCTGTCGAAGACGCGGCCGCCTGTGACGTCGTGTGCACGACGACGCCCTCCCGGTCACCGCTTTTCCCAGCGGACGCGGTGAGGGCCGGCGCCCACCTCAACGCCGTCGGCGCCGACGGACCGGGCAAGCAGGAGCTTGACCCTTCTCTTCTGCTCCGGGCTCGAATCGTTGTCGACGAGCGTTATCAGGCTATCCACGGCGGGGAGATCAACGTGGCGATGAGCGAGGGAATCCTCACCGAAGATCGCATCGCCGGGACGCTGGCCGATGTGGTGAACGGCTCGTCGCCCGGCCGGATCTCGGACGACGAAATCACCGTCTTCGACTCGACGGGACTCGCAATCCAGGACATCGCGGTAGCGGTGCTCGCTTACGAGCGGGCGGTCGACTCCGGGCGCGGATCGTTCATCGAGCTTTGACGGTCACGCGATAGCCGAAAGGACAAAAGAAAGGGGGCCCCCTCTCGGGGCCCCCTTTCTTTGGCTTGTGCTGCGGTTAGCAGTTGTTGTTGTTGTCTGCCTCGACGCAGGCGTCGCCGGTGTTGCCGGTCCGACCGCTGTTGCCAGAGTCGCCACCCTCGCCACCGTCGCCGCTCTCGCCGCCGTCGCCGCCGTCGCCGCCGTCGCCGGATTCGGCGTCGCCGCCTTCACCGTCGCCGCCGTCGCCGCCGACTCCGGCACCGCCGTCGCCACCGCTGCAGCCGGAGGACCGGTTGCCGCTGGCGTCACATGCGCCGTGGCCGCCGTCGCCGCCGTCGCCGCCGCCGCCGTCGCCGCCGCCGGTGGTTGCACCGGCGAACTTGCCGCTGCCGCCGGCTGCACCGCCGCCGCCACCGTTGCCGCCGTTACCGCCGCCGTTGCCGCCGTCGCCGCCGGTGCCTGCGCCGCCGTTGCCGCCGTCGCCGCTACCGCCGGTCGCGTCACCGCTGTCACCGCCGGCTCCACCTTCGCCACCGTCGCCGCTGTCGCCGCCGTCGCCACCGTCACCGGTTGCGCCGGAATCGCCGCTGTCGCCGGTGGTCAGCTCGAAGTCCTGCTCACAGTTCTGCTCGTCCGCACCTGGCCCGAGCACGTCACAGATGTTCTCTGCAACTGCCGTGGGGACCAGGGTGACGAAGGCCATGAGGCAGACCCAGAGCGCCACGCCAAAGATCTTTCCTAGCTTCATGCTGCTCTCCCGTCTGGGGCTATCCCTACCAACGAATGTTTCGATACCGCCCGCCGCCCGTAGGCGACACTCCATTGTCGAGCCTCCCACCGCCCACTGTCTAGATGGGTAGAGGCCGAAAAATGAAGTCAACCGTCTATTTCCCCCCGCACGGAGGGTCGTATACCGGTATCGCGGAAAAATCGCCTCAATAAATTCGTTCTCGTCAATAGGTGCACTGGAGCGATCGACGAATCTGCGCGGCGTCGGAAGAAGAGCTCGGGGGCCATTCCGAGCAGACTGGCCACTGCCTCGGGGGGACTGTCGAAAGCGCAATGGACGCTATTTGCATCCGGGTTTACTAGCCATACGTTTCCAGATAGCTTTCACCTATGGATGAGCCCCCGCCGCTTCCGCCGGCGGCTCCGCCCGCCCGCGGGGTCCCCGAGTTCCGGGCCCGGGGTGCCGGCGAGCTCATCGAAGCGGGGATGCGGCTGTACTTCGCACGTTGGAGAATCTTCGTACCGGTAGCCGCAGTCTTCATGGTTCCCTACGCCGCGTTAAGCGCCATTGCCAGCGCCGTGACGGTATCGGAGCTTGGTGATAGCGCCTTCTTGACCAATCCGAACGCGATCCCGACGCCGGAGGACCTCGTCGCCTTCTTCGGACCGTTGATGCTGATCGGCCTTCTGTTCCTGCTGGTCTATCCGGTGATGGTGGGTGCCCTGTCCTGGGCGGCCGCACGAACCTATCTCGGCGAGGTCCCCACTCCGGGACAGGTGCTGCGTTTCGCCATCTCCCGGTTCGGCGCCCTTCTATGGGTCACGGTTCTTCCTTTCCTGGCCGTCCTGCTAATCGCACTGGTGTTGTTCCCGGTGGCCTTCCTTGTGGACAACGGCTTCGTAGCCTTCATGTTGGCGGTGGTTTTCGGAATCGCTGCGTTCGTCGTCTTCGTCGGGTTCCTGTTCTCGTCGATCGTGGTGGTGGTGGAGGACATACGGGGCACGAAGGCCCTAGGCCGCTCCTGGAGCCTGGTTAAGGGTTTCTTCTGGAAGGTGGTGGGCACTACGTTGCTCGCTGCCATCATCTCGTTCATCGTGGAGGCGGTATTCTCCATGCCGCTCACCTTCATATCCCAGTCCTTGCTCGCCGGTGAAGCGGTGCTGATCGGGTCCCTCCTCGCCTTTATCGGAGCCGCCATATCGGGCACCCTCGTCACTCCGTTCAGCGCCATCGTGCAGGTGCTTCTCTACTTCGACCTCAGGATCCGCAAGGAGGGCATGGACCTCAGCCTGATGGCCCAGCAGCTGGGCGGTGGCGGCCTGGAGGCCGTGCCGCCGAGCGCCGAGGGATCCGGCCTGGACGCCACCCCCTAACGCCTTCACCGAGTCCTCCGGCCCCGAGGTCGGGATTTCTTGACATCGGTACGTCGATCCGCCTACTCTGTTCCGGCTTGCAATCGCATAGGAAACCCCTTCCCCGGTCACGGCCCGGCTGCCGTTGACACTGCGATTGCCGTCTGTTACTGTTGCTCTCTTAATGTCAATTCCCCTGGCGCTAGCTCGCGCCCTGACCATCTTGCTGGGCGTCCCGACGCGCCCCGAGCCCATCTTTAGCTCGACTAGCTTCAATCCCGTAAAGGAGGAGTTGCGCATTGGCGAACAAATCCGCCTTCCGCAAGCGCGTTTCATTTGCCCGATTCCCGGAGATCCAACAGCTCCCGGACCTAATCTCAGTACAAAAGGACTCCTTCAACTGGTTCCTCAATGAGGGGCTGAGGGAGACGTTCCACGACGTCTCCCCCATCGAGGACTTCACCGGCAACCTCCAGCTCGAGTTCGGCGACTACCGGTTCGAGGACCCCAAGCACTCGGTGGAGGAGTGCAAAGAGAAGGACATGACGTACGCCGCGTCGCTGTTCGTCACGTCCCGGTTCATGAACAAGGAGACCGGCGAGATCAAGGAGCAGACGGTCTTCATGGGGGATTTCCCGATGATGACCGACAAGGGCACCTTCGTGATCAACGGGACCGAGCGCGTGGTCGTCTCGCAACTCGTCCGTTCCCCGGGCGTGTACTTCGACCAGGCCCTCGACAAGACCTCCGACCGTGAGATCTACAGCGTCAAGGTGATCCCGGCCCGTGGGGCATGGCTCGAGTTCGAGACCGACAAGAAGGACCTCGTGGCGGTCCGGATCGACCGCAAGCGCAAGCAGCACGTCACCGGCCTGCTGAAGGCCATAGGGCTGACCACCGAGGAGATCCTCGAGCTGTTCGACGCGGACTCCATCCGCGCCACGGTTGAGAAGGACCACCTGCAGTCCACCGACGAAGCTCTGATGGACATCTACCGCAAGCTGCGCCCGGGCGAGCCCCCCACCCCTGACTCGGCCCGCACGCTGCTGGACAACCTGTTCTTCAACTGGAAGCGCTACGACCTGGCGAAGGTCGGCCGCTACAAAGTCGACAAGAAACTCGGCGAGACCAGCCCCGCCATGCAGCGGGTGCTGCAGCGCATATACGACGAGATGCTGGAGAAGGCGAAGCCCGGCAAGGAGCCCTTCGAGCAGGAGCACTGGAAGGTGTTCTCCTCGATGGCCTCCGAGGACGGCGGACCCCGAACCCCGGCGTACAAGTCGGTTCTCACCTACGAGGACATCCTCAAGACGGTCGACTACCTGGTGAAGCTTCACCGGGGCGACGAGGACTACGAGGTGGACGACATCGACCACTTCGGCAACCGGCGGATCCGCTCGGTCGGCGAGCTGATCCAGAACCAGGTCCGCATCGGCCTGTCCCGGATGGAACGGGTCGTCCGCGAGCGGATGACCACCCAGGACGTCGAGGCCATCACGCCCCAGACGCTCATCAACATCCGTCCGGTCGTCGCCAGCATCAAGGAGTTCTTCGGGACCTCCCAGCTGTCCCAGTTCATGGACCAGCACAACCCGCTGGCCGGCCTGACCCACAAGCGGCGCCTGTCGGCGCTGGGGCCCGGCGGCCTGTCGCGTGAGCGGGCCGGCTTCGAGGTCCGGGACGTGCACCCCAGCCACTACGGCCGGATGTGCCCGATCGAGACCCCTGAGGGCCCGAACATCGGCCTGATGGGCTCGCTCGCCAGCTACGCCCGGATCAACGCTTTCGGCTTCATCGAGACGCCGTACCGCAAGGTGGAGAACGGCGTGGTGACCGATCAGGTGGACTACCTGACGGCCGACGAGGAGGACCGCTTCGTCAAGGCGCAGGCCAACGCCCCGCTCGACGAGAACAACCGGTTCGCCGAGGACCACGTGCTCGTCCGGACCAAGGGCGGCGAGGTGGAGTTCGTGCCGCGGGAGCGGGTCGACTACATGGACGTGTCGCCGAAGCAGATCGTCTCGGTCGGCACGGCCCTCATCCCCTTCCTGGAGCACGACGACGCCAACCGGGCTCTGATGGGCGCCAACATGCAGAGGCAGGCAGTGCCGCTGCTCCGGCCCCAGGCTCCCCTCATCGGAACCGGCCTCGAGGTTCGTGCCGCCATGGACGCCGGCGAGGTGATCCTGTCCGAGAAGGACGGAACGGTCGACGAGGTGTCCGCCGACTACATCTACGTCCGGAACAACGACGGGACCGACCGGCAGTACCGGCTGGCCAAGTTTCACCGCTCCAACCAGGCGACCTGCATGAACCAGAAGCCGATCGTTTCCGAGGGCGAGAAGGTCAAGGCCGGGCAGATCCTGGCCGACGGCCCCTCCACCGACTTCGGTGAGCTGGCGCTCGGGAAGAACCTGCTGGTCGCCTTCATGCCGTGGAACGGCTACAACTACGAGGACGCCATCATCCTGTCGGAGCGGCTGGTCCGTGACGACGTGCTGACCTCCATCCACATCGACGAGCACGAGGTGGACGCCCGCGACACCAAGCTGGGCGCCGAGGAGATAACCCGGGACATTCCCAACGTCGGCGAGGAGATCCTGAAGGACCTCGACGACCGCGGCATCATCCGAATCGGCGCCGAGGTCGGCCCGGGCGACGTCCTGGTCGGCAAGGTGACGCCGAAAGGGGAGACCGAGCTGACACCGGAGGAGCGCCTTCTCCGGGCGATCTTCGGTGAGAAGGCCCGGGAGGTCCGGGACACCTCCCTGAAGGTGCCGCACGGTGAGAACGGGACGGTCATCGACGTCCGGGTGTTCAGCCGGGAGGACGGCGACGAGCTTCCTCCGGGTGTCAACCAGCTGGTCAAGGTGCAGGTCGCCCAGAAGCGCAAGATCCAGGAGGGCGACAAGCTGGCCGGCCGCCACGGGAACAAGGGTGTCATCTCCAAGGTCCTGCCTTTGGAGGACATGCCGTTCCTGGCCGACGGCCGCCCGGTGGACATCATCCTGAGCCCGCTTGGCGTGCCTTCCCGGATGAACCTGGGCCAGGTGCTGGAGACGCACCTGGGATGGGCCGCTCACAACGGCTGGAACTCCAAGCTGACCAAGGACTACCCGAGCAACGGCGACTCCACCATGTGGGTGTCGACGCCGGTGTTCGACGGCGCCCGCGAGGAGGACATCCTCGAGGCCCTTCGCAACTCGACGAACAACGAGTACGGCGAGGAGTCGCTGGTGGGGGAGGACGGCAAGGCGTGGCTGTACGACGGACGCTCCGGCGAGCGCTTCGACGCCCGGGTGGTGGTCGGCTACACCTACATCCTGAAGCTCAGTCACCTGGTGGACGACAAGATCCACGCCCGGTCCACCGGCCCCTACTCGATGATCACGCAGCAGCCGCTGGGCGGTAAGGCCCAGTTCGGCGGCCAGCGGTTCGGAGAGATGGAGGTGTGGGCCCTGGAGGCGTACGGCGCCGCCTACGCCCTGCAGGAGCTGCTGACCATCAAGTCGGACGACGTGCTCGGCCGGGTGAAGGTCTACGAGGCGATCGTTAAGGGCGAGAACATCCCCGAGCCGGGCATCCCCGAGTCGTTCAAGGTGCTCATCAAGGAGATGCAGTCGCTCTGCCTGAACGTCGAGGTGCTCTCGGCGGAGGGCAAGGAAATCGAGATGAAGGAAATTGACGAAGACGTCTACCGGACTGCGGAGGAGCTCGGCATCGACCTCTCCCGCCGTGAGCCGGCCTCAGTGGATCTGGAGGCATAAGGGTGCTTGACGTTACATATTTCGACGAGCTTCGGATCGGCCTGGCCACCGCGGATCAGATCCGCATGTGGTCCCACGGCGAGGTCAAGAAGCCGGAGACCATCAACTACCGGACGCTGAAGCCGGAGAAGGACGGCCTGTTCTGCGAGCGGATCTTCGGTCCCACCAAGGACTGGGAGTGCTACTGCGGGAAGTACAAGAGGGTCCGCTTCAAGGGCATCGTCTGTGAGCGCTGCGGCGTGGAGGTCACGCGGCAGAAAGTCCGTCGCGAGCGGATGGGCCACATCGAGCTGGCCGCTCCGGTCACGCACATCTGGTACTTCAAGGGGGTTCCGTCCCGGCTGGGGTACCTGCTGGACCTGGCGCCCAAGGACCTGGAGAAGATCATCTACTTCGCGTCCTACCTCATCACCCACGTCGACGACGCCAAGCGCCAGCGCGACCTGCCGACCCTGGAGACCCAGGTGCGGCGGGAGCTGGACCAGCTCGCCGACGACGCCAACATGCGCAAGGCCAAGATCGAGGAGCAGCTCGAGTCGAACCTTGCCGACCTGGAGAAGCGCAACGCCAAGGCGGCCGAGGTCAACAAGGCCAAGAACGAGGCGGCCAAGCAGATCAAGGAGATCAACACCCGCACCGAGCGTGAGATCGGCCTGCTCGAGGAGACGTGGGAGCAGTTCCGCAACCTGGCTCCCCGCAAGCTCGTCGACAACGAGACCATCTGGCGCGAGCTGCGGGACCGCTTCGGCGAGTACTTCCGGGGCGGCATGGGGGCCGAGGCCATCAAGGAGCTGATCCACTCGCTCAACCTCAAGGAGGAGCAGGAGCAGCTGCAGGAGGTCGTGGCCACCGGCAAGGGGCAGAAGAAGCTGCGGGCCATCAAGCGGCTGAAGGTAATCTCCCCGTTCACCAGCGACGGCTCGAAGAACTCGCCGATGGGCATGGTCCTGGACGCGGTCCCGGTGATTCCGCCGGAGCTGCGGCCAATGGTGCAGCTAGACGGCGGCCGGTTCGCCACCAGCGACCTCAACGACCTGTACCGCCGGGTCATCAACCGGAACAACCGGCTGAAGAGACTGCTGGACCTGGGGGCTCCCGAGATCATCGTCAACAACGAGAAGCGGATGCTGCAGGAGGCCGTCGACGCGCTGTTCGACAACGGCCGGCGCGGCCGTCCGGTCACCGGACCGGGCAACCGGCCGCTCAAGTCGCTGTCCGACATGCTCAAGGGCAAGCAGGGCCGGTTCCGCCAGAACCTGCTCGGCAAGCGGGTCGACTACTCGGGCCGTTCGGTCATCGTCGTCGGTCCCGAGCTGCGGCTGCACCAGTGCGGCCTGCCGAAGCAGATGGCGCTGGAGCTGTTCAAGCCGTTCGTCATGAAGCGGCTGGTGGACCTGCAGCAGGCCCAGAACATCAAGAGCGCCAAGCGCATGGTGGAGCGCGCCCGGCCGGTCGTGTGGGACGTCCTCGAGGAGGTCATCCACGACCACCCGGTCATGCTGAACCGTGCACCCACCCTTCACCGGTTGGGAATCCAGGCGTTCGAGCCGATCCTGGTCGAGGGCAAGGCCATCCGGATCCACCCGCTGGTCTGCACCGCGTTCAACGCAGACTTCGACGGGGACCAGATGGCGGTTCACGTGCCGCTGTCGGCGGAGGCGCAGGCCGAGGCCCGGCTGCTCATGCTGTCGACGCACAACATCCTGTCGCCCGCTCACGGCACGCCGATCGTGACTCCCACTCGGGACATGATCCTCGGGACCTTCTACCTCACGATGACCCGTGAGGACCAGAAGGGTGACGGCAAGGTCTTCGCATCGCCGAAGGAGGCCATGATGGCCTACGACTTCGATGCGGTGGCCCTGCACGCCGGGGTGAAGGTCCGGATGGGGGACAAGAACGTCCCTGGTCTGCCCCAGGGCGAGCTGCTGGAGACCACGGTCGGGCGCCTGATCCTGAACGACGCCCTGCCTCAGGACTACCCCTACCAGAACAAGATGGTCGGGCAGCGGGAGCTGGCCCTCATCATCGAGGAGTGCGCCGAGCTGTACGGCAAGGTCGAGATCTCCAGGATCCTCGACAAGATCAAGTCGCTCGGCTTCCACTACTCGACGAAGGCGGGGATCACCTTCGGTCTGCACGACATCGTCACGGTGCCGAGCAAGCCGAAGATCCTGGCCGACCACGAGACCATGGCGGCGAAGGTTGAGACCCAGTACGGGCGAGGCATCATCACCGATGACGAGCGGCGCCAGGAGCTGATCGAGATCTGGACCAAGGCAACCGACGAGGTGTCGGCAGCCATGGACGCCACCTTCCAGCAGGACGAGCTCAACCCGATCTACATCATGTGGAAGTCGGGAGCCCGTGGAAACAAGGGAAACATCAGCCAGCTGGCCGGCATGCGAGGCCTGATGGCCAACCCACGGGGTGAGATCATCCCGCGGCCCATCAAGGCAAACTTCCGGGAGGGGCTGTCGGTGCTGGAGTACTTCATCTCCACGCACGGCGCCCGTAAGGGTCTGGCCGACACCGCGCTTCGAACCGCCGACTCGGGTTACCTGACCCGGCGCCTGGTGGACGTCTCGCAGGAGCTGATCGTCCGGGAGGACGACTGCGGCACCGAGCGGGGCATCCCGATCCAGGTGACGGTCGAGACTCCGACCGGAAGGGTGGAGGGTCCGAACACCGACACCCGGCTCTTCGGCCGGGTCTCGCTGGAGAACATCATCTCCGAGGGCAAGCCGCTCATCCGGAAGGACGAGCTCATCGACCGGACGAAGCAGCGGGAGCTGGTGGCCGCCGGGGTCGACACGCTGCGAGTGCGCTCGGTGCTGACCTGCGAGTCGAAGTACGGCGTGTGCCGCCTCTGCTACGGTCGCAACATGGCGACCGGAGCGATGGTGGACATCGGCGAGGCGGTCGGCATCATCGCCGCCCAGTCGATCGGCGAGCCGGGAACCCAGCTGACCATGCGTACCTTCCACACCGGAGGCGTCGCAGGTGAGGACATCACCCACGGTCTCCCCCGTGTCGTCGAGCTGTTCGAAGCCCGCACCCCGAAGGGGCGGGCGACGGTGGCGAAGATCGCCGGGCGGGTCGAGATCCACGACGAGGAGGTAAAGCGGGTCGTCAAGGTGATCGGAGAGGACGACAAGGAGGAGGCCTACCCGGTGTCCCGGCGCCAGCGCCTGGTCGTGGATGAGGGTGATGTCATCCAGCCGGGTGACCAGATCACCGAAGGCTCCATCGACCCGGACGACATCCTGGAGGTGGCCGGCATCCGTGCCGTCCAGATGTACCTGGTGAACGAGGTTCAGCAGGTCTACAAGAGCCAGGGTGTGCCGATCCACGACAAGCACATCGAGCTGATCGTCCGCCAGATGCTGCGCAAGGTCAGCGTCATCGAGCCCGGGGACACCGAGCTGCTGCCGCAGGACCTGGTGGAGCGCAAGCTGTTCGCTTCGATCAACGAAGACGTGGTGGCCAAGGGCGGCGAGCCGGCGACGGCACGACCGATCCTGATGGGCATCACCAAGAGCTCGCTGGCCACCGAGAGCTGGCTGTCCGCAGCCTCATTCCAGGAGACCACCCGGGTGCTCACCGAGGCCGCCATCCGAGGCAAGTCGGACGCACTGCTGGGCCTCAAGGAAAACGTGATCATCGGCAAGCTGATCCCCGCCGGCACCGGCATGACCCGGTACCGCTCGGTCAAGGTCACGCCGTCCGAGGAGGTCTCGGAGCTGCTCCAGCTGCTGCGCAAGCAGGACGAGGAGCGACGGGCCGCCGAGGAAGCAGAAGCGGCCGCCAGGGCGCAGTTCTACGACCCGGAGGAGGAAGAGGTCGAGGGCTTCTAGCTCGACTTCCAACTAGACGAAAAGGGCCCCCGCAAGGGGGCCTTTTCGTTTCTTCGACTGCTCCATATATGGCAAGGGGAGGAAGCGGCCTGATCGGGGAATACATAAAGGTGGCCGCAGTCATCGGGACGGCGGCACCGATGTGTGCTTGTGCCGCCAGAGCGGCTTTGAACGAAGGAGGCACCGATGCCCATCTATGAAGAAGAGCCGGTCGTACAGCGGCGGGTCGTTGAGGAGCCCGCTGTCGAAAGGCGGGTCGTCGAGGAACCAGTGGCCGAGAGGCGGATCGTCGAGGAGCCGGTCGCAGCGAGGCGCGTGGTCAGGTCCCGGGGAGACGACTTCGCCCAGTCGGAGGTGATCCGCTACGGCTTTCTGTTGGTGATGACGATCATCATCCTGTACTTCCTCGCCCGGTACGTGATCCCGATGCTCGGCTAGCCAGCGCACCGGTCAAAGAAGAAGGGCCCCCTCGGGGGCCCTTCTTCCTGTTTGCCAGCTCGTTTACAGATCGCCGCTTTCGCGGGCCGTCTTCGGCTTCGACAGCATCGCCCATCCGGTGACCAGCAGCGCCAGCCCCAGGGCGGTCATCGGAAGGGTGTCGATACCCGTCCGAGCCAGGACCTTGCCGGTGGGAGGCGTCGTGTGCGTCGGAGCAGGAGTCGGCACCGTTGTGGTGGTCCCCGCCGATGTCGCAACCGACGAGCAGTTCGCCGTGGCGTCGTTGTCGATGTTTATCTGGGCGATCGTGTACCTGGCACCGGCCGAGGTGGCGTTGCTGGTGCAGGTAGCCGAGTTGTTGTTGTTGATGATGATCGTCGGGCCGCCCACCTGCGTCCCCCGAGGCGTGATGCTGATGGTTACGCCGTTGGAGATTGCAGTCACCGTCCGGCCGGCGGCGTCGGTAGCCGTCACCGTGACCCGGTCGGTCTGCGTTGCACCGGAGTTGCCGGTGAACAGAACCGAGAACGAGCAGGTGTAACTGGCTCCGGCCGCAAGCGTGGCGCCGGTGTCACAGGTTCCCCGGTTGTCGAGGTTGCCGTGGACGTCGTCGACTATCGACGTGATGACGACCGGCACGGTGCCCGTGTTGGTTACCCGAACGGTGAACGTGAAGGTGCCGCCGGGCTGAGGCCGGGAGCTCGGGTTCACGCTCTTTTGCACCGTGATGGTCGGGGCCGGCTGGACGCCGGTCCTGGTGTTGGTGAAGGTGACCGTCCGGGTGCCGCCGGTCACGACCGGCTGGAAGGTCTGGTTGGGCTGCGGGTTGAAGCCGGCGACCGTCGTCTCCGCGGCGGTGCAGACCGTACCCGCCGGGATGCCGGTCACTGCGGTCGTGGTGCCGTCGCCGGTAACCGTCCGGGTGAACGGCGAGCCGGCCACGCCCGGGCAGGTGATCGTGAAGGTGAACTGCACGTTCTGTGCGTCGGCCGGAGCGTCCTTGATTACCGCAACCTGACCGGTTGCCGGCCCGGCGGTACGCACGTTGGTGAACGTGACGGTCCTAGTTGCCCCGCTGGCTACGGGCGCAAAGGTTTGGGCCGGTTGTTGGACGAAGCCGGCGATCGGGGTCTCCGCAGCCGTACACACCGTCCCTGTCGGCACGTTGATCACCGGGTGGGTGGTGCCGTCGCCGGTGACCGTCCGGGTGAACGGCGAGCCGGCCACGCCCGGGCAGGTGATCGTGAAGGTGAACTGGACGTTCTGTGCGTCAGCCGGAGCATCCTTGATGACCGCAACCTGGCCGGTGTTCACGTCCGGTCCGGCGGCGGCGCAGCGAGCCTGGGCGATGATGATGTCGACCAGGCCGGTGGTGCCTCCGAGCGGAAGAGGAACGGGCAGAAGGGTCACGTGGACGGCGTTGACCACGATGGAGGTGCCGCCCGGGCTGTTCTGAATCTGCTGCTCATTGATGATGATGCTCGCGACGCCGTTCGGAAGCTGCGCCGCAGGAATCGATGTATTGGGCGCCGGGTTCTGAGGGATGGGCGTCCCGGCAATTACTCCGATGATGTCAGTGGACCCGGAGGAGCCGTCGCCGTTCGAAAGGCATTGAGCTTCGACGGCTTCGATCTCGATGGCCGGAGGAGTGACTCCCTCTATTCCGCCGATCTGAACCTCGGCGAGGACCGCCTCACTCTGGGCGAATCCTTGATGCGTTCCGAGAAGGCCCCCTTGAGTGCTGGCTTCGAGCACGTCGGCTGACAGCAGTCCCGGGATGTCGATCGGCACTGCCGTGTCCGTAAACGGCCCGCCCCCGTTGGGCGGAAGGGTCACGGACGGCGTCGGCGGCAGCACCTGACCGAGCAGGGTGCTGTTGATCGAGGCGCCGAAAGCCCCTCCCGCCACCGACGTCACATCGGCCGAAGCCGGTGAAACAAACAACGCTGCCGCAGCTATGGTCCACGCCATGACGAGTACCAGCCGGCGGCTGACTTTTTCTTTGCGCCTCACTTCACTACCCCCTGGTTGCGACGAGCGGTTTCGCGCGAACACAGGCCCGCCGTCGTGTCTCTCTTTAGTTGTGCCCTGACCCTATTTAATGCGGAGGTTTGACACAAGCGCGATCTCACGCTATGCGCGAATAGTTCGCCGTTTTGTGACAGCCGAAACATTCCGAGATCGTGGGTATGACTAACTATTTGTCATGCCTATAATGGGCAGCATGGGAACTGAGCCGGCCACCGACTTTGCCCTGGGCAACGATCTGGGGTTGCTGCTCTCCAGGATCGGCACAGTTTCCCGGCTGCGCATCGCAGAAGCCCTCGCACCGCTCGGTCTCACTATGCGCCAGTTCGCCGTGCTGAGGACCCTGTCCAGCAACGAAGGTTTGTCGCAGGCCGCTGTTTCGGAGCGCCTCAGGATCGACGCCAGCTCACTCGTCCAGGTCCTGGACGACTGCCAGAAGAAGCAGTGGGTCGAGCGCCGTCCCAGTCCCTCCGACCGCCGCCGGTATGCCGTTCACCTGACTGCAGGAGGGCGGCGGATGCTGGTCCGCGCACAGGAAGCGGCCTCGAAGGCCTCC
>DATAAN010000236.1:0-2903 GCA_036260105.1 Actinomycetota bacterium
GCAGATTGCACGCCGCACCCTACAGACGCAAGGTTCGATAGCCGGCACAGTCGCCGGAACCCTGGCCAGCAAGCCCGACGGCACCTCGACCGCTTCCCGGTCATACATGTTCAGCTGAAGTAGAAGCAGCCCCCCGGCGGCAAAGAAGATCAGGACCATCACCAGGATCTCCGGAGACCCGGTAACGATCGCGCCGGCTACCCCGAGGCCGGCAAGAAGGGCGGCGCCGGCGTGCACCAGCGCGGCGGTCAACTTGCTGTATCCGACCGCGACCAGGCGGTGTGAGATGTGGTCGACTCCGCCGAGCATGACCGGCCGGCCGGCGAGTAGCCGGGAGATGATGACCACCGCGGTGTCGCTCGCGGGAAGGGCCAGCAGGGCCACCATGGCGACCGGGCCCCATGGAAAGTCCAAGGGGGTCCTGAGCTTGAGGGCTGCTGCTCCCAGGATGAATCCAATGAACAGCGAGCCCCCGTTTCCCAGATAGATCCGGGCGTTCCTGAGGTTGAATCGTAGAAATCCCAGACACCCGCCGCAGACTGCCGCGGCAAGGGCAGCAACCATGTACTGGTTCCCCAGAAGAGCGGTCATGCAAATCCCGGCGCCGACAGCCGCTCCGGTGGACCCAGCGACGCCGTCCATGTTGTCGAGCAGGTTGAATGCGTTCATGCATGCAGTCAATGTCAGGACGCTGATCACCGCACCCAGCACGCCGGGCGTATCGGAGCGAAGGCCCGACAGATAGGCGCCTCCCGCTACGGCGAGCTGAACGACCAGCCGGATCGAAGGGTTGAACAGCCAACTCTTGGACCGGTCGTCGAGGAAACCCAGAACCAGCAGGCCTAGGGCGGCAAGCATGAAAACCCCGGTTCCCTCGGGGACGCCCCACGCGCCCAGAAAGCCTGCTGAAGCGGCGATGGCCAGCGCAGCACCGCCGAGGATGGAGACTATTCCGTCGCCCTTGTTGAACAGGCGTGGTCTTACGACCAGGCCCCAACGCCTGCCGAGAGCAATAGCGGCCGGCATGATGGCCCAACTGAGGCACAGTGCAACACTGAAGGCGACCCACACGCGGGTCGTGTCGTTTAGAGCCATATAGGTCCTGCTGGGTTATGTGAGACGCAATTTATTGGTTAGCTTTTTGTAAGAGGTCCCTCACCGGCAACCTGAGCCGACGAAGGACGCGCACAGGCTACCTGCCGCTAATCTCCAGGGCAAGACGATAGTGAGGAAAATTTCGGTACGGCGGCTCAGCTGAAGTCGCCTCTGGCCAGGAAGATCTCGAGGGTCAGAAGGGTCCATAACGCCTGGCCGTGGTTCCGGCTACCGGAGGCGTGTTCCTGGAGCACACGATCGAGGGCCTCGCCGTTGACGTGGGCCCGGATACGGGCGGTGGGCGATCCGAGCGTCGATCGCACGTAGCTATGGAGATCACGCCGGAACCAGCGATCCAGCGGTACCCCGAACCCCCGCTTCCTCCTGTGGAGGATCTCAGCAGGCAGGATGCCCGCCATGGCGCGCTTCAGGATCCATTTCCCGGAGAGGCCCCGGATTCGCGCTCGCGGAGGCAGTGCGAAGGCCAACCCGGCGAGGTGAGGGTCCAGCAGTGGGGACCGGACTTCGAGGCCATGAGCCATGCTCATCCGATCGACCTTGGGCAGCAGGTCGTCCAGAAGGTAGGTAGCGATGGTGAGCAGCTGCAGCCGGTCTAGTACCGGCGCCTCGGCGAATCGGCCCCATACGCGGCGGTAGTCCTCCGAACCCCACCCGGAAGCTGACGGCAGGAGCGCCTCCCGCAAGTCCTCCGGCACGTAGGAGACCCATTCTCTGAACGCATCGACCGGATCGCGCTCACTCTGGGCGACGAAGCGCTTGATCGTCCGCCCCCTCTGATGCCATAACGCGTCAGGGACCTGCTTGACCGCCGTATTGATGCCTTTGCGCAGCGACTGCGGAATCCGCCGGTACTGGCGCAGCGCCAGAGCACCGGCAAATCTCTCGTAGCCGGCGAACACCTCGTCGCCGCCGTCCCCGCAGAGCGCAACGGTCACGTGCCCGCGGGTGAGCTCGGAGAGAAGGAAGGTGGGGATTGCGCTCGAATCGCCGAACGGCTGATCGTGATGCCAGACCAGCCGTTCGACCAGATCGATGGCGTTGGGCTTCACCACGAACTCCATGTGGTCGGTGCCGAACCTGTTCGCTACGAGCCGGGCATAGGGCCTCTCGTCGAATCCGTCCTCGTCCTCGAAGCCGATCGTGAAGGTGGGAACCGGGCCGGTGACCAGGTCCGCCATCGTTGCGACGACAGCGCTGGAGTCGATACCGCCGCTCAAGAATGCCCCCACGGGAACGTCTGCGACGAGGCGCTTCTCTACCGCGGCGCGGAGGCCGGTGCGCACCTTGCCGGCGGCTTCGTCGGGAGTGAACCTGTCGAGCGGCGAACGCTGGGGAAGCGTTTCGAGACTCCAGTAGCTTTGAACGGAGAGCGCGCCGTCACGATCGAATGTCAGCACACAACCTGGCGGGAGGCTCCGGATACCGGCGAAGAAAGTGCCCGGTGTGGGCACGTAGCCGAAAGCCAGATAGGCAGGAATCGCCTCGGTGTTCAAAGATCTGGGGACCGAGGGGTGAGCCAGCACGGCTTTGATCTCACTGCCGAAGACCAGACATCTCTCTCCGGCGTAGTAGAAGAGGGGCTTTTTCCCGAACCGGTCCCGTCCCAGCACGAGCCTTCGACGGGCGTCGTCCCATATCGCGAAGGCGAACATCCCATCGAGATGCGCCGCCACGTCGATGGGCTCACAGTCCTCCGCCAGATGAGCCAACACCTCTGTGTCACCCTGGGTCTTCAACGAGTGGCCCTTTTTCTCGAGGCGGTCGCGCACGGCCCGGAAGTTGTAGAT
>DATAAN010000237.1:0-7473 GCA_036260105.1 Actinomycetota bacterium
CCCTCGGACACCGATGACCTTCGCCGCTGGAGGAACCGGCGCTCCGAGCCAGCGTTGGTCGGAGCGAGCAGCGAAGCGGCCGAGCCGGCAAGCGACCTGACACGTTGGAGGAGACGTACCCAGTAGGCCCAGCACACGAGCAACATGACCAATTCGGTTCAGTCGGCGAATACGAGGAGGTTGGACCCGATGCAGGAGATAGTGACAGACCTGACCCACTGGCCGCCCCGCGCAGCGGCGGCACCCCCGGCCCCCGAGTCCGCCAAGCCCGCCTCCGTCAGCGAACCCGCGCAGCAGCCCTCATCGTCCGGGTTGCGCTGGAGAAGCAAGGGCAGGTAGAGCACCCGATCTCCCAGGCGACCGAGCCCCCTTCCCGGGGGTTCGGTTGTTTTACTGCCCGTCGCCGACCGTGAGTGCGATCTTGCCCCGGACTCCGCCCGCCTCCAGCCTTCTGTGCGCCTCGGACGCCTGCTCGAGCGGGAAGGTTTCGAAGACGGGGATACGCAGTGATCCTGCGTCCACCTTGGCTACCAGATCGGCCAGCTGAGCTCCGTACGGCCGAACGAAGACGTATCTGCCCTTGAGACCCCGGGCCAGGTCCTCGTCGTTCAGCTCGGGGGGACCGAGGATGGATGCGATGCGCCCTCCGTCCCTGGTCACCGGCATGCTCGTGCGGATGGCGTCGGGTCCACCGCCTACGTCCATCACGGCGTGCACCCCGTCCGGGGTGACGGCCTGAACCTGCCGGACGATATCTCCGGTACGGTCGATCGGCACCGCGCCCATCGACTCCAGGTGACCGGCGCTTGCCGGGCTGGCGGTCGCCAGAACGGTGGCACCCATGTCGACCAGCAGCTGCACCGCAAACGAACCGACTCCACCGGACCCGCCGTGGATCAGCACCGACTCGCCCGAGATGACCTCCAGGGCGTAGATCGTCTGCAGCGCCGTCAGGGAGGCGAGCGGCAGGGCCGCGGCGCCGACGAGGTCCGCCGACCTCGGGGCCGGCGAGACCGACTCCTCGACCACCGCGACGTACTCGGCGTAACAGCCATGGCCGATGCAGAACTTCCTTGCGTAGGCGCAGACCCGGTCGCCCGGCCGGAACGCGGTGACCGCCGCCCCAACGGCCTCGACGACCCCGGAGACGTCCCACCCGAGGATCAGCGGGAACACATGCGGGTAGCGGGAGGTCATCCGGCCCTCACGAATCTTCCAGTCGGCCGGGTTGACCCCTGCAGCAGCGGCGCGAACCAGCACGATATCCGGCCCTACCAACGGGTCCGGCAGGTCCAGGAGCTGGATGTTTTCCGGTCCGCCGAACTCCGTGATCGCCGCAGCTTTCATGTCGCTCCTTCTTGGGGTCCCTGGGCTGTATCTATCCGGCTCGCCGGTCGTTGACACCTGAACGAGCGCTCACTCACACTAAGCCTCGCGACTAGCCTAGGGGGAGCAATGGCCGACGAAGCGTCTGTGGCAGCGAGGGCGGGCGGCGACCCGGCCTCCTCGGGAAACGAGCACCCGGGCGCCACGGCCGGCGGCAAGCGCAAGTGGCTCGTGCTGGTAGCCATGGTCTTCGGGCTGTTCATGCCCATGCTGGACAACCTGGTCGTCAACGTCGCCCTGCCCACCATGCAGCGTGAGCTCGATGCGAGGGTCACCGACCTTCAGTGGATCATCGACGCCTACACGCTGACCTTCGCCTCTTTCATGCTGGTCGGCGGCTCGCTCGGCGACCTTTTCGGCCGAAAGAAGTTCTTCTTGCTCGGCCTGCTGGTGTTCACCCTCGGTTCGCTGGCGTGCGGCCTGTCGGAGAGCACGGAGCAGCTCATCGGCTTCCGGGCGGTCCAGGGACTTGGAGCGGCGCTGCTCCTCCCGGGGTCCCTTTCGATCATCACCTCCACCTTCCACGGCAAGGAGCGGGGAACTGCCATCGGCATCTGGGCCGCCATGTCCGGCCTAGCGGTGGCGGTCGGACCGCTGGTCGGCGGCTACATCGTCGAGAACTACTCCTGGGAGACGATCTTTTTCATCAACCTGCCGGTGGGCATCCTGGGCTTCCTTTTGACGGCCATCGTCGTTCGGGATAGCCGGGACACCACCCGGGCGCGCCGGATCGACCTGGCCGGCTTCCTGACCGGCACCGCAGGGCTTTTCTGCCTGGTCTACGCGCTCATCGAGGGAGGCGCCGAGGGGTGGACCGACGACCGCATACTCGCAGCATTCGGGGCGGCCGCGGTGCTCCTGATTGTGTTCATCGTCATCGAGCTGAAGAGCAGGAACCCCATGCTGCCACTGCGGTTCTTCCGCAACCCCACCTTCGCCGCTTCCAACTTCGTCGCGGCAGCGGTGTTCTTTGCGCTCTTCGGGACGACCTTCTTCCTGGCGCTGTACCTCCAGAACGTGAGGGGCTTCTCGCCCCTGGAGACCGGGGTAAGGCTCATGCCGTTCACCGCCGCAATCCTTTTGATCTCCCCAATCGCCGGAAGGCTGTCCGACCGGCACGGCAGCCGGTGGCTCATGACCATCGGAACCCTGTACGCCGCCGGCGGCATGGCGCTGTTGCTGCGCATCCAGCCGGACTCCGCCTATGAGTCGATCATCCTCCCTGCCTTCGTGGTTCTCGGTACCGGCATGGCGCTGACCATGGCGCCGATGACGGCCGCGGTCATGGCATCGGTCGAGCCACGCCACGCGGGCGTCGCCTCGGCCGCCACGAATACGACGCGCGAGCTGGGAGGCGTGCTCGGCATCGCCGTGCTCGGCGCCCTTGTTACCTCGGCGTTCAAGGACAACCTGCTCCAGTATCTGACCACCGTGGGGATGGGGCGGCAGTCTGCTCAGACGGTGGTCGAACGGGCCGCCGGCAACGCCGCAGCGGGGGGCGGCAGCCTGGAGGCCTTCCGCCGGCAGGTTCCCCCGGGCACGCCAGACTCGGTTCTGGCCCAGATCGCCGGCGGGGCGCGAGACGCCTTCGTCGACGCCATCCACTCCGGCCTGCTGGTAGGAGTCGGCTTCCTCCTCCTGGCCTCCCTGGTGGCGGCGACCTTCGTTCGCAGCCACGTCGGCCAGCACGCAGAGGAGCCTGAGGCCGGACGGGAGAAGCCGGAGCCTGCCCCGGCCCCGATTCCCGGTCAGGCGCAGATCGACGCCCGCACCGAGGAGGTTTTGAGGGATGCGCTGGAGCCCGCCGGTGATCGGGACCAGACCGCGGCAGGTGAAGAGGCCGAGGATGCCGTCGCTGTTCCGTCCCGGGACGAAGCGGAGCCGGCCGCAATCAACATCGCCGACGTAGGTGCGCCCGTGGTCACCCCTCCTTTCGCGGACACCGCAGCCGGAGACGCCGTTGGCGAGCCGGCTGAGGAGTCCGAGCCGGAGCAGCCGGCGCCTCCCAGAAGGAAGGGGCGCCGCAAGGTCGCCGACCTCGCTCCGGTGGCGGTTACCGACACCCACTACCATCCCGAGCAGCCGCCGGCGGGGAACGGCTGGACGCCCGAGGAGGAGACGGCGGGGGCCACCCTGGCCAGCGACTCCTACTATCACCTCCGCCAGCTCCTGGTGGACCTGCCCATCAAGGCCGGGACCGGCGACGTGGAGCAGAACATCCAGGAGGTCGCCCTGGCCACGCTGGACTACTACCGCTACGGCCTCTCGCAGCCCGGTGGAGACGCCCTGCCCGTCGGCGTGACGAACGGCGCCCAGTCGTCGATCCGGGAGGACATCGGGGTGCTGGCCGGTTACCTGGATCTCGAGAAGCGTTTTGGGAGGGTGAGCGAGTCCGTGGCGTCCGAGCAGGCGGCCGGCGCCATGATGGCCGCCCTGGCCTCGCGTGCGCTCGAGGGCCGAAGCTCCGGCAACGGCGAGTTCATCCGCGAGACGGTGAGAGCCTGCTTGAAGGGCACGGCTGTTCGACGGGAATCCCAAGCTCCAGCGGTGACCGAACCCGACGGCAGCCCAACCGATACTTCGACTGCCGCGGCCGTACCGGCTCCCACCGGTACTCCGGCGGATGGTCCCGCTCCCCAGTCGAACGAGCCGGTGCGGCTGGTCTACCGGCGCCGGCGGGGCGCTGCGAAACCGAAAGAATGAGCTTCGGCAGCCCAAACGCGTCCGGCCGTCTCGCCTCCTAGCCGGATCACTTCTTTGGCAGGTTTAACCCCAAGTTCACGAAATTCTCAGGCTGGATCGCTTTCCTTGAGACATGAATACGAAGCCATTGAAGGCAACTCCTGTCATCGGACTACCCCGGCGAACCCGCACTGCGGTGGCCGGTCGGACGTGTTCGCACCCCGACTGCAACACCATCCTGTCGGTGTACAACAAGTCGCAGTTCTGCTACACGCACACCAGACTGCGCCGCCCGAGAACGGCTCGCTAGCAGGCTCCAAGCTCCTCCCCCCAAAACTGAACAGCAGTCCCACCGCTTGCTGCCACACCCTCATGTCTGCCCATGCATAGCCACGGACACGGGCACGGCCACGGCGGCCACTTGGACGGCGTTCCGGTAAAGACCAGGCGCCTGTTGACCATGGTCACCGTGCCGCTGGTCGCGCTGACCCTAGTGGGATTCGCAGTTCTGTGGCCCACCAGCCGTCCGGACATCTCCCGAGCCATCGAGCTGCCGACCGACCTGTTCAACGGCATCGTCACCGCGATCGTCGCAGTTCCGTGCCCAGGACTCGAGGAGGAGGGCCCCAACTGCAACGTCGCTGAGGTCCGGCTGTCCGAGGGCCCCGACGAGGGGGAAACCGTGACGTTCGAAGTCGGCGACCCGAACGCGATCCGCACGATAGAGGAAGGCTCCCGCATAGTCGTCTCCCGCACGGAGACCGAGCCCGGGACTTTCGTCTACGACTTCGCCGACATCCAGCGCCACGGTCCGATGACGGTTCTGGCGCTTATCTTCGCGGCGGTGGTCATTGCCTTGGGCAGGTTGCGCGGTGTTGCCGCACTCGTCGGCATCGGCGTCAGCCTGGCAATCCTGATCCAGTTCGTGCTGCCCGCCATCCTGGCGGGCGAGAATCCCCTCGCGGTCGCCATCGTAGGCTCGGCGGGGGTTATGTTCGTCGCCCTCTACATGTCGCATGGGGTCAACGTCCGCACGACCTCGGCCGTTCTGGGCACTCTGGCCAGCCTGGTCATTACGGCTTTGCTCGCCCTGATATTCGTCGAGGCGTCCCGGCTCACCGGGTTCGCATCGGAGGAGGCGACGTTCATCCGGGTCGCCAGCGCTACCATCAACCTGCAGGGCATCCTGCTCGGCGGCATCATCATCGGCTCCCTGGGTGTGCTCGACGATGTGACGGTTACCCAGGCCTCTGCCGTCTGGGAGCTGCACCTGGCGAATCCGGCGATGAGGTCGGCTGAGCTCTACCGAGCGGCCATCCGCATCGGCCGCGATCACATAGCCTCGACCGTCAACACGCTGGTGCTGGCCTACGCCGGCGCTGCCCTTCCGCTGCTCATCCTGTTCACCATTGCCGAGTCCCGTCTTGGCGACGTGCTGACGGGCGAGGTGGTGGCGGAGGAGGTGATCCGCACCCTCGTCGGCAGCATCGGCCTGGTCGCCTCCGTTCCCATCACTACCGGTCTGGCCGTCCTGGTGGTGGGTCAGCGCGGGTCGGACAAGGTGGCTCAAGCAACCGGTTCCTGACCGGTCTTCAGGCCGTCCCGGCCAAGGCTGCTACTAGATCTTGTGGCGAAGAAAGGGTGCCCCACAAGATGACAAAAGTGCCTCAAAGTTCACTGTGATTAACACGCGTAATCGCCCGACACGGGTGCTTAAATGGCAAAATGCCCTCCCCCAAGCGGTCTTTTGTCGTCCTCTCGACACTGGTATGCGCCTTGCTGCTCGGCTCCGCCGCCCCCGCCCTGGGTGCTGCATTCCCGCCTCAGATGCCCAGCCCGGAGGAGGTAAAGCGGCTTCAGGCTGAGGTGGCTGCCTCTTCCGGCAAGCTGAGCCAGGCGCAGAAGGAGCTCGACCGCCTGGTTGCCGCGTTCGAGGCCGGGCAGACCGCTCTGGAGACTCTCCAGAACGAGATCGGCGCCGCAGAGGCTCGGATAGCGGAGTTGGAGGCGCAAACCGCTGCCGTCCAGGGCTCCATCAACAAGCGGGCCTCCTCAAACTACCGCTCAGGACCGACCGAGCTGCTGAACGTGCTCCTCGGAGCCCGGACGTTCCGGCAGCTGGCGACCGCCATGGACCTGTTCGAATCGGTCACCTCATCGGATAGCAAGACGCTGCAGAACATCCGCCAGCTTCGGGAGGAGACCGCCCGGCTGAAGACGGAGCTGGACGCAAAGAGGGTGGCGCAGCAGCAGGCGGTGGAAGCGCTGAAGAAGCGGCAACGGGACATGCAGGGCTCCCTTGCCGCACTGGCGAGGCAGTACGAGTCGGTGAAGACCCGGCTGGACACGAGCAAGGCGGGCTTCTCGTTCCCCGTGAAGGCGCCCTACTCGTTCGTCGACACCTACCTCGCTCCCCGCGCGGGCTACCGCAGGCACCAGGGGGTGGACATCTTCGCCCTGTCGGGCACTCCCGTCTACGCCGTGGTCAACGGCGTAGTCGAGGAGAAAGGAGTGAACCCTCTAGGGGGAAACAAGCTATGGATCCGCTCCCCCGGCGACAACTGGCGCTACTACTACGCCCACCTCTCCGGCTACGGCCCCGGCATCTCCAACGGCACTCGGGTCAAGAAGGGCCAGGTCATCGGCTACGTCGGCAACACCGGCAATGCGAGGACCACCCCTCCGCACCTGCACTTCGAGACGCACGTCCCTTCCGGGGCCGCCGTCAACCCCTATCCGATCCTGAAGAGGGTGAACCTGATCAAATGACACCTCTGCTTGCCTTGCCGGCGCTGTCGCCCGAGCAGATCGATCTCTTCGGCGTCCCGAGGGCCCTCGTCGCGATCTGGCGTTTGCCTGAGCCGGTATCGGAGGAATCAGCCGAGCCCGGAGCGGGACAGCTACACTTCGGACCTGCCCAGGAGCCGTTGAGCGAGGCGCCCCAGATCGCCCAGCAGCTCCCTCTACTGCCGGACCCGCCGCCCTGGGAAGAGCAGCCCGAGCCGGTGGCCCCCAGGCCCAGGCGCCGAGGGGGCCGCCGCAAAAAGACAGAGTCTCTTAGCCCGGGACAAATGTCGTTGTTCTAGCGGGAAAACCCCAACATGTCGCACCCACCTCCTAAGATGATCGGGTGAGTGGAGCCGAAGCAGCAGCCCTGCGGGACGCCGACCGGGGAAAGGAAACCCAGGGCGACGTCGAGTCCCTGATCCGTCTGTCGCCCTCCCGTGCCTCCGACTACAAGACCTGCCCCCAGCTGTTCAAGTACCGCGCGGTGGATCGGCTGCCCGAGCCGGCCGACATCTACAGCACCCGGGGAACGCTCGTGCATGCCGTGCTGGAGCAGCTTTACCTGCTGGATCCGTTGGACCGCACGCTTGCCCGGGCCCGCGAGCTCGCAACCGTCAT
>DATAAN010000238.1:0-4039 GCA_036260105.1 Actinomycetota bacterium
GGTGCTGCTAGTTGCGGTGGGTGCCCTTACGCTTGCAAGCAGCGAGTTCCTGACCACGAGCAACCTCTCCAACCTCGCCCGCCAAGTGGCGATCTTCGGCATCCTCGCCGTTGGTCAGCTTCTGGTCATCCTGACTGCTGGCATCGACCTGTCGGTCGGCTCGGTCCTGGGGCTTTCCGGGGCGGTTACCGCCCAACTGCTGGTCGGCGGCACGCCGGTCCCGGTGGCGATAATCGCCGGCGTCGTGCTCGGAGCCATCCTCGGGGTGATCAACGGTCTTCTGGTCACGCGGGCCAAACTGCCGCCGTTTATCGCCACCCTCGGCATGCTGGGGATCGCTCGGGGGGCGGTTCTGGTGATCACCGATGCCAAGACGATCCAGCCGCTGCCCGAGGGGTTCCAGGAGATCGCCAACGGCACGATCCTGGGAATTCCGAACCTGCTCCTGCTGGCGACGGCCGTCACCATCGCAATCCACTTCGTTCTGACCCGCACGGTCTTCGGGAGGTACATCTACGCGGTGGGATCGAACCCGGAGTCGGCCCGCCTGGCCGGGGTTCCGGTGCGGATGGTACTGGTCTCGGTTTACGCGATCTGCAGCCTGCTGGCGGGGCTGGGAGGAGTATTGCTGGCATCCCGGCTGGGAGCCGGCATCCCGACCGCCGGTACCGGCTTCGAGCTGAACGCGATCGCCGCCTGCGTGATCGGCGGCGCCAGCCTGTTCGGAGCCAAGGGCAGCGCCCTGGGTGCCGCGGCGGGCGCCTTGATCATGGGGGTTCTGGTCAATGGCGGGAACCTGTTGAACATCCAGGCGTTTTATCTTCAGATCGCCATCGGCGTACTGATCCTGGTCGCTGTGGGCTTCGACCAGCTGAACACCAGGTCGGCGGCCAGGGCGTGAGGGAGAGGCAGACGAGCGGGGATGTCCGCTCACTCTGACTCGCCGAGAGTCACTTCAGCGGGAGCTTGACGACCTGGCTATGCGGCGGGGGCGCGCCGCGGAGCCATTCGAAGGCAGCATCCGCGCATATCCACTACGATCGCTCGTAGTTATGGGGTCACATGGCTCGCATCCAAGAAGTGCCTCGCTGCGGTGGCATCCTGTATTGGACCGATGGAAGGCGTGAACGCCAAAGCGCTTCGGACGCAGTTCGAGCGAGCTCTTGCCCCCGAGCGGGTGCTGACCCATCCGCACGAGCTGCGCACCTACGAATCCGACGGCCTGGTCGCGTACCGGGCGATGCCTGCGATCGTCCTGCTTCCCGACACCGCCGAGGAGGTACGCGACGCCATCCGGATATGCCGGGAGGCGGGGGTGCCCTGGGTCGCCAGAGGGTCCGGCACCGGGCTCTCCGGTGGGGCGGTGCCGGTCGAGGAAGGAGTTCTTATCGTCCTATCCCGGATGCGTCGCATCCTCGAGGTTGACCTTCCCAACCAGCGGGTGGTGGTTGAGCCGGGAGTCACTAACCTCCAAGTCTCCGCCGCAGTTTCTCCTACCCACTTCTTTCCTCCCGACCCGTCCAGTCAGATCGTGTGCTCGGTCGGAGGAAACGTCGCCGAGAACTCCGGCGGGGCCCACTGCTTCAAGTACGGCTTTACGACCAACTACGTTCTGGGCCTCGAGGTGGTCCTGTCCGACGGCGAGGTGGTAAGCCTCGGCGGGAAGGAGATGGATCATCCCGGATACGACCTGATGGGCGCTTTCGTAGGGTCGGAGGGCACGATGGGCATAGCGACCAAGATCGTGCTGCGGGTCATTCCGGTGCCGGAGCAGTTTCGTACCCTGGTGGCGTTCTTCGAGACGATGGAGGAGGCAGGGCAGGCGGTGTCGGACATCGTCGCCGCCGGGATCGTACCGGGCGCGATTGAGATGATGGACCGCCTTGCGATCCGTGCCACCGAGAAGGCCACCGGCGCGGGCTACCGTCTCGACGTGGGCGCCGCCCTCATCGTCGAGCTGGACGGATCGGAGGCCGAGTGCGACTTGGCCTTCGGCGAAGTCGTCGGCATCTGCGAGCGCACCGGTAGCGTCGAGATACGCATAGCGCGGGATGAGGCGGAGCGCCAGCTGATCTGGAAGGCACGGAAGGCCGCGTTTGCTTCGATGGGACGGCTGGCCCCGAACTACTACGTGCAGGACGGCGTGATCCCCAGGACAAAGCTTCCCGAGGTGCTGCGCACGATCGACGAGCTCGCCCGCCGGTTCAACGTCAGCGTCGCCAACGTGTTCCACGCCGGAGACGGAAACCTCCACCCGCTCGTGCTTTACGACCAGAGCGTCCCGGGCGAGGCCGAGCGAGCCGAGGAGGTTGCCGGACTGATAGTCCAGGCCTGCGTGGACGCGGGCGGCTCGCTGACCGGCGAGCACGGCATAGGCATCGAGAAGAAGCGGTATATGACCAGGATGTTCTCGGAGGCCGACCTCGATGCGTTCCAGCGGCTGCGGTGTGCCTTCGATCCACAGCAGCTCGCCAACCCGGGAAAGGTCATGCCGACGCCCAGGCTGTGCGGCGAGGTGCCCGGACCCTACCGCCGACACCCCCTGGAACAAGCGGGCGTCGCGGAACGGTTCTGATGCCGGTCGAGATTCTCTCCAAGTACGCGGAGGTCGCCGAGGCTCTTCGGGCGGCGGCGGCCGAAGGCAGGACCGTGCGGGTCTGCGGCGGTGGGACAAAGCTGAGTTGGGGGCGGCCGCCCCTTTCCGAGGGGATCACGCTCTCTACTCGAGGCCTGGACGAAATCGTCGAACACAACGCCGGCGACCTGACCGCTGTCGTGCAGGCCGGAGTTCGACTTGCCGACGCTCAGACCGCCTTCGCCGAGGCCGGACAGATGCTCGCCGTGGATCCGGCGCTCGGAGCCGGTGACGGCGCAACCGTCGGTGGAGTGGTGGCAACGGCGGACTCGGGTCCGCTGCGACATCGCTACGGAGGCGTCCGTGACCAGGTGATCGGCATCCGGGGCGTGCTCGCCGACGGGTCGGTAATCCGCTCCGGCGGCAAGGTCATCAAGAACGTGGCCGGCTACGACCTGGGCAAGCTGTTCACCGGATCATTCGGGACACTCGGCGTGATTGTCGAGGTCTCAGTCCGGCTGCATCCCCTCCCCGGGCCCGTGCTTACCGTAGCCGGAAGGACCGATAATGCACAGGTGCTTCAACAGGCCGCGATTTCTCTCTCCGGCTCCGCCATCTCGGCAATCTCGCTCGACTTTCGATGGACGCGGGGCGAGGGCAGCCTGCTGGCTCGCTTCGGCGGAGAAGCCGGCCGCAATCAGGCGCAGGTCGCCGAGCAGATGATGGAAGCGGCCGGCCTCGAGGCCAGTCTGGAGGAAAACGACGAGAGCTTGTGGGCGCACCAGCGCGCCGCCCAGCGCGCGCCCGATGGTGTCGTAGCGAAGGTCTCGGCGCTTCCCACCGACCTCGCCAGGGTCGTTCGCGCCGCTGACAGCATTGGGGCGGCCGCAGTAGGACGTGCTGGACTCGGGCTTGCCTGGCTGCGCCTCGAACAACCGGGCCCCGCGGAAGCAGCAGCCTCGGTCGAGGATTTGAGGAGTCGCCTGGCGCCGCGGCCGGTGGTGGTTCTGGACGCTCCCGCCGAAATTCGGGAGAAGATCGACGTCTGGGGCAGCCAGCCGGAATCCCTCCTGGCACTGACGCGCCGGGTGAAAGACCGCTTCGACCCCTCGGGCGTTTGCAACCGGGGGATCTTTGTAGGAGGGATTTGATGGACAGCCCGCAGGACCCCGCATGGCTTCAGGAGATCACCGCGGAAGCCGCCTTCGACGGTCACCGCCCGCCGGAACCAGCTCTTCTCGACGACTGCGTACACTGTGGCTTCTGCCTGCCGACCTGCCCTTCCTACGTCGTCTGGGGGCAGGAGCCGGATTCGCCTCGCGGACGCATCGTTTTGATGAACGAGGCCGTGCGTCCGGGCAGCGAGATGTCGGCCGAGATGGTCGGCCACTTCGACCGGTGCCTCGGCTGCATGGCATGCGTGACCGCATGTCCCTCCGGAGTCCGCTACGACAAGCTCATCGA
>DATAAN010000239.1:0-9189 GCA_036260105.1 Actinomycetota bacterium
GCGCGGGACGGCCGGCGCGACGAACAGCTCGAACGCGACCAGGGCGGCCATCGGGTTGCCGGGAAGGCCGAAGAACGGCTTGCCGCAGACGGTGCCCGCTGCCTGCGGCCGGCCCGGCTGCACGGCGATCTGCACCGGCTCTACGCCGCTCCCCGGCGGGAAGGCCCTTCTGACCGGGTCGTTTCGCCCTGCGGACACGCCGCCGGAGCAGACGAGAAGATCCGACGATCCGGCCGCCGCGCACAGAGCCGCCTGGAGTGCATCCGGGTCGTCGGGCACGGCACCGCAGTACTGCGGCTGCCCGCCTGCGCGGCGGATGAGACCGTCGAGGAGGAATGAGTTCGACTCGAAGATCTGCCCGCCGCCCGGCCGGCCTCCCGGTCCGACGAGCTCGTTGCCGGTGGACAGCAAACCCACCGCCGGCCTGGGGATCACCGAGACCTCGGCGTGCCCGGCGGCCGCAAGCAGGCCCAGGTCTGCCGCCTCCAGACGCCGCCCTGCCGGAACCAACATCTCCCCCCGGAGGAGGTCCTCCCCCGGCCGCCGCACGTGGCGCCCCGCCTCCACCGGATGGGAGAGCTCCACCACGCCATCCTCTGCGGCGCAGTCCTCGACCGGCGCAACGGCGTCGGCTCCCGGAGGCATCATGCCTCCGGTTGGGACGGCCATCGCGCCGCCCGGCGGCAGCGGGTCTTCGGCGGGATGTCCCATGCCCACCTCGCCGGTCATCCGCAGCCGGACCGGACGGTCTGGGGTCGCCTTCGTGGTGTCCGCGGAGTTGACGGCGTACCCGTCCATTGCCGACGAGTGGAAGGGTGGAAGGTCGCACGAAGCACGTACATCGGCGGCCAGAACGCAGCCGAAGGCATCACGCAGAGGCAGGCCGCAGGGCCGGAGCGGCCGGACCAAAGCGAGCACCCGGGTGAGGTAGTCCTCAATCGACAGCTCCTTCGGCTGCACGACGGTCATCCCGGTTGCCGCCCTCCGGCGATCTCGTTGGCTTCCCTCAACTCGAACGGCGTATCGACATCCATCAGGGCTTCGGGCGGGGCCACTGCCTTCCAGCTGCCTTCGGGAACCGGCTCGAAGTCGATCGTCTCCAGCAGGTCCCGCATGGAGACGCGTCCCGTTGAGATGAGGTTTCGAGCCGCCGGCAGCACCGAGGGGGCGTAGCAGGCGGCCAGTGGCTGCAGGCGGCCCCGGTTCACCGGAACGGATGCCAGGGCGCTGCCCAGTTGTTCGCTGACGAATCGCAGAAGGGCGTTCGTGACGAAGGGCAGGTCACAGGCAACCAGGAGCACCGGGCCTCGCAGACCTGATGCCGCCAGGTGCTCCATCCCGGCTACCAGGGCTGCGAGCGGACCCATGCCGCCGTCACCGACGCTGAGTAGCCCCAGGCCGGGGTCCGGCCCGACTGCGACTACGGGTTCTGCTGCCTCGAGCAACGCCTGCCCGGCCAGCAGGCCCATCGCCACACCTCCGACCTCCTGCCGGGACTTGTCCGATCCCATGCGCCGGGAGGTCCCTCCGGTGAGGAGCAGGCCGTGCGGTCGGGGTGACGCCGCGAAGTCCATGACCGAGGGTAACTCGCGCGTGCTTCCGGATCGACCGGCCTCCTTTGGTCGGATCCCAACCGGATCGAACAGCGGCGCAACCTTGCCGCTGCAACGCCTGGACGGGTCAATGGAATGGCCTCCCCCCTACGGTTGGCCCCGGCCTCCGCCGGGTACATCACACCGAACAACTCCTGCCAGTGCAGCACCTGCCAGCACATCTCCGGCCAAAACGGCCCCCGCCAATTGGAGGTTGGGTGGAAATCAGTCCTCAAACCGTCGCTGTGGTGACCGGCGGCTCCAGCGGCATCGGCCGCGAGACGGTGCTCGCGTTTCTGCGCGAGGGCGCGTCAGTGGTGACAGGCGCCCGCGCCAGCGAGGCTCTTGCCAAGCTGCAGACCGAACACGGGGCTTCGGGCCGGCTGGTCACGGTCGAGGGCGACGTTGCCGACTCCTACACGGCGGACCGTCTGGTGGCGGCCGCAGTTGCTCGGTTCGGGCGTCTCGACGTGTGGGTCAACAACGCAGCTGTCATGTCGTTCGGTTCGTTCCTGGAGACTCCGGAAGACGCGTGGCGCAGGATTATCGAGGTGAACCTGCTCGGCTACGCGAACGGCGCCCGGGCGGCTCTGGCGCAGTTCAAGCGGCAGGGGTACGGCATCTTGGTAAACGTCTCTTCGGTGCTGGGAAAGACGAGCGCCCCCGACATGAGCGCCTACGTCGCGAGCAAGTTCGGGATTCAGGGGCTGGGGGAGGTCCTGAGGACCGAGTTGCTCGACGAGCCGAACATCGCCGTCTGCCACGTGCTACCCGGCGGGGTTAATACCGCCCTCTACCGGCACTGCGCAAACTTCGCCGGCCGGAACTTACGCCCGATGTACCCGCTGCAGAACGCGGACGCCGTGGCAAAGGCAATCCTGAAGTCGGTTCGCCGGCCCCGGCGGGAGCGCTGGTGCGGGCGGACCGGGCGCCTGCAGATTATCGGCCACTACGTTAGCCCGCCGCTGTACGAGCGGTTGGTCGGCTTGCTGTTCCCGCGAATTATCTTCGGCCGGGCGGAGGTTCCACGCACCTCAGGAAACCTGTTCGAACCGGCGGGCGGGCCTCGTCCGGCCATGAAGCCGAGAGAGCGGGTCGTATGGAAGGCGGACTCGGTGGCGGAGGAGGAACGTGTCTCGCAATCGCATTGAGCTCCCGGCCGACCGGGAGACCGTCTTCGACATCCTGCTCGACCCCTACGCATTCCCCAAGTGGGTAGTCGGGGCTAAGCGCATCCGGGGCGTGGACCCGGAGTGGCCGCGCATCGGGTCCGCCTTCTACCACGCCAGCGGGGCGGGCGGGGAGCTGACCGTCAAGGATAAGACAGAGCTGGTCACCATGGAGCGCCCCCAGAGCGTGGTGTTGCAGGCGTTCCTGAGGCCTCTAGGGATCGTTCGGATCCGGCTCTACCTGGACCTCGGACGCAGGCCGGACTCGACAAAGCTGACCATGATCGAAGCGCCGGCGCCGGGAACCAAGCTCCGGCCGTTCAGCAAGCTTCTCGACCCGGCGCTGAAGATGCGCAACGCCCGTTCGCTCCGCTGCTTGCGCAAGCTGGTCCAGGACACCGTTTCGGGCGTTACCTCCGAGTCCTCTTCCGGCTGAGCGCAAGCCCGGCCGCACCGGCCGCCGCGACAGGCAGCCACTGTCTCAACTTGCGGTCCCGGACGGCCGTCTGTGCGGCGATCGCACCGGGTGCTCCGTGCACTCCTCCCCCCGGGTGGGCGGAGGCCGACGCCAGGTAGAGGTGCTTCACCGGGGTGCGGGCGCCTCCGAGGCCGGGCGTCGGCCGGAACACCATCTGCTGATGGAGTTGGGCGGTGCCGCCACCCAGCGCCCCCCGGACCAGGTTCTCGTCAGCCTCCTCGAACAGCGGCGGCGTACGGACGAAGCGGCCGATGATCCGGTCCCGGAATCCGGGGGCGAGCTTCTCCACCTCGCTCTCCATGCGGTCTACGTACTCGGCGGTCTCCGCATCGTCCCACCTCCCCGTCAGCCGGCCGCCCGCGTCTCCTTTGATCTCCTGCGGAACGTGGGTGTACGCCCAGGCCGTCTCCGTGCCCACCGGCGACCTCGAGGGGTCGGCGACGTTCATCTGACCGAAGACCATGTACGGCTTCGCCGGGATCAACCCCATCGCCAGCTGCGCCGACGACTCGGTGAGGTGGTCCATGCTCTCGGTGATGTGCACGGTGCCGGCCCGGTGGGCTTCCTCCGCCTTCCAGGGGACCGGGCCGTCCAGAGCCCAGTCAACCTTGACCGTGCCGTTGTCGAACTGGAAATGCGCGATGTCCTCCATAAGCTGCGGCGGCAGGTGGTCGGAGCCGACCAGGTCCCGGTAGAGCGCCGGTGCGGCCACGTCGGCCAGCACCGCTTTGCGGGCGCGATAGCTGGTGCCGTCCTGCGTGGTGACGCCTACGGCAGCGCCTTTGCGGACATCGATGCGAGCGACCCGCTGGCCGCACACCACTTGCCCTCCCCGGCTCCGCAGGCGCTTCACCATCGCCTCGGTCATCTTGCCGGCGCCTCCCTCGGGGACCGGGAAGCCGTGGTGCTGTCCGAGGGAGCACAGCAGGACGCCCAGAAACCCGCTGCCGGGCACCTCGGGGGCCAGGTCGGCGTGGAGTGCGTTACCGGCCAGCAGAAGGCCCGCCTCGGCCGACCGGAAGCTCTCCTCGGCCATCCGCCGTACCGGCAATGACCAGAACCGGAGCTGACGCACGAGCCGGCTTGGCCCCAGGTCGGCGACGAGCCGCGGTACCGGCAGGATGGGAGGAAACGGCCCGAGCAGGATAGGCAGCAGGTGCTCCTCGAGGTCGTGCCAGACGCCGTAGATCCGGCGCCATGACTCGCCGTCGGCTGCGGCGAAGGTCTCCAGGTTTGCGACCGTCTCCTCCAGGTCGCTGGACAGCACCGCGCAGCGGCCGTCGGTCATCGGATGGGCTACGACAAGCGGGGAGCGGCACCACCGCAGACCGTAGTCCTCGAGCTGAAGGGCGGCCAGCGCGGAGGAGGCGGCGGCCAGCGGATAGAAGGCGCTGAAGTAGTCGTGGGTGAACCCCGGGACCTCGGTGAGGGGGCCGCTTCTGACCGCCCCGCCCGGCGTGCCCTGCGCCTCCAGCACCAGCACGTCCCAGCCCTCGTCCGCCAGGTAGTTGGCGCCCACCAGGCCGTTGGGCCCGGCGCCGATGACGATGGCGTCCGGGTCGCTCAACCGGTTTCGGAGAGCTCGCCCTGCCTGGACAGAAGCCAGCCGATACCCGCAAAGCCTCCCGCCATCAGGGCCGTCAGCATCCGGGGGTTGCCCGGGTCCTCCCGGAAGGTGCGCACCGTGCCGACTGCGTCGGCGGCGTCGGCGAACGCACCGAGCTTCAGCCACAGCGAAGGATCACGCCCGCTGCTCAGGGCGCCGATGGTGCCGACACCGATGGCAACGTCTCGTGCGCCGACGGACAACCCCATCGCTTTTACCGGCTTCGACTTCGAGTCGGCGCCGAGCCACAGCTTCATGGCGATCCCCGGCGCGACGATGGCCACCGTGCCGATCCCCAGCCGCAGAAAGCCGACGGTGAAGGCCAGCTTCTTCAGGTCCTGTTGGTTCACTGAGCCTCCTTCACCAGGTGCAGCTCCCCGGTTGCCACCTTGCGGACGTGTGACATGTGGCCGGCCACGTACCCGTCTCCCATCGCCACCACGCCGGCCACAACGCCGAGCAAGCGGCCCCGGCCCCCACGGCGTCGGACCAGGTAGGACAGCGAGTAGAGCGAGATAGCCGTGGTGATGGAACCCAAATGCACCAGCCCGACCCTCCGCTGCTGCACGCGCTGCTCCTCCGCCCACTCGAGCAGCCCGGTCACGTAGGCCGGGCCTGCAACGAGCAGCCCGAATCCCAACAGCCGTCGTGCCGCCGGCTCCGACCCCTCCGGACCGAAGAGGTCCAGGAAGGAGGCGGCCATCCAGGGGCCCTCGACGAAGTCGCTGAGAAGCGGGTGGAATGCGTGGCCGAGCCAGTTCCCGCGCAGCAGCTCGCGCACCGGCCCGGGCGGCAGTGCCGTCTGTACGGCACCGCGCAGCGTGTCAGCCCATGGATCGAGAGCGGCGTTCCGCTCGATACGTTTGACGAGCTGCAGGAAGATCGGGTCGGTGGCCAAAGACTCGCTTTCGGTCGACTGCCTCATCCATCGATACCCATCCTGGCCGTCGCCAAGCGACGCTGACGAAACGAAACCGTTCCAGATGGTGTGCTTTCCGTTGACTCACGGGTGTGGAGGGATTTGGGCAGGCGATCGGTCGGGAGGGCCTCTAGGCAGCTTTCATCCGTCGAACTCTGCGCCGGCCGGAGGCTCCGCCGCAGGAACGGCCGGCCGGATTCCGGCCACCGACACGTAGACCCGCCCGTCCCTGACTTGAACGGGGTAGGTCCTGGCAGGTTTGCGGGCCGGTCCTGCCACCACCTCGCCGGTTCTCACGTCGAACAAAGAGTTGTGCCAGGGGCACTCGAGCGTGCAATCCGCCCCCAGGCGGTTGTGCGCGAGCGGCCCGCCGGCGTGCGTGCACGCGTTGTCCATCGCAAAGAACTCGCCGTCTCGGTTGGCCAGGGCTATCTCTCTGCCTGAGGCAACCACCCGGAGGACCCAGCCCGCAGGCAAGTCGGCCACCTCGGCCACCGCTACCAATCCGGCGAGAGGGGCCTGCGTCACACCGATCTCGGTCATGCTCCGACCGCCAGTGGGAGGTAGTTGCGGTAGGCGTGCGGCCCCGTCAAGGTCTCGCTCGGCTCCGGGCCCGATTCCCAGCGACCCTTGAAGATCGCGGAGATCTGCGCCTGGAACGAGTCGAGCCCGTAGCGGGCGACGGTGTCGGCCAGCGTCTCGCCCCTCTCCCGGAGCGCCTCCCAGACTCCGACGATCGCGCTGGTGATCGCGTACACGTCGGCCTGAGCTACCCGCCCGGCCACCTGGGCGACTGCGTCCAGCCGGAGGTCCCCTCCCAGCCACACCTGGTATCCCAGCATCGACACCCCTCCGATCGTCACCTTGCCTCCCGAGAAACCCAGATCCGCGATCTGGTGCTGCGCGCAGGCGTTCGGGCAGCCGGAGATGTGAACCCTGAGGCCCGAGTTACGCATCAGCGCCGGGTGCTGGAGCATCTCGGCCCCCACCCGCTGGGACGGCGTGATGGCGAGCAGGCACACCGGCCCTCCGGTGCAGACGCGAACGTCCTGCGACTGATCTGCGCCTTCGAGCCCTAGGCCGACCGACTTCAGCACGTCCCGGATGAGCGGCACGGCGTCGAGTGGTACGTGCCGCAGCATCACGTTCTGGTTAGCGGTGAGGTAGAGGCGCTCGTCGGCAAGGTCGGCGGCCAGCGTCGTCAGAATCCGCCAGTCCTCGGTGTCGACGTCGCCGAGTGGCGCGTTGACGGTAACCATTGCCCAGCCGGGAACCCGCTGCGGACGGACGCCGCTTCCCCAACCGCCCTCAGGCGCCTGAGCGAGGATTGACGCTATGGAGGCGGAGAGGGGCGCCGAAAGGACCTTGGGCGCCGGCCATTCCAGGGTTCGGGACTTCGCCAGCTGTTCGGAGAAGACGGCAAGGAAGCGGTGCATCCCCATCTTCTTGACGAGGAACTTCAGCCGCGCCTTTGCGGGCTGGTCGAAGTCGCCGTGGGCAATAAACACGTCGAACAGAGCGTTCACCGCGGCGAGAAGGTCAGCCCGAGGCAAGAAGTCCATCGCCTTGACCGCCAGCGTCGGGCTCGACTTGCCGAGGCTGCCTCCCAGCCACAGCTCGTAGCCCAGCTCGCCATCCGGCCCGATCCTGCTGACGAACCCGGCGTCGTTCACCTTGGCAGCCTCCCGGCACCTGGTGCATCCGCCGAACGACATGTTGATCCGTTGCGGCATCTGGGTGTCCAGTAGGGGAGTGCGGGCCAGGATCGACTCCTGCGCCTGCAGGGCGTCGTAGCTGCAGTCGAACGGCTCCTCCAGACCCACCCCGGCCTCCGGGCACCACATCACACCCCGCATCGTGTGCCCGCATGCCGAGCGAGTGTTCAGGCCCAGGGCAGAAAGGCCGGTTAGGACCGTGACGACGTTTTTCGCCTCGACGTGGTGCAGCTGGACCTGCTGGCGCGTCGTGAGGTGTATCCAACCCTTGGCGTACCGGTCGGCGAGGTCGGCGAGTCCGAGCGCGGCGTCGACGTCGACCGCTCCTCCGGTGCGAATGCGGATCATGAAGACGCCCGGCTGGGCCTGAGCGCAGACGCCGTGCATCTTCAGGGAGTAACGCTCTTCGGGGCTCAGCCAGCTGTCGCCCTCCGAGCTGAGCCGGTCAAGGTCCACGGGAAGGCCGGCGCGCTTGGCAGCGGGAATGTTGGGTGCCATGCCGTCAACCTATGCGGGACAGGTTACGGAGTTATGTGGACGCAGTAACAGAAGCGTAAAAGTCGTGTTGCCGAAGGGTCAGACCTCTACGAAGACGTGGTGTGCCGCTTCGTCGTCGATGGCCTTCTGGCATGCGCCAGCGGCGCAGGGGAGGACCCATCCCGGGTCGACGGAGACGGTGGCTCCGATGCCGAAGGCGTCGGTTTCCAGGTGTTCGATCCCTTCGGGCACCCGAAGGGCGCAGGTTCCGCACGCGCCCATCCAGCACAGGTTCGGGATCTCGAACGAGCACTCCCGCTCCAGCTGGTCCAGGAGCGGCTCATCCCCGCAGGCCTCGAAGTGTGCGGTTGCGCCGGTGCCCTGCTTGACGACGGTCACCTTCAGCATCGTCATCTCCCTCGACAGTTGGCTCCCCAAGATGTGGTGGACATTCGCCACTATCGACACCGCATCTTGGGGATAGCTCTAATTACACAACTGTAGTTACACGCGTGTCAAGCGTTGAAGAAGACGATTGAGCCTGGGGAACGGGCCCGGGGAAGGGGGCGGAGTGGCCGTGAATCATCCCTTTGACGGGGTCCTTGCGAAGGTGTAGTAGAGCGGCAGGCCGGTAAGCAGGGCACCCGCCAGAATGTTCCCGAGGGTGACCGGTATCTGGTTCCAAACCCACCAGTCGGTGATCGTGACCTCCGCCCCGAACAACATCCCGATCGGGATGACGAACATGTTCACGATCGAGTGCTCGTATCCCAGGGCGAAGAACGTCATGATCGGCAGCCACATGATCGCGGCCTTGCCAAGGGTCGACCGGGAGACGAAGATCATCATCGTTCCCACGGTCACCATCCAGTTGGCCAGTACCCCCTTTAGGAACGACAGCGCCCAGCCGGTTGACCCGAGGTTCTTGTAGCCGAGAGTCTTCGCCTCAGCCGCCCTCTTGAACGCTTCGCCAACCGGGTCCGCGCCACTGGTTCCGAGCCGGGTGGATGCGCCGTAGACCAGGGCGGCCAGGAGCAGGCAGCCGGCCAGGTTTCCGATCAGGACCCAAGTCCAGTTCCGCAGCATGCCGCCCGCCTTCAGTTTTCCTGCCGCGAAGCCGGCCGGGAGCAGCGCGAAGTTGCCGGTGGCCAGCTCCAGCCCCAACAACGCCAGGAGAACGAACCCCACCGGAAAGATCACCGCGCCGGCGATGGGGGGCAGGCCCTGGCTGAC
>DATAAN010000240.1:0-16203 GCA_036260105.1 Actinomycetota bacterium
CATGAACGAGCTGCAGGCGTACCGGCGGGACGGGGCGTCGGTCCGGGACATCATCCAGGTGGCGTGGGAGCGGTCGGGCTACATGGCCGAGCTCGAGTCCGAGCGGTCGATCGAGGCGCTGGGCCGGGTGGAGAACCTGAAAGAGCTGGCCGGTGTGGCGGCCGAGTTCCAGGACCGGGTTCCGGACGGGACTCTGGAGGACTTCCTCGCGCAGACCTCGCTCGTCAGCGAGCAGGACGAGTACGACGAGGAGGAGTCGACGGTGACGCTCATGACACTCCACAACGCCAAGGGGCTGGAGTTTCCCATCGTCTTCCTGACCGGAATGGAGGAGGGCGTATTCCCCCACATGCGCTCACTGACCGAGCCGGACGAGCTGGAGGAGGAGCGGCGGCTGGCCTACGTCGGCATCACCCGGGCCCGCCAGCGCCTCTACCTGACCCACGCCTGGAGCCGTTCGCTGTGGGGAGGCGTCAACTACAACCCCCCGTCCAGGTTCCTCAAGGAGATCCCGGACGAGCTGATCAAGCGGATGGGGGAGAAGCCCCGCCGGTCATCCGGCAGCTCGGGTTTCTCCGGCAGCAGTCACTCCGGTGGGAACGGCTACGGCAATCGGTTCTCCCGGCCGATCCCCACCACTTCCGTCCGCTACCCGGACATGGAGCGGGCTACCGCCGGCTGGCGAGTGGGTCAGGAGGTGTCGCACACCCGCTGGGGCAACGGCGTCATCACCGCGCTCGCCGGCTCGGGCGAGAAGGCGGAGGCGAAGATCTGGTTCAGCGACGTCGGGGAGAAGACGCTGCTTCTTGCCTACGCCCCCATCAAGGCTGTGGACTAGGGCTCAGGCCTTCTACTCGACCGGAGCCGGCTCGGGCTGCGGCGCCGGCTCCGGCGACCCCGCTACGCCGGCCTTGGCGCGCCGGCTGCGCCGCACGAGGAGCGCCGCGGCAACGAGCATGGCGATAGCCACCGCTGCAGCGATCGTCGCGGGACCGCCGAGGCGTGCGGCGGCGCTGACCGCCGGAAGCGGTCCTTCGAGCTCCTGTGTCACGGTCCAGTCCGCGTCCATACCGATCGGCGCCTGCGAGAGGCCCGCGACCTGCGGTGAGAGGTGGGGGACCAGCTCCTCGGGGATCAGGTGCATCTTGCCCTCGAGGCGTGCGCTCGCCGTCACCTCGGAGCTCAGCACGACCCCGGTCCCCCGGTCCAGGACCGTCTCGTGTGTCACCTGGAGCGGTCCGGTGAGGTTGAGCGACACCACGTCTACGTTCCGGCGGGGGTCGGAGCAGGCGCTCAACCCGACCAGAACAATTGCGGCGAGCACCAGCCCCCTGCCCCGGCGGGGCCGGCGGCGTCGCCGCGGCGCCGGATCGTTCCTCCGGGCCGCCGGAGCCTGGGGACGCAGAGGCAGCGGGGGCGTGAGGGACTCGTAGGTCGAGCCCTTCGGAAACAGGGCGTTGAAAATCGTCCCCGCGAAGAAGTCGTTGGGAACCGGCTTGGCCTTTCCCTGAAGGGCGTCGACGGCGTTGTCTATGGCCCGGACGCGCAGCAGGTTGTCCGTGCTGACGTGGGTGCCCTTCATGTGCACGACCGGCTTGCCGCTCCGCTCGCCACGGCCTACCACTGTGAGGGAGCCGGTGAGGACCTGGGCCCCGAGCGACCACCCTGCGGGCAGGTTCGCGCTGTCCTGAAAGCTCTGGCCGTCCCGGTAGTTGGCCGAGGGCAGCACCGGGTTGAGCAGGTGCGCCCGTAGTGCCAGGTCCACCATCCGTATGTGGCCGAACTGGCCGAACGGAGCAACCGTGTCGAGGTCCAGCAGATCCGGCTCGCCGCCGGGGCCGGTTCTTAGCACCAGCCGGGCGCTTCCCGCCTGCGGCCGGAATCGCACCTTCCGTTCGAGCGCCGAGCGCTCCTCCGCCTCGGCGAGGAAACCCTCCGCCGACGCTTCAGTGACCGCCAGCGTTACCAGCGGGCCGTCGCGGTCCTCGGTCACCGTCTCGGTCAGCAGCAGGTCCATGCTGGAGGTCTGAGGGTCCGCCGGGTGGGGCCCTTTCGGCTGGAGTCGCTGGGTGACTCTCATCCGGTAGGTCGCCTTCTGACCGTCGACGTAACGGCGGGCGTTCCCCGCCGCCATGGTCCGCGTCATCTCGGGCCTTTCGACTTCGTGCTCGTGCCCCGACTGCGTGGTCGGGCTCGGCGCAACGATGTTGTCGTCGTGGGGGCCTTCGTCTGCCCGGACGGCGCCGGCGGACGAGCCGGCGGCGAGCAGGCCGGTCAGGAGCACGGCGGCCAGCCGCAACCGGCGTGGCCGTGCCATTCTCGTCAGACCGCCTTCCCGGCGCCTGAGCTCTTGCGGAGGACGTCCTCGCGGGCGGCCGCGAGCGAGCGGATCAGCGCCCCCATCCTCGCCGGTTGGGCCTCCAGGTCGGCCGACAGGCCCCGTTCGGTGAGAGCGCCCGAGGCAACCGATCCGACCGATGCCAGAAACACGTGATGGTCCAGCGCGGTCCGGAGCTCCGGCTCCACCCCGAGGCTGCCAGCGATCTCGAACAGGTTGCGGACCTGCGGTGCGCTGGTGATCACCAGCGCGTGCACCGCACCGGAGATGAGCTCGCTGACCAGGCGGGAGGCCGGCTCCCGGTCGGCGGGGATCTCCCAGTGATAGGTGGCGACGTCGATGATGCGGGCACCTGCCTTCTCCAACGGGACCGTCAGCCGCGGAACCGGCTCGCCGTGCCGCTGAAGCGCAACGACCTCGCCGTCGGCCACCTTCCCGTCCATCCAGGCGGCGATCTCTCCCGACGTCTCACCGTCGGGCACCCAGTCGGGCGACAAACCAAAGCTTCGCAGCGCCGAGGACGCCTTCTGGCCTCGGGCTACCACCCGAGCGCCCGCCAGGGCCTTCTTAAGGTCCTCCAGGAGGCCGCCGCCGTCCGCCAGGGCAAACCAGCGTTTGGTCCCGACACCGGTGAGGTGCACGGACCACGCGGCCGGGCCGTCGATTACGGCCCTGGTCGCCTGCAGCACCGGCTCCGGATCGCCGACCTCAACCTCCTCCACCGTTGGTCCCACCAGAGGGGTGCCTCCCCACCGCTCGACCAGGCGGGCGGTCTCGGACGCTCGGCGGGCCGCCGGGATGCCGACTACCAGGCCGGCGAGTCCTTCGGCAATTTCGGATGCGGGATCGGGCGTCATGTCCGTGGTCTCCGTGAGGTGGCAGACCATTCTAGGGGCGTTGGGCCTCCGAGCTGGCCGGCGGGAAAGCGCCATCGGGGCCGGTAAACTTGGGCCCATGACGCTCGACGAGGCAAGAGCCCTGATGCATGAGTGGGTGTCGAGCGATGCCTTGCGCATCCATATGGAGGCTGTCTCCTGCTGCGTCGGCGCCTACGCCCAGAAGCTGGACCCGGGAGACGAGGAGCGCTGGCGCATCGCCGCCCTGCTGCACGACTTCGACTACGAGCGTTACCCGAAGCTTGGGGACCACCCCTTCGTCGGCGTCAAAGAGCTGGAGCGCCTGGGAGTCGACGAGGACATCCGGACGGCCATCCTCGGGCATGCCGACTTCAGTGGCGTCCCCCGGGAGACGCCGATGGCCAAGGCCCTCTACGCCTGCGACGAGCTGGCCGGGTTCATCGTGGCCTGCTGCAAGGTGCGGCCGAATGGGATCGCCGACCTGGAGCCCAAGAGCGTCAAGAAAAAGCTGAAGGACAAGGCGTTCGCCGCCGCGGTGAACCGGGATGACATCACGCGCGGCGTCGGGGAGCTCGGACCGGTTTGCGGGGTCGACGACCCGGCCGCCTTCACCACCCAGCACATCCAGACCTGCATCGACGCCATGCGCCGGGACCGTGAGCTCCTCGGCGTCTGATCAGGGGTAGCCGGCCGGCAGGCCGAGGCCGGCGATCAGCTCCTCCCACTCCTCGTCGCTCACGTCCTTCGAAGCGAGCTGCCGGACCAGCTGAGCCAGCTTGCGGTCGACCCGGCCGAGGTAGGCCAGCATGCCGACGGAGACCGGGTGCGACGGGCGGGAGACGACCTCCACCGCGTCGCCTGCGCCCACGTCGCCCTCCTCCACGATGGCCAGGTAGGCGCCGGCCCGCCCCGCCTCGCGGAAGCGGCGAGGAAAGTCCTTGTCGCCCATCTTGGCGCCGAGCTTCCAGCACGGCTCCCGGGGCTGGGTGACCTCGAGCAGGGCGCTGCCGATGCGCCAGCGCTCGCCGACGCGGGCGTCGGTGGTCGAGATGCCGTCCAGCGTGAGGTTCTCGCCGAAGGTCGCCGGAGCCAGTGTGACGCCCAGCTCCTTCTCCCACCACGAGTAGTCCTCGCAAGTGTAGGAGTACACCGCCTTGTAGCGGCCCCCGTGGTAGCGGCGGTCCGCCTGGACGTCGCCCTCGACGCCGTGGTCCTGGAGCCGGACCCGGCCTTCCACCGGCTGCTTGAAGATGCCGGTGGGCTGCGGCCGGCCGCGCAGGAGAAGCTCCTGCACCTTCCCGACGTTGACGAAGCGGACGACTCCCGGGCCGTCGAGAAAACCAGACATGACTAGATAGTAGTTTCGGCTTGACCCTTAGTCGCGGCCGGTAGGATGCGCCGATGGAGCAGGGCCCCGACCCAACCGCCGTCGACAGCGATCGCTGGTTGGGGCCCGGTGTCGCCGGCATCGGGTTGGCGAGCTTTTTCTCAGACGCCGGCCACGAGATCTCGACCGCGCTGCTGCCCGACCTGCTCTCGGTGACCCTGGGAGCGCCCGCCTCCGTTCTCGGGCTGATCGAGGGAGTGTCCGACGGCGCCGCCGGAGCGGCCAAGCTGGCCGGCGGCGCCCTGGCGGACGACCCGTCGCGCCGACGGGCCATCGCGGTCGGCGGCTACTCCACCACGGCGGTGCTCGTCAGCGTCACCTCCGTCGCCACCGCAGCCTGGCAGGTGGGCGTGCTGCGGGCGGGCGCCTGGGCAGCCCGGGGCCTGCGGGGGCCGGCGCGCAACGCGATTCTGGCCGACCTGGTGCCCTCCAAGGCCTACGGCCGGGCCTATGGCTTCGAGCGGGCGATGGACAACCTCGGCGCCATCGCCGGGCCGCTCCTGGCCATCCTGCTGGTGGGCCTGGTCGGGGTACGCAACGCGATAGCGCTGTCGCTGATCCCCGGCCTGCTTGCCGCAGCCGCCGTCTACTACGCGGTGCGGCGTGTCCCCAGGCCGACGGAGCGCAAGCGAGAGCCGATCCGGCTGAAGATCCGTCCCGTCATGCAGGGACGGCTCGGGCGGATGATGGTCGGCGTCACGGCGTTCGAGTTCGGAAACGCCGCCGCGACGCTGTTCATCCTGCGGGCAAGCGAGCTGCTCCGGCCCGAGCTCGGCCGGCAGGCGGCGACCCAGCTGGCGATCGGCCTCTACGCGGCGTACAACGCCGCCGCCACCGTGTCCAGCGTCCCGGCCGGCAGGGTGAGCGACGCCCGGGGGACCACGCGGGTCCTCGCGTTCGGAGTCGGGCTGTTCGCCGTTGCGTACGCCGGCTTTGCGTTCTCCGGCAGCAGCGTCACCGCGCTGCTGCCCTGGTTTCTGGCCGCCGGGATCGGCATCGGGTGCGTCGAGACCTCTGAGCACGCGGCGGTCGCCGAGCTGGCTCCGGCCCAGATCCGGTCCTCCGCCTTCGGCCTGCTGGCGACCGTCCAGAGCCTCGGCAACTTCGTCGCCAGCGCGGTGGCCGGCGTCCTGTGGACGGCGGTCTCGCCCCGGGCGGCTTTCGGCTACCTGGCCGTGTGCATGGGAATCTCCCTGGCCGCAGTGTTCGCTACGCGAACGGCGACCGCCCGCTCCTGAGAAATCCGGTTCGCCATTCCGGCAAGGCGGTTAACCGGGGCGGCGTTGTGCCGATAGAACTCTGCAGCGGTCGGGAGGGCTCCCAAGCACCGAGCTGAAGGAGAGCGTTCAGATGTCCACAGGGAAAGCCAAGAAGGTTGTCTGCTCGATGATGGCCGCGGGAGTTCTGCTCCTGCCGACCGCGGCTCCGGTTTCCGCCGCCCCCAAGACCAAGGTGGAGATTTGCCACAAGCCCGGGACCGCCGCCCAGGGGACCCGCAGGGTCGCGCAGCAGGCGGTCAAGGCGCACATGGCGCACGGCGACTCCGCCGGCCCGTGCGTAGCGGCCAGCCCTTCGCCGACCGTCTAACGATATCCGCCGAAGGCTTGAGCGGCCCGGTCTGGAGAGGCCGGGCCGCTTGCCGTTCCGCCCGCTACCAGGTCACCGTCCAGACGGCCGTGTTCGACTGGCTCTCGCCTTTGGCGTTGAGCTCGGTGATCTCGTCGACGATGCCCCACTCCACCGCCTTGTGCGGGTCGGCCACCGTGGGCCGGGAACCCCTGCCGTAGAGGGATTCCGTCATCGCGGCAGGCAGGTTCGCCCTCTCGACCACGATGCTCCTCGCCGATTCCACGTCGTTGAGGAACCGCTCGCTCACGTCGTCAAGCCCATCGAGGCGCTGCGACGAATCGAAGGTCCAGGCGAACGGGTGGAAGTAGAAGCGGGCGGTGGGTGAGCTGGTCCGGGTCGCGCCGGCCAGGAACACCGGGACCGCCATGCTGTCGACGTGCCCGGCCGCGTGCATGGTGACGGGCTCCGGCAGCGAACGGAAGAAGTTGTACAGGGAGAGGCCCTCCCGGGTGTCTCCTCCCTCGCTGGAGAAGATCACGGTCAGCGACTCGAAGTCTCCCTGCTCCAGGATGCTGCTGACCCGGGCGCGCAGCGCGTTGCCCGGTGTGGCCTTGATCGGGCCGTTGAATACGAGCCGGTAGTTCAATGTGCCTCCGATTTTGCCGATCCCTGCCTACGGTAGCCCATAGGGCCCCGGCTGATAGTCTTTGCGCCTTGGACCTCCTAGAGCACCAGGGCAAGGAACTGTTCCGAAGATGGGGCCTTCCTACTCCGGAAGGCCGGGTGGCGGCCACCCCGGAGCAGGCTGCGGCCGCCGCACAGGAGCTCGGCCCGGTGGTCGCGGTGAAGGCCCAGGTGCGAATGGGAGGCCGGGGCAAGGCCGGTGGCGTGAAGGTCGTGTCCGGTCCCGAGGCCGCCCGCAGGGCCGCCGAGGAGGTCCTGGCTCTGACGATCCGGGGCTTTCCGGTGCGGCAGGTGCTCGTCGAGGCGGGCGCCGACATCGCCTCCCAGTCGTATCTGTCGATCCTGCTGGACCGCACCTCCAAGAGCCACCTTTTCGTCGCCTCGGCCGAGGGCGGTGTGGACATAGAGGCGGTTGCTTCCGAGCGTCCGGAGGCGATCCTCCGCCTGGCGATCGATCCGCTGATGGGCCTGCAACAGTTCCAGGTGGGCAAGGTGCTGCGAGCGCTTGGCATCCCGGCCGCCTCTCAGAAGGCGGCCTCCGAGGTCCTTCGCGGGCTTTTCCGGCTCTATCTGGAGGCCGAGGCCACACTGGTCGAGGTCAACCCCCTGGTGGTGACGGCCGGCGGAGAGGTCCTGCTGCTGGACTCCAAGGTTTCGCTGGACGACTCGGCGCTGTTCCGCCACCCCGACCTTGCCGGTTACGGGCCGCAGCCGGGCGGTAGGTCGCAGGAGGAAAAGGCGGCAGCCCTGGGCCTGCACGCCTTCGTCGAGCTGGACGGGGACGTCGGGATTATCGGGAACGGCGCCGGACTGGTAATGTCCACCCTGGACCTGGTTGACCAAGTGGGCGGCAAGGCCGCCAACTTCCTGGACGTCGGTGGGGGAGCCGATGCAACGGTCCTCTCGAACGCCCTTCAGCTGTTGTTGGCAGACGGCCGGGCCAAGTCGGTGCTGGTGAACATCTTCGGGGGCATCACCCGCGGCGACCTGGCGGCGGCAGGGGTGGTCGACGCTCTTGGCAGAGTGGAGGTCGAAGTTCCTATAGTTGTCAGGCTGGCCGGTACCAATGCGGAGGAAGGGCTGCGCATACTGCGCGACGCCCGCCACCCGATGGTCGTCCCCGTGGTGACCATGCTCGAGGCGGCCGAGAGGGCGGTGGAGGCTACAAGATGAGGATCTTCCTTGGCGGTTCCAAGGGGCTGGTGCTGTACGAGGACGAGGAGCTTACCCAGCTTTCCACCGAACCGATACTGAGCGCCGTCAGAGCCAGCCCGGGCCGCCTGGTGGCCGGCACCGAGTCCGGATCGATCCTGGTCTACGACGGCAACGGCGAGGTCCGGGTGGCCGCCAAGGACCTCGGCAAGGAAGTCCAGGGTCTTGCCCTGGCGTGCGACGGCGCGATCTTCGCAGGTCTCCTTCCGGCGGCCCTGTGGACGTCGACCGACCACGGCGACAGCTGGGAGGAGGTCGACGCCTTCAACTCGGCCCCCAACGCCGAGAGCTGGTCGGCTCCCTGGGGCACCCCGCTGGTGTCGGCTCTCGCCGGCCATCCCAAGGACCCCGGCATCTTGTTCGCCGGGGTGGAGGTCGGTGGAATCTACCGCAGCCGTGACGCCGGGAGAAGCTGGACCGACCTCGGCCTCCCGTCCGACGACATCCACTCCATACAGGTCTGCCCCGCCAAGCCGGAGCGGGTCTACGTCACCACGGGCGACGGAGGCTTCTGCTCGGACGACGAGGGATTTCTCTGGCGGCAGATGGGCACCGCCAACAAGAGGCAGTACACCATGGGCCTGGCCGCCCACCCGTCCGAGGCGGACCGGGTGATCCTGTCCGCGGCGCAGGGCCCACCGCCGACCTGGAGCGGTCCCGAGGGCGCGAGGTGCGACATCTACCTGTCCACCGACGCCGGCCGGCGTTTCCGGACGGTCGTACGCAACCTGGAGGGCGGCGTGCATCGCAAGGCCCTGGTGATCAACTCCAAGGTGCCCTCGGAGATCGTGTTCGGCACGTCAACCGGCCACCTCTTCTACTCGAACGACGGGGGGGAGAGCTTCGACGAGGAGGCCTCCGACCTGGGGAACCTTCGCACCATCGTCTTCGCCTAGCGCTTGGCGATCTTCGTAGACGGGGGCACCCGCGTCCTGGTCCAGGGGCTGACGGGGGAGCAGGGGCGCTTCCACGCCTCCCGAATGGCCGGGTACGGGACAGCGGTCGTGGCCGGCGTGACGCCGGGCAAGGGCGGCCGGGAGGTGGACGGCATCCCCGTGTTCGACGAGGTCGCCGAGGCGGTCGGGGAGACGCAGGCCAACGTGTCGGTCATCTTCGTGCCGGCTCCCTTCGCCGCCGACGCGATCCTGGAGTCCGCCGACGCCGGAGTCCCGCTTGTCATCTGTGTCACCGAGGGCATCCCTGTGCACGACATGGCACGCGTCTGTTCCTTTCTCCGGTGCGACCGGACAGCCAGCCGGCTTCTCGGCCCCAACTGCCCCGGAGTGATCTCGCCGGGAAAGGCGAACGCCGGGATCATCCCCGGCTCGGTGGCCATGCCCGGACCGGTCGGTCTTGTGTCCCGCTCGGGAACCCTCACCTACCAGGTCATGGACGAGCTCAGCCGGATGGGGATAGGGCAGAGCACGACGGTGGGCATCGGGGGCGACCCGATCGTCGGAACGGACTTCATCGACTGCCTGTCCCGCTTCGAGGAGGACGACGAGACGGCCGTGGTCGTGCTGATCGGCGAGATCGGCGGGGAGGACGAGGAGCGGGCGGCTGCCTGGATCGCGGCCCACTCCACCAAGCCGGTGGTGGCTTACATCGCCGGGTTCACCGCTCCGCCGGGCAGGCGAATGGGCCACGCCGGCGCCATCGTCTCCGGCTCCAAAGGCACCGCCGCCGCCAAAGCTGAGGCGCTGGAGGCCGCCGGTGTGAGGGTCGGACGGAACCCGAGCGCGGTCGCCGGGCTGGTGCGGGAGGCGCTGCAGTAGGCGTCGCGGCTCCCGGCTCAGGATATTCTTCGGGGATGAAGATCAAACGAGCGCTTCTCTCGGTCAGCGACAAGACCGGGATCGAAGAGCTGGCCCGGGGGCTCGTCGAGCAGCAGGTATCGCTCATCGCCTCCGGCGGCACGGCCCGCATGCTGGCCAAGGCCGGTATCCAGACCACGCCGGTGAGCGAGGTGACCGGCTCCCCGGAGATGCTCGACGGCCGGGTCAAGACGATCCACCCGCGCATCCATGGCGCCATCCTGGCGGACCGGCGCAAGCCGCAGCACCTGGCCCAGCTGAAGGCCAACGACATCCAGGCCATCGACCTGGTCGTCTGCAACCTGTACCCGTTCTCCAAGACCATCGAGAAGCCGGGCGTCACCGATGACGAGGCGATCGAGCAGATCGACATCGGCGGCCCGGCCATGGTGCGGGCGGCGGCGAAGAACTACAGGTCGGTTGCGGTGGTGGTGAACCCGGACAAGTACCCGATGATCCTCGAGGAGATGCGGAACCGCTCCGGGGGGCTGACCGACGAGACGAGAGCCGCTCTGGCCGGAGAGGCTTTTGCCCACACCGCGGCGTACGACGTGGCGATCTCCCAGTGGATGAACCGCACCGGCGACTTCCCCGAGAAGATGTTCCTCAGGCTGGATCGCCAGATGGAGATGCGGTACGGCGAGAACCCGCACCAGCCGGGCGCCTTCTACACCTCCTCGCCGCCCGCCTGGCGGCAGCTCTGGGGCAAGCAGATGTCGTTCACGAACCTTTTGGACCTGGACTCCTCGTGGCGGGTGGTCAACGAGTTCGACCAGCCGGCGGTCGCGATCATCAAGCACACGAACCCGTGCGGCGTCGCACTAGGCAAGAGCGTCGAGGAGGCGTACCTGCGCGCGCTCGAGGCGGACGAGAGGTCCGCCTTCGGCGGCATCGTGGCCTCCAACCGGCCGATCGACGGGTTCGCCGCCAAACGGATCACGGAGATCTTCACCGAGATCATCATCGCTCCCGGCTACACGCAGCAGGGGCTGGAGACCCTGAAGGCGAAGAAGAACCTGCGCATCATGCTGACGCCCAAGCCGTTCAGCAACCCTTTCGAGGTCAAGTCGGCGGCAGAGGGTTATCTGCTGCAGAAGGTCGACGAGCTGCGCAACGACAAGCGGGAGGACATGATCGTCGCCGGCAGCTACGAGCCGGCCGAGGAGGACTGGGACGACCTGCTCTTCGGCCTGGCGGTCGTCAAGCACGTGAAGTCGAACGCGGTGGTCTTCGCCAGGAACGGCCAGACCGTCGGCGTCGGAGCCGGGCAGATGAGCCGGGTTGACGCGGTCGTCCTGGCAGCCGGTCGGGCCGGCAACCGGGCGAAGGGCTCCATATGCGCCACCGACGGCTTCTTTCCCATGCCGGACGGCCTGGAGGCGGCGGTCGAGGCGGGGGCGCGGGCGGTCATCAACCCGGGCGGCTCGATCCGCGACTCCGAAGTCATCGCCGTCGCCGACAAGCTCAAGGTGCCCATGATCTTCACCGGCAAGCGGCACTTCCTGCATTGACCGCCCGCATCATCGACGGCAAGCAGGTGGCCGCGGAGGTCCGCGAGCAGGTGCGCCTGGGGGTCGAGGATCTTTCGGCGGCCGGGATCGTCCCGGGTCTGGCCGCCATCCTGGTCGGCGACGACCCGGCGTCTCAGGTCTACGTCGGTTCCAAGGAGAAGGCTGCCAAGGCCGCCGGGATGAACGGCTGGGTGCACCGGCTGCCCGCCACGTCCACCCAGTCACAGGTTGAGGACAAGATCGCCGAGCTGAACGAGGACGCGGCGGTCCACGGCATCCTGCTCCAGCTGCCGCTTCCAAAGGGGCTCGATCCGATCGCAGCGGTCGAGCTGATCGACCACCGCAAGGACTCCGACGGACTCACCTCACGCAGCGCCGGCCTGCTGGCGCAGGGACAGCCCAGGTTCGTCCCGTGCACCGCCCTCGGAGTCCAGGTCCTTCTTGCCCACACCGGCACCCAGGTGAAGGGCTCCCACGTGGTGGTGGTCGGCCGCTCCAACCTCGTCGGGCGCCCCCTGTCGATCCTTCTCTCGCTGAAGCACGGCGGAGCCAACCCGCTCGTGCCCGGGGACCGGCTGCCCGCCGATGCCACGGTGACGCTCTGCCACACCGGAACCGCCGACCTGGCTCTGCACACGCGGGACGCCGACATCCTCGTCGTCGCCGCCGGAGTGGCGAAGTACATCTCGGGCGACATGGTCAAGCCGGGCGCCACGGTCATCGACGTGGGGATGAACCGGGACGAGAACGGCAAGCTGTGCGGCGACGTGGACTTCGCCTCGGCGGTCGAGGTGGCCGGCGCCATAACGCCGGTTCCGGGAGGTGTGGGGCCGATGACCGTCGCAATGCTTCTGTCGAACACGCTGGCCGCGGCCCGGCTCCTGGGGGCCTCCGACTGAACCCCGGCCCGAGCCGTTGACCGGCTTAGGCGATCAGCTCCGCGACATGGTCGAGCGCACCATCGTCGCGCGCCCCGGCGATGAGCTGGCGGCGATCCTGGCCGGCGAGGGAGACCTTTGGATCATCGCGGCCCGGGATGTCGACTGGTCGGACCGCCGGACGCCCCAGGTCGACGCCAGGCACGTTCAGGGTTTTCACCGTGGTGACCTGTGGACCCGCATGGCCGCCGCAAACCCCGAGAGCATAGAGGTCACCGGTTATCCGCTCGACGACGGATCCTGGGCTCTGGTCTTCGATTGGGAGGTCGGCACGAAGCAGCTGCACTACAAGCCGCGCCTGGACTTCTCCGCCACGCCCCACCGGGTCACCCTCTACGTGCGGGACTGAGTCTTGCGGCACGGCTGTGGGGGATAGAACATCCTCCAAGGACACGAGGACGGGAGGTTGACCATGAGCCAGGCACCTGAGTACGGCACCGGAAGCGAGACCCTGCACGGGTCGTCGATGGACTCGGTGGAGGATGCAATACGCAACGCGCTCAGCTCGAGCCCCAGCCAGAGCAACCAGCGACGTATGGCGGTGAGCCTTGAGGTTGAGGAGGGTGGGGTGGTCGGCCGCCTCCAGTACCACGTGACGCTCAACCCGCAGCCGCTGCCGCCGGGACCTGAACGGGCCGAGCAGTCGACGCTGAACCCCCAGCCGCTGCCTCCCAGCCCCGAGGACGCAATAGGGACGCTGCCCTCCTAGGCCTCCTGGTCGGCCTCCTCGGGCTCCCGCTCCTTGCGCCGGACGAGGAAGCCGGCCAGCGCCAGCAGGAGGACCACCCCGCCGAGGACGCCAACCTCGATCATCGCGTTTTGGAAGGCCACGCCGCCCTGTCCCCGGGTCTCCTTGGCCTCCAGGGTGATGACGACGATCTCCTTGATGGAGGCGATGATGCCCACGATGAGGAACGGCTCCGCGACCAGCTGGCGCTCGGTCATGGTGGCCCGTACCCCGGCGAGCAGCTCGAGGATGATGAACACCAGAAGCAGGCCGTCCAAAGCGTTGCGCAGCGCGCTCTCGGTCCCCTCCTTCAGATCCAGGACCAGGTGGTAGGCCACCGTCCCCAGGCCCAGCAGGGCCCCCAACACCAGGACTAGCCCGATCGCGGCGTAGACGCCGTTCTCCGACACGCGGAACAGGCGGTCGAACGGTTGGGCGAACGGCTCCGGCTTGCCGTCGTCCGACTTCGCCACGCCGCCCTCCGCCTGCCCTCTAGCGGTCGCCGAGCTTGACGTAATCCCGGGGCGGCGGGCCGATGTACTCCGAGTCCGGACGGATCAGCCGGTTGTTCTTCAGCTGCTCGATGACGTGCGCCGTCCAGCCGGCGATCCGGGAGGCGGCGAAGATCGGAGTGAAGAGCCGCTTCGGGATGCCGAGGTAGTGGTAGACCGCCGCGGCGTAGAAGTCGACGTTGGGGAACAGGCCCTTCTCGCTGTTGACGACCTCGTAGATCTTCTCCGAGATGTCGAACCACTTCATGTCGCCCTTACGGGTACCTAGGTCGCGGGCCAGCTCACGCAGGATGGTGGCCCGGGGGTCCTCACCTTTGTAGACCCGGTGGCCGAAGCCCATGATCTTCTCCTTGCGGGCAAGCCGGCCTTTGATGTCCTCGGGGACTGCTTCCACGGAGCCGATCTTCAGGATCATCTCGAACACCTGCTCGTTGGCGCCGCCGTGCAGTGGCCCTTTGAGGGTGGCGATGGCGGAGGTCATCGCCGAGTGGATGTCGCTCAGCGTCCCGGCGGTCACCCGGGCGGCGAAGGTCGAGGCGTTCATCGTGTGGTCGGCGTGCATGACCAGACACTGGTCCATGATGCGGGCGTCCTCGTCGGAGGGAACCTCGCCGCTCAGGACGTAGAGCAGGTTGGCGGCGTGGCCGAGGGTCGGGTTGGGCTCCACCGGCCACTTTCCGCCGCGCAGCCGCTCGTGGCCGGCGATCATCTGCGGCAGCCGTGCGACGAGGCGGATCGCCTTCCGGTAGTTCGCCGCGTGGTCCGTGGCGACGACCCACCCGTCGGCGTCGTAGGCGGAGGCAGCCGAGACGAGGGTGCGCAGCATCGACATGGGCGAGGTCGTGGAGGACAGCGTGACCATGAGCTGCCTGGTGTGTTCGTGCAGGTCCCGCTCTCCGGTCAGCTGAGACGTCAGTGCCTCGAGGTGAGCGGCGTTCGGCAGCTCACGGTGATGAAGCAGGTAGAAGACCTCTTCAAAGGTGCTGTGGTGGACCAGGTCGGTAACGTCGTAGCCCGCGTACATCAGCCGGCTGTTCTCGACGTCGATGTCCGAGATCGCCGTCTGGGCCGCTATGACGCCTTCGAGTCCCTTTTGATTCAAGTGTCACCCCCCGTTGCGTGCGGTGGTGCGCCCGCCACTTGCAGCACCCCTGCAGATCGGCCGGCCGGCCCCAGGGTGGATGAAACCCTGTGCCCGCGGGCGTTGGATTCGTGTCCGGGGCCTTACGCCGCCCCGGTTGGCGTTGCTGTTTGCGAAACCGGTTCGCCGAGGCCTCGACAGCGAGGACCAGCGGCAGGCCATATCCTACAGATAATCGTTTGACGGTCACCTCCGACCCTGGGAAAACCTTCTCCGGCGGCCGGACGGCAAGGCTCGGGCCGGCTCGACGGCCGGGTCCCGCCGGGATCGGCCGCTTCGCTCAAGGAGAATCTGAAATGGCTCATCGCGTCACGTTCATTCCGGGGGATGGCGTCGGTCCCGAGCTGTCCGAGGCCACCCGGAGGGTGCTGGAGGCTACCGGCGTCGATTTCGACTGGGATGTCCAGCATGCCGGCGCCGATGTCGTCGCGGAGTTCGGCACCCCGCTGCCCGCCAAGGTGCTCGACTCGATCCGGGTCAACCGGGTGGCGATCAAGGGCCCGATCACAACGCCGGTGGGAACCGGCTTCCGGTCGGTCAACGTCGAGCTCCGCAAGCAGCTGGACCTGTTTGCATGCCTGAGACCCTGCAAGTGGTACCCCGGCGTCCGGTCACGCTACGAGGACGTGGATCTCGTGATCTTCCGGGAGAACCACGAGGACCTCTACGCCGGCATCGAGTTCGAGAAGGGCTCAGAGCAGGCGCTGGGCCTCATCGACTACATCCGCTCCATCTCCGGCCGGGAGATCCGCCCGGACTCCGGCATCTCGATCAAGCCGATCTCGGTCTACGGCACCACCCGGATCGTCAAGGCCGCCTTCGAGTACGCCCGGGCCAACAACCGGCGCAAGGTGACCGCGGTGCACAAGTCGAACATCATGAAGTTCTCCGACGGCCTTTTCCTGCACACCGCCCGCGAGGTGGCCGAGCAGTACCCCGACATCGAGTTCAACGACCGGATCGTCGACAACATGTCCATGCAGCTGGTGGCGCACCCGACCGACTACGACGTGCTCGTGCTCCCGAACCTGTACGGCGACATCATCAGCGACCTGTGCGCCGGCCTGGTGGGCGGCCTGGGAATGGCGCCGGGTGCCAACCTCGGCGAGGAGCTGGCGGTCTTCGAGCCGACCCACGGGTCGGCCCCCAAGTACGCCGGCCAGAACAAGATGAACCCCATGGCGCAGATGCTTTCGGGCGTGCTGATGCTGCGCCACCTCGGCGAGGAGGACGCCGGCGACCGGCTGGAGAAGGCCATCGCCGCCGTGATCGCAGAGGGCCGGTCCGTCACCTACGACATGAAGCCGTCCCGCACGGATCCGACTGCGGTCGGAACCTCCCAGGTCGCCGACGCGGTGATCGCCCGGCTGTAACGTGCGGCCGGGGCAGCCCGGCAACTAGAGTTATCCGACTGTTGCCGGGGGGAAGGGGCTTTAGTGGCGAAGATCACCGTTGTCGGAGCTGGTTTCGTGGGGCGCACCACCGCGCTCCGCATTGCGGAGAGCAACCTGGC
>DATAAN010000241.1:0-4314 GCA_036260105.1 Actinomycetota bacterium
TACGACTAGAACTGACGTTTCTTAACTCTCCGGAAGCCGCCATACCACTCTGGCGAAGCGCCCATGGGGTGGCTCCGTATCCCGCATCCGGGCATCCGTAACGAGGAAACCTACTCGCCTCCGTGCTAGACCCCACCACTCCTCCGTACCTTCAGTAGCCCCCGAAATGAGCGCTTTCGCGCCCCGAATCTCAGGCGCAATGCTCTGTTTTCCACCCCAGCCGCCGAGCAGACTTCTGCTTGGCCCACATAGACGCCGGCAGGCGGATTCGGGATTCGTAACAGTCAGCTGCTCTCCTCGGGAGGAGGTGAACCGAATGAAGATCAAGATTCGCAAGCTCGAGAAGATCGAGACCACCGCAGTCGCCATGGACTGCTGCGGTTGCTTCGACTGCTAACAAGCCACTTCCCGGGGAGTGCCGGCTCCGCCGGCGCTCCCCTACTTTCTCTAGCGCGGGAGGCGTGTACGGTGCACAAGCCACGAATCAAGTCGGTGTTTCCGCCGATTCCGGTGGGAGGAGGAGTGATCCGGATCGGCGGGTCGGATCACGGACTGGCCGCCGAGATCCAAGACGACGAGCAGGGTCACGTGATGACCGCCTTATCTCTGGTGGACGGCAGCCGTACCACCGCTGAGGTCGTCGAGGCGATGCTTGCCTCCGACCCCGAGCTCACTCCGAGCGACGTGAACGGCCTCCTGGACGACCTGGCGGCAAACGGGTATCTGGAGGACGCAGCGGTCTCCCCGCCGGCCGAGCTGACTGACCAGGAGCTCGAGCGCTACCGACGCAACCTCGACTTCTTCAACTACTTCGCCGTCCAGCCGGTTACGAGCTACGACTACCAGCTCCGGCTCAAGAACTCCCGGGTCACCGTACTCGGACTGGGCGGACTGGGTTCCTACGTTGCGCTCAGCCTGGCCGCGGCCGGCGTCGGCGATCTTTTGCTGGTCGACGACGACGTCGTCGAGCCTTCCAACCTGAACCGCCAGGTTCTCTACACCGGCCGCGACATCGGGAGGCGGAAGACCGACGCGGCCGAGGAGCGCCTGCGGGAGGTCAACCCGCACATAAACGTGACGGCCTTGAACTTCAGGGTCTCCGATACCAAGGACGCCGAGGCGTGCATGACGGGGCGGGACCTGCTCGTGTGTGCGGCCGACCGGCCTCGGATCCGCATCTACAGGTGGCTGAACGAAGCAGCGATACGAACGCTGACCCCGTGGGTCCGCGGCGCCAACGACGGGCTTACCGTTCGCATGTTCCTCCACGCTCCCGGACGCACCGCCTGCTTCGAGTGCGGCCAGGCTCGGGCCCACCGCGAGCTTGCCTGGTACGGCGCAGCGCAGCGGTACGCCATGGAGGTGATCGGGGACCGGACGGTCAATCCGTGCACCTCGCCGGTGGCCGGCCTCATCGGCAACCTCGTCGCTCTGGAGGTCGTCAAGTACCTGACCGGAGTGGAGGTTCCGGCAAGCCTCGGTCACGGACTGTCCTTCGACCTGCGGTCGCTCACGATCTCCCGAACCGAGGGCGAACGCCAGCCCGAGTGCCCGGCGTGCAGCTCCCTCTTCGCTCTCGCCGGAGCGCCCCGATGAGCACACTGGTTGCTTTGCCGGACGACGCAGTGGTCAAGCTGCATCCGCTGCACCTGGGGCCGGTCGAGGATGACGAGCAGGAGGTCGGCCGCCCGGAAACCGGCGTGTTCGTCAGCCTTCCCGTGCCCGGTGTCGACATCATCAAGTGGCTGAACGAGGGGCTGACGGTGGGCGAGGTGAAATCCCGTTTCGCAGAGCGTTACGGCGAAGCGCCGGATCTCGACGACTTCGTCGGCACGCTGCGGGAGTGCGGCTTCGTCCAGGGTGACGACGGCGTCGCCGCCGCTGCCTCCATCGACCAGGCGGCTCAAACCTCGGGGGCCCGGCGTGGCTGGCGCCTTTTCGGCGACTTGCCGCAACGCAAGGTCGCTTGGCTGGTTTCCCGACCGGTGCGGCGCCTTGCCCTGCTCCCCTGGCTGGCGATTCCGGTCGTCCTCGCTGCCCGCCCGGACCTGGTGCCCTCCGCCGCCTCCGCCTGGCTGCCGTACGGCGTGACGGTAAACCTGCTGGCGTTGACGGGAATCGGCTGGGCGTTGACTTTCCTCCATGAGGTTGCGCACTTGCTTGCCGTTCGGGCTCGAGGGTGCGCTGGGTACCTCCAGCTGAGTCACCGCCTGCACTTCGTCGTCGCCCAGACCGATATGACTGCGGTACGCAGCATCCCACGCGAGGAGCGGTACGCCCCCTACCTGGCCGGCATGGTGTTCGACGCCACGGTGCTCACCGGGGCGCTCGTATCCCAGATAGCCAACGCCGGTGGGCCGTGGCCGGGCACCGTGGCGTTTCTGGCCGCAGTCCACCTGCTGTTCCAGCTGGCGTTCTTCATGCGGACCGACATCTATTACGTGATCGGCAACCGGTTCCGGCTCGGGAACCTGATGGGAGACGCCCGCGCTCTGCTCGGCAACCGTTTGAGAGCTCTGGTGGGCAAGCCGGCCGCCTCAGATCTGTCGGGCGTTCCGGACAGGGAGATGAGGTTCGTCCGCTGGTACGCGTTGTTGCTGGTAGCAGGCGTGGGCGTGACGATCGGGCAGTTCTTCTTCTATGGTCTGCCGATCATGGCCCGCTTCGGGACCGAGTCCTTCTCAGCTCTGTCGGGAGGACCTGGAGGCGCCGGCTTCTGGGACGGCGTTGCCTTCCTCGGGACGACCGCCCTCAACTTCGGCCTGCTGTTCTACGTCATCGTTAGAGACCGTCGAGCCGCCAGGGTCGGCGTTGGTCGAAGTGATCGCCGGAGCGCCTGACGTCATGATCTGCGGGCGTGGCGGAATGTGCAGGCACGAAGGAGGTAGGTTGCTGTGGGCTTGGCCCGCGGGGGTTCAAGTCCTCTCGCCCGCACTCGGCGGTTAGAAGCCGTTGTCCCTCATCTTGGCGGCCAGCTCCCTGAGCGCCTTCCCCCGGTGGCTTATGCCGTGCTTGAACTCCAGCGGAAGCTGCCCGAACGTCTTGTCCTGGCCCTCGGGAATAAACCACGGGTCATAGCCGAAGCCGTTGGTTCCCGCCGGCTCCTCGGCGATCCGGCCCTCGCAGGTGCCTTCGCCCGCCAGCTGGGTGCCATCCGGGAGCAGCAGCACCGCGATGCAGCGGTACCGGGCGGTGCGCCTCTCCGGCGGCACCCCAGCCAGCAGCTCGGCCATCCGCCGGTTGTTCTGTTCGTCGGTCGCCTGTGGACCTGCGAACCGGGCGGACCTCACCCCCGGCGCCCCGTCGAGGGCGTCGATCTCAATGCCCGAGTCGTCGGCCAGCGCCGCCTTGCCGGAGAACTCCACCAGAGCCCTCGCTTTGATGAGCGCATTCTCCAGATAGGTGTCGCCGGACTCGACAATCTCGGGCCACGGCGGCATCTGATCCTTGGTGATAAAGCTCACCGGCAGGCCCCCCAGGATGTCGATGATCTCTTCGATCTTGCCCCGGTTGGCGGTGGCGAGGACGATCTCCAGCGGGCTAGCCCTGCAGGGCGGTGCGCTGGATCTGAAGCAGCTCGCCGATGCCCTTGCGGCCGAGCGACAGCAGCGCGGCCAACTCCTGGTCCGAGAAGGGCTTGCCCTCCGCTGTGCCCTGGAGCTCGACGAACTCCGACGTGCCGGTCATCACGATGTTCATGTCGACCTCGGCCGCCGAGTCCTCGCTGTAGTCCAGGTCCAGGCAGGGCACGCCGTTGACCATTCCGACGCTCACCGCCGCGACCTGGTCAAGGACCGGGTTGCGGGCGAGCTTTCCCTCCGCCAGCAGGCCGTTGCACGCCTCGGCGAGGGCGATGTAGGCGGCGGTGATCGATGCCGTGCGGGTGCCGCCGTCGGCCTGCAGCACATCGCAGTCCAGCCAAACCGTTCGCTCACCCATCGCTTTCATGTCGCAGATGGCACGCAGGCTCCGTCCGATCAGCCGCTGGATCTCCTGGGTGCGGCCTCCAAGCTTGCCCTTCGTGACCTCGCGCGGCGTCCGGGTCTCCGTCGCGCGGGGCAGCATCGAGTACTCGGCGGTGACCCAGCCCTTGCCGCTCCCCCGCATCCAGTCCGGGATCCGGTCGTCGACCGTGGCGTTCACCAGCACCCGGGTCTTGCCGCACTCGTAGAGCACCGACCCCTCTGCGAACTCGACGAATCCGCGCTGCACCGTGACCGGCCTTAGCTGGTCGGGGGATCGGCCGTCGTTGCGGACCACCGGAGCCGTCAAATGTTCAGGTTGTCGACGGCGATGAGGATCTTGCCCCGGAAG
>DATAAN010000242.1:0-3297 GCA_036260105.1 Actinomycetota bacterium
GTAACCGCCTCCTTGCTCAATTGTCACACGGAAGGCCACGCATTCATTCCCACTACCGGACAGTTCGATACTGCTTCCCTCTCAGTGGGCCAGGCTCGGTGAGGCCGTTGATAGAATCTGGCCCCGTGCGTCCCCGGCGACTGAGATTCCTGTTCACCTCGGCGTTCATCGTCTGTGTCCTGCTGACGCCGCTCGCCGGCATGGCATTGGCGCAGGAGGTGCAGCTGACTCCCGAGCCGTCCATCACGCCCTCGACCGAGATCACCGCGTGGCTGCGATGGATGGCCCTCGGAGCGATGGCGCTGACCGCCGTGGTCGTCCTCGGGTTGGCCGCCGGCTACATGCGGTTTGCCCCGAAGTTCTTCGGGCGGGAGGAGCCCCCCAAGCGGCTCCCACCGGGAGCGCGTCCACCGCTCCTGACCAGAACGCAGGCTGCTCGCCCGCCCGTCGGATCGACCCGGCCGGCGGTGGCGCAGTCGCCGTCGGCCAGAAGCGGTCAAGGCGAACCTGCTGCACCCGCCCCACGGCCGGCACCGGCCGCCTCCGGCGCGCCGGCAGCCGCGGCCTCCGCCACCGCCACGGAAGAGCGCGCCACGCCCGCCGCCGCGCAGCCGACCTCGGGCCCCTCCGCCGAACCGGCCGTCCAGGCTGACGCCGTCGGCGAGGCTGAGGCAAGGGAGCCGGAACCGCGCCCGACCGCCAAGAGTCCCGAGGACGCAGCCGTCGAACCGGAGGACCAGGCCGCCCAGGCGCCGACCACAGCGGAGGTCGCCACCGCTACAGAGGCTCCCGGAGCGCAGGTCCCGGCCGCGCGCGACCCCGCCGCCGAAGCGACGCCACCGGCTGCGGAGGCCGACGCCGCTCCAGCGGTGGTTGCGCCGCCCGCGCAAGCTCCCGCTCCTCAAACCCCTCCGGCCGCCCCGGCGGCCAGGCCCGGGACCTCGGAGCAGGACCAGGAGACCTTCGATCGGGTGCTCCAGGAGCAGCTTTCCAAAGGGGTGGACAAACGGGTCGCGGAAGGACGGGCCCGAGCCGCCGCTGTCGTCGCCGCCCGGAAGAAGTCACAGAGCTAACCACCGGCCCCCTCGTTCCGCCGTTCCTCAGGGACAATGGACCCATGAGCGATTCCCCCGGGACCCTGATCGACTGGAGGACGGCCAAGACCGTCGGAGAACAAGTCGCCGGCAAGGGCATCCCGTTGTCACCAGTGGAACAGCGACGGCTCCTCGAAGACTTCGAAGACGTGGTGCCCGAGGCCGAGCGTCTGGTTCGGCACTTCACGCGCCTCAACCCCGGTCCACCCGCGACCAGGGGATGGGTGATGAGCCGGGGGCAATGGGTCGACGCGAACCTTCGTGGATTCGAACGCATCCTGGAACCCTTCGCCGAGAAGTTCCGAACCCCGAATCCAGACGGCATGGTGGGCGGGATTCGCCGCCGGGTTCTCGCCGCTCAAATCGGGGGTCTCCTCGGGTATCTGGGCCACCGAGTCCTCGGCCAGTACGACCTGTTCCTCCCCCCGGACGACGACGGCTTGATCTACTTCGTCGGCCCCAACATCGCCGGCGTGGAGAAGAAGTACGGATTCGAAGCGAGAGACTTCCGCCTGTGGCTGTCCCTGCATGAAGTCACCCACCGGTTCCAGTTCGGCGCGGCGGGGTGGCTTCGGGGGTACCTCCTGGGAATGGTCGATGCCTACCTGGACTCGATCGAGCTCGATCCCGGATGGTTGGTGCAAGCGCTCCGCCGCGCGCTGGGAGAGGTCTTGAGCGGACACACCGAGCATCGGGGGTTCGGGTGGGTCTTCCTCCTCATGACCAAGGAGCAGCGCGAGCTGGTCCGGCAGATGCAGGCGCTGATGTCGCTGTTGGAGGGGCACGGCAACCACGTCATGGACTCGGTGGCCGCCGACCGGATTCCCGGAGCGGCGTCGTTCCGCCGCACGCTGAAGGAGCGGAGGAATCGCGGGGGTCCGGAGGGAGCCTTTCAGAAGGCGATCGGCTTCGACGTGAAGGTCCGCCAGTACGACGTCGGCGAGCGGTTCGTGGCCGACGCGGTCGATCGAGCCGGAATGGACGGATTCAATCGCGTGTGGGAGCGGCCGGAAAACCTGCCGACGATGGATGAGATCAGCCGACCGCAGGACTGGGTGGGCCGGGTCGCCAGCCGCTAGCAGAGCCACCCGCGCCGACCAGGGCGCCACCCCTACCCGGCGACGCCGTCCCCGCTCGCCGGTAAACGCGGTCCTTCATCGCCTCGTGGCCACCGTCAGGGAACACAACATGTTCGAGCCGGGAACCCGCGTGGTGACCGCGGTGTCGGGTGGTCCCGACTCCCTCTGTCTTCTGCACGCGTTGTGGCGGCTGCGCGACCTTCTGAAGGTGGATCTGGCCTGTTTCCACTTCGATCACGGGCTCCGGCCGGAATCGGCCGCCGACGCCCGGTACGTTGCCCGGCAGGCCCGAACGCTCGGCGTGCCGTTCATTCTCAGGAGCTCCGAGGCGAAGCCGCCCAAAGGTGCCTCGGTGGAGGCATGGGCGCGAACGGAGCGGTACGGGGCGCTAACCGCGGTGCTCGAGGAGCTTGGCGGAGGGGTGGCCGCCGTGGGGCACACCGCCGACGACCAGGCCGAAACGGTCCTGCTCTCGCTGCTTCGGGGAGGCGGGCTGGAGGCAGTCTCGGGGATGGCTCCGGTCGTCAGGCCGATCGTCCGGCCCCTGATCGACATCGAACGGGAGCAGACGGTCGCGTTTTGCCGTGCGCTTGGGCTTCGACCTCGACGCGACCCGATGAACGAGGACCCGGCGTACATGCGAGTCGCTGTTCGACGGCGCGTCATCCCGGCGCTCGAGCAGGCTCTTGGCCGCAACATCCGAACCACGCTGGTCAGGACGGCGGCGCTCCTCCGGGAGGACGCCGGGCTGCTGCACGAGCTAGCCGCCCGGGCTGCTGCCGACACTGTCACGAACGACGGCCCGGACACGCTGCTCCGTGTGGGGTCGCTGAGGGACCTCCCCAAGCCCCTGGCGGCCAGGGTCGTGCATGCCGAACTGCTGGCGTTCTCCTCGCTCCCGGAGGCCGCGCACGTTGAGTCGGTGCTGTCGCTGGCATCGGGTCGTCCGGGCCAGCAAGTCGCCCTCCCCCGAGGGTTGATCGCCAAACGGGAGAGGGAGTATGTTCGCCTCACTCGTCCTTCCCTCCGGCGAGCGCCCCGCGGGCGCCCCCGGCGGCGTGAGTCAACGACCTGAGCGCAGGGGAGGGGTCACATGGAAACGCAAGGCGCATCCGCTATTCGCA
>DATAAN010000243.1:0-1590 GCA_036260105.1 Actinomycetota bacterium
CCTGGCCGCCCCCAGCGACGTGGCGATGGCGGTGGAGCTGTTCGAAGTGGCCGTGACCTGGCAGGAGCTGGACTACAGCGGCGAGGCGGTGATCTCCCCGGTCGACTGGCTCGAGTTCGCGGCGCAGCACTCGTGGGACGATCCGAGGCTGGCGCGGCGGCTGTTCAGGGCCGCCCGGGACATCGCCCTCCGGCACCCGGCGGACACCCGGCCGTCGGTAGTCACCACCCCATTCCTGACCAGCAAGGAGGAGACTCAGTGACCGACAAGAAGATCAGCGGGTTCCGGCTCGGGATCTACGTGTTCAAGGACGCCGAGATCGTCGACTTCGCCGCTCCCCATGGCGTGTTCTCGGTGGCCCGCCGGTTCAATCCCGAGCTCGACGCCTTCCTCATCGCCGACTCGAACCGGCCGGTGCAGGCCCAGGCTGGATTCACCGTCTTTCCCAACTACAGCTTCAGCGACGAGCCGGCGATGGACGCGTTCCTGATCCCCGGCGGCTTCGGTACGCGCCAGGAGGTGCACAACCGCCGGCTGCACCAGTTCATCCGGAGCCTGCCCCCCACGACCTTGCTCACCAGCGTGTGTACCGGGTCGTGGGTGTACGGGGTCATGGGCCTGCTCGACGGCCTTCCCGCCACCAACCGCAAGGAGCCTGACCGGCTCGAGGCGGCCCCGGGCGGCAAGGTCCCTCTCGACCGCTTGGCCGACATCGCACCGGCCTGTCGGATCAGTCGGGCCCGCGTCGTCGACGCAGGTCGGATCATCACCGCCGGCGGCATCACCTCCGGGATGGAGATGGGCTTCCATCTGCTGCGGCGTGCCGGCTGGGACGAAGCGCTCATCGCCGAGGTGGCGCGGGTTATGGAGTACTCCGGTGCCTACGAGCTCTACCGCGAGGACCGGCACGACGAGCCCGTCGGCCAGCCCCAGCTGGCGTCGGCCTGACCTCACTCTCGCCCGCCGGCTCGGACGTGCCGGGTGGCGTGCGGAGGACCCACGGGTCGTCGGCGGTTCCCGAGCCGGTGACGGTGTCGCTCATGGCAGTGCTCCTCGCATGGTCAGGCGTGCGTGCCGGTTTGCAGCTTCGCCCCAGACCTCCTGAAGGTAGGCCTGCACGGCCTCGATTCCTTCCTGCCGCAAGCGGTAGATCCGTCGGGTGCCCTGCGCTTCCTCCTCGACGAGACCTGCCTCCTTGAGCAAACGGAGATGGCGGGACACCGCGGGACGGCTGATCGGGAGCTCCTCGGCAAGGGCCCCGACCGCCCGTGGCGATTCGGCGATCAAGGTGAGGATGCGACGGCGATGCGGGTCACCGAGGGCCTCGAACGGATCTCCCGGCACCGCGGCCCGCACGCCGCTCATCCCCACGACCTCCATGCATGTTGGTAACCGAAAAGTTACCGTAGCAGCATGAACCTCAACCACGTGAACCTCCGCGTGCGCGACCCGGCGGCCTGCCGCGCCTTCTACGAGGAGCACTTCGACTTCCGGCCCGCGTTCGAGGCCGAAGGCGGGTACTTCCTCCGCAACGACGATGGGTTCCTGCTCGCCCTCCTGCCCGCGGAGCGACACCAACCGCTCCCGGAC
>DATAAN010000244.1:0-3775 GCA_036260105.1 Actinomycetota bacterium
GTAGTTGCCGGCCGGGATGGAGCCGCTGAAGCCGCCGTACTCGAATGGGTGGTCCTCGACGTGGACGGCCAGCGCCCGCACTCCTTTCTCTATGGGGAGGTTCTTGGGGACCGCCCAGGAGACGAGCACCGGCGTCCGGCCGTTGTACATCTCCAGCCGGAGATCGAAGTGCAGCCGCCGGGCGTGGTGCTGATGGATGACGAAGGTGTCGCCCGGCGGTGCGGTACCCGGGTCGACGTCTCCCGGCACCTCGGGGGGAGGTTCCGGCGTCTCGTCGAACCGGCGCTTGGCGGCGTAGTCACGCGTCTCTTCAGCCACCTCCGAAGCGTAGCGCTACCCGGCTGATGGAGGCGACGAGACCTCCGCCCGTGAGCGGGCGTTCACCTCCCCGAAGTTCGACAGCCCCAGCAGACTCCGGGGAACAGGCACCGCGACCGACACCTCGGCAACATCTGAACCGAGCTCGCAGGTGCACCTCAGAAGGCGGGCACCGTTCGCGTTGGCGAACTCCCTCGCCTTCGCCTCCGGCTCGGCTCCCAGGCCCGGAATAAGCTCGGCTGCCGCCGCCAGGGCGGCGGAGTCGGCCGCGGTTTGTGCCCGGGTGCGTGCCAGAAAATAAACCGCCAGGTCCGTGACGCCTAGTGCGAAGACCATCACCATGGCCACTCCGCCGACAAGCGCAATCGCGGCGTTCCCCCGGTCATCCGTTCTAACTGCCGGCATCATCGGACTTCTCCATGCGCATGGTGGCCGACGCCTTGAGCGTCATGCCCTCGACGATGCTGCCGACGAGCGGCAGCTTCGCCGGCGCAGCGCTCACCTGCACCTTGGCCGCATCGCCCCTCTTGGTTCCCCGACTGACCTGCACGCTGAGCTCAAGACCGGGAGCGGCACCATCGGCGGCTGCGGAGATGGCCCCGCGATCGGAGTTCACAATCGCTTCCCGAACCCCTTCCCGGGCTGCGCCAAGAACGAGGATCTGGTCCCTCACCAGGACCCCGATTTGCAGTAGACCGAGTATCAGCAGCAGCACAAGGGGCAGGACAAGGGCGAACTCAACCGTTGACTGCCCCTGCTGCTGTCTGCCAACTTGGAACATCGCCGAGGATCAGCAGTGTTATTCGCCGCCCGCGCTCTCCTTCACCTTGCCGAGGATGAAGTCAAAGAAATCCTTCAGCGTGTTGTTGTCAGACGCCCAAGTGATCAGCGCCACCGCCACCGCGGCTGCGGCCAGCAGCACCAGCGCGTACTCAGCGGTCGTCTGCCCGAGCTCCCACTTCAAACGGCAGAGGAAGTTGTCGATACGGACCTGTTGCCTGCGGACTGCTTCCATTTTCCTACTCCTCCTTGGCACGACGGATGGGAAGTGTCGGTTGGGGAAGCGGGTCGGGAAGTTTGACGGTTCGCCTCGGGACATCAGAACTCCAAAGCCTGAAAGGCACTCATGAGCAGTGGTACGACCGACAGCAGGATGAAGGCCGGCAGTATGAGGAACACCAGGGGGAACAGAATTTTCACGGGCGCTTTCCGGGCCTGCTCCTCGGCCGAACGCTTTCGGTTGGCTCTTACCTCCGCCGAGAAGGTCTCGAGCGACGAGGAGATCTGCGATCCGAAGCGCTCGGAGTGGAGCAATACCCGAACCAGCGACTCGAGTTCCGGTAGGCCGTTCCGGGCAGCGAGGTTCTGGAGCGCCTGACTCCGCGGGATTCCGAGGTCGATCTCCTCGACGGTGCGCTGCATCTCACGCGCCATGGGCCCCGAGGCTCTCTCCGCCACCCGGCGCAGCGAAAGGGAGATGTTCAGTCCGGCATGGGTACAGACCGCCATGAGGTCCACGACGTCGGGAAGGGCAGCCGCCATCTCGTCCTTCCGACGGCGGATCCGGGACGTCAACACGGTTCGGGGAAGGCGGAAGCCGACCAACGCACAGATAGGGGCGACGAGCAGAGCCGCTCCTCCGGAGGCAAACCCGAACGAGAGGCCCACGGCGGCGAGCGCAAGCTGAGTGCCGCGGAACTGCTCGGTTGGGATGTGGCTTCTTGCGGCGGCCGCTAGCAAATCCCGAGTCGCATCGGCGGCCGAGCCGGGAAACGCTCGACCGAGCCGCTGCAGGAGCGCGGCCACAGGCCGGAAGTGTCTGGCAGCGACTGAGGAGCCGGACAGAGCCGCAATCTGGGCAGCGACGACCGGGTCCCTCCTGTCCACTGAGAGAAAGGCGAGGAGGACCGTTCCTCCGCTCAAGAGGGCCAGCAACCCGCTCACGACCGCACCCGCAGGGCGTGCTTGATCCAGACCATGCCGAGGATATTCATGCCGAGGCCGGTGCCCAGGATCGTCAGCCCCAACGGCGTCGTAAACAGAAACTTCAGCTGTTCGCCGGAGCTGGCTGATAGGAGGATGAAGAAGGCAAGAGGCGCCACACCGACCACCATTCCGGACAGCCGTCCCTGAGCCGTCATGGCTTTTACCTCGCTACGAAGCTGGAGGCGGAGTGCTACGCGGCGGGCCGTCGAGTCGACCACTCCGGCGAGGTTGCCCCCGGTCTGCCGGTGAACCAGCATCGCCGTCACCCACATGTCTACGTCGCGGCTCCGGATCCGGGATGAGAACCTTTCGAGGGCTTCGCCCATCGGCCGGCCGAAGTCAACCTCGTCCAGCATCCGTTGCAGATCATCCCTCAAGGGCGGCTTCGTCTCGGTGGCGAGCACCTCGAGCGAGCGGCCCAGCGACTGACCGGCCCTCAGAACGCTCCCCTGGAGGTGGAGCGCTTCAGGGAGTTGCTTTTCGATCCGGGCGGCTCGGTTGCCATGCAGCCTTACGAAGAACCGATCGACCACAACGGGCGCCAGTGTTGCCGCCGTCATGGAGGCGATACCTCCACCCAACAGCAGGGTCCCGAGCAATAGGCCGCTCAACCAAGCGAGCAGCCCTATCGCCACTACGTCCGAAAAAGGCACTCCCGGATGGGCTGTCGCAGCATGGGACTCCAGGCGCCGGCCCAGCCGGGTGGACGCCAGCCGGCGAGCCGGACCCTCGAGGAGCGGTCCGCCCGGCGTACGGCGCTGCCGAGCCACCTCGTTCGCCTGAAGCCGCTGGAGGAGCCGGGAAGACTTTTTGTCCCGGCGGACAACCGACCAGGAGGCCGGCAGGCCAACGGCCGCCAGGCCGGCAAGGACGGAGATAACCAGGTCGTTCACCGGACCGTCCAAACGAAGTCTGATACGCCAGCCGCCGCAAAGCGCTCCAGGCAGAGTGGCCGTTCCCCCGTCACGTAACTTCCCACCACCTTCCCGTCGCCGGCCAGACCTGCCGGTTCGAACCGGAAGATGTCCGACAACTCGAGGCCCCGCTCGGTAAGGCCGCGCACCTCGGTGACGCGGACAACCTTCCGGGAGCCGTCCTGCAGGCGGCTGGTGTGAACGATGAGATCCAAAGCAGCAGCGATTTGCTGCCGAACCGGCCCAGGCGCCAGCCCGAGCTCCGCCATCATCACCATGGTTTCGATCCGGACGAGCAGATCGGCCGGAGAGTTGGCGTGGCACGTGGAGAGCGACCCTTCGTGCCCGGTGTTCATCGCCTGCAGCATGTCGAGCGCCTCGCCACCCCGAACCTCACCCACGATGATCCGGTCCGGCCGCATCCGGAGAGCATTGCGAAGCAGGTCCCGAACGGTGACAAGCCCCTTTCCCTCGATGTTCGCAGGTCGGGCCTCCAGCGCAACGACGTGCTCCCGCGCTAGGCGCAGTTCCGCAGCGTCCTCGATGGTGATCAGGCG
>DATAAN010000245.1:0-6177 GCA_036260105.1 Actinomycetota bacterium
TTCAGCGAGAAACGGCCCTCGCGGTCCCGGTCGAAGATGCCCTCTTGAACCAGCAGCCGGAGGATCCGGCCCAGCGAATCCGGGTCGGCCGATACCGACCTGGCGAGCGCATCCGTCGTCTGCGGGCCGGCGGCCAGCAGATCCGGTATACCCAGCTTGGCCGCCACGTAGAGCGCCTGCGAGCTGTAGTAGCCCATGGCGACCTCCTGCACCCGCCGGGCTCCCGAGTCGTTCATCGATCCACCTTTAGAGGCCATCTCCCTAGCCTACGGCGGGCCCGAGCGGCTAGGGGCTGGCGTTCGGGGAGGGAGACGCCTGCGCCTCGTCCTCCTCCTCTTCCTGGAAGGCCGATGTCGGCGAAGGGCTCGCTTCGGTTCCCGTCTCGGAGTCTTCGTTCGAGGTGGTCGTGGGCTCGTCGATCTCTGACTCCGGCGCGACAGGCGGCGCCCCTCCGAGCTCCCGCTGCCGCTCCTCGGTCAGGCTCGGGCGGCCGGAGTCGATTTCGGAAGCCGCCTCCACCGCCTCCTCAACGTTCCAGCGCTCCCCCGGTTGAATCGGCCGGTACTCTCCATTCGGCCAAAGGATGTAGCCGGCGAAAGCGAGGCCTGCGACCGCGACCATGCTGAGGGCGACGCCCAGAGCGGGCCGCTTCGAGTACACGTTCTTCAGACCGCTAACGGTCCGCTTGCCGACGTTGAACGCGGTGACCGACATGCCGCCGACCGGAAGGATGAGCATCAGGGCCTGGACGCCGCTCACCGCGGCTTGCGCCAGGTTGCCGCCCGACATGGCGGACGCAATCTGCCGTCGCTGCACGAACAGGGAGTCCCACGTCGTCGAGAGCACCCGGGGAGCGCTCATCACCATCATCGTGAACATGCCGATAAGCACGGGGATCACCAGCAGGACCCAGATCGTGACCACCGTTCGGACCCGCGGCTTCAGCTCGCTCACCTTGCGGGGGGTCTCGCGGTTGGGGATGAGTGACGACAGCGCGGGCTTGATACGGCCGAAAAGATCGGGCACCCCTGTCGAGTCGGCCATAACGAAGTAACCGTCGAGCCGCAGGAACGGGATGAAGTTGTACACGATCAGCAGGTGCTGCAGGAGGATGAGGGTCAGGATGGGCTCGAAGCCGGTGAGAAAGTACACGCCTCCGATGGCGAGCGAGAAGATGGCGTTGAAGTAGACCCCTCCGAGGTCCGTCCGGACCTTGCCGGCCTTGCCGAGGCTGTAGACCTCTGTGACGTCGGTGAAGAACGCCGGCCAGATGATGTAGATGCCGAAACCGATCTTGCCCGGCGTCGCCCCGCTGTACTTGCATGCCGTTGCATGACCGAACTCATGCCAGCCGATGGAGACCACCAGCAGGGCGTACAGGAGCAGCATCGTGAGCGGCGAGTAGAGCGTGGACCGGATGCCCTGCCCGACGCCGTGGATGCCGAAGTACCAGACGTCCAGGGCGACCAGACCGACCAGCACCGCGAGGATCACCGGCGGCCAGAACAGGGGCCTCAGCAGGCCGGCGATGACGTTGACCGCTCGGGGAGGAACCAGGGTGAAGCGAAGCTTCAGCTGGAGAAGGGGATCCGGCTTTTTGAGCTCGGGGACCTTTCCGTCTGGTCCGACGACGATGCCGTCACGGTACAGGTTCTTGTCGATCAGCGTCTTCACGTTGTCGGCGCTGACTTTCCGGCCGTAACCTTCGCTAACCCGGGCGGCTATCTCCTCCAGGTCGCGGCGGCCGTCGATGTTCTCCACCAGCAGGTAAACCAGCTTGGTCAGCTGGATCATCTGGCCGTCGGACCGCTTGACGAGGTAACGGCCCTCCTTGAAGCCCGAGCCCTCGTACTCCCCGAGGAGCTCTATGCCCTCGGCCAGACGAGGAACGGAAGGGTCGGATCCGGATGCCTGCCGGCCGGGGGATGCGCCTTCGGCGGCTCCGGGAGGGGCAGCGGCCGCGGCAGTAGCCGGCTCCGTATCAACAACCGATCCGGCATCAGCCCCCTCAGCGACCTTCTCCGGCTTACTCCGGCTTACTCCGGAGCTTGGGACTTTCTCGGCCGCGGCTGGCTCTGCCGAGTCGCGGCTTACGACGGCGGTTGCTTCGCCGGCGGCGCGGCCGTCGTTGCCGGCGGGCAGTACGACGGTCGGCTCCTCTGGGGGGAACATCTCGGCGGTCGGCTGTTCGCCGCCGGCGGATCCGGCTTGGGGCGGTTTATCGGGAATCGGAGTCCTCTTCGTTGCTCAAAAAGAGGCGGCCCTGGAACGGGCCGCCTCTTGGATTGATGGGAAGTCGTTACGTGGCCTGCGTGATGTCCACGTTCTGCTCGGCGTTGGCGTAGGCGAGCGAGCCGTCGGAGAGGACGTTCGCTGCCACCGCAGCGTTTACGGGAGCCGCCAGGTTGGCGTTGATGAGGGACATCTCCTCCCGCTCGGGAAGCTGCTCACTGCCGTGCTGCTCGAGCTCTTCCGGGGTCATCTCGTCGTCGGTGATGGGTTCGGTCATTTCGGTGCCTCCTGTCAAGTTTGCTGGTCCATCAGAGCCTGCTGCTGTGCGTCTGCGATCGCGGTCGAGGAGTCGGAAAGCACGTTCGCCGCCACCGCTGCGTTGATCGGGATGGCGATGTTGGCGTTCACCAGCGACATCTCCTCGCGCTCGGGAAGTTGCTCGCTGCCGTGCTCGGCCAGCTCCTCCGGGGTCAGTGGGCTGTCAGTGTTACCTGCCATCCGCGCCTCCTAGATGCTCTGGTCGATGTCGGCGTACTGTTCGGCGTTGGCGTAAGCCGTCGCGTCGTCGGACAGCACGTTTGCGGCTACGGCGGCGTTGACCGGTGCCGCGAGGTTGAGGTTCACCAGCGACATCTCTTCCCGGTCGGGAAGCTGGTCGCTCTCCTGTGCAGAGAGCTCTTCGGGCGTCAGCTCTTCGGCCATCTTTGGTACCTCCTTGGTTGAGTCGTTTCAGGGCTTTCTGTTTAGATGCCCTGCTCGATGTTGGCGTACTGCTCGGCGTTGGCGTACGCGGTCGCGTCGTCGGACAGCACGTTCGCCGCCACCGCGGCATTGACCGGCGCCGCCAGGTTGGCGTTGATCAGCGACATCTCCTCCCTCTCGGGAAGCTGTTCCGTGCCTTCGTTGTCAAGCTCTTCGGGCGTTAGCTGCTCGGTCAATGCTGATCACCTCTCGATCAGGCTGTGCTACTTCTGCTTGGGTCCCGTTCGGGACCTCCTCTGAACAATGGAAACGCGGCTTGCGGAGGACACTGCGTTGGAAGAACCCTCCGGTTCCCCCACGTTGGCAGCTACGGCCGCCGAAAGCCCACCGGCTACGTTGACGCTGGAGGCTTCCGCTTCCTCACCGGTTGAGAAGGTTTTGTCGATCACCTTCCGTATTTGCATGACCCTTAAATTCCCGATGCACAGGCAGCCCAAACTGCCGAGCCGGGAATCGGGTGCTGTGAGCCGCAGTAGGTCCGGTCAGAAGATTCTGCTGAGGAACACGAGGAAAGCAAGGTGAAGGACTACGAGCAGGGCGACGCCGATGCGGATCGTCTTCGCGATGAGCCCCCGGCCCTCGACGGCCACCATCGGCTGGCGGGTCGAGCGATCGAGCGCCTCGGCGAGGCAGTAACCGCTGACCGCCGAAGCAAGGATGGTCAACAGTCCCTGTTCGCCGGAGACGCCTTCCGCCGGTGACTCGCCCAGCAGCGACGAAGTCAGCACCTGAGCGATTAGTCCGGCGGCTGCCGCCAGACCCGCCATCGCAGCCTTGGCCTGAGCCGGCCAGGCCGCCGGCGGAAGGTATCTGCGGGCCGCCTTGGCGATCTGGCCGAACACCAGCAGGGCAAGCACGGCGGAGGCGGCACCGATCGCAATCCGCTCCACTGCCCCGAGGTTCCGGCCGGAGAGAGATAAGGGCAACAGGACGAACAAAATGAGCTCCAGCGCGGCCAGGCAAGCTAGTCCGAAACGGAACCAGTCCCTGCGGAAGCCGAGCACCGCCGACATCGGGAAGAGGTACGCCCCGCTTGCGGCAACCATCACCGCCCAGGTGAGTAGCAGGGTGGCGACGCTAGGGCCCTCCTCACCACCGGCCAGCAAACCGGTGAGCGCGGGTATCGCCACGACGGCAAGCAGGCTGCCCACCGCAAAAGCGCCCATCATCCGGGGGACCGGTACGGGCGCGGACGTGCCGGCGGCGGGCCGTGGCTTCACGCCGAGAACCCTAGAGGAAAGGGATCACCGTAACAACGAACGTCAGAGGAACAGCGCCGGGGGCCGCGGCACGAACGCCGGGGTTCGGCGGGCGTACTCGTCGTAGCCGGCGAAGCGCTCACGGAGAAGCTGCTCCTCAAGCCTTGACTTGGCGGTCAGCACGGGGATGAGCCCCAGCATGGCGACCAAGCACACCCCGTTGCCGGAAGTAAGTGCGATGCCGGCACCGAGAAGCAGCACTCCCGAGTAGATGGGGTGACGGACGTGCCGGTAGAGCCCGTCGGTCTTGAGCTCGGCGTTCGAGCTCGGCGCCGGGTGGACTGCGAGAGAGCGACCGAGGCTCACGGCGCCGGCAACGATGGCGGCGAGGCCTCCAACACGGAGAAGCAGGCCGAATGCTCGGAGAACCCCCGGCACGGTCCAGGCGTCACCGCGGGGCGCAAAGACGAGGACGGCCAGCAGCAGGAACTGCGCCGCCACGAGCAGCCATCCGGTTCTGATCCGCCTCTCCAACGCAGGACTCCGAACATCGATGCGAACGGCCGGGCACGCCCTCGGGTGATACTGATCCGAATGCTAAGGGTAGCGAACATGGATCGTCGGAAGTGGCTACTAACCGGCGGCGCGGTCGTTGTGGTGCTGGCGGGGGCAGTCGCTGCCGTGGTCGCCATGCAACAGGGAGAGACGCCCGAGCCGGAACCGTCGATCGCCACCCCGGTCACGCCGGCAAGTACGGCTACCACACCGCCGAGCGGGCTACCGCCCGCGCCGGCCGCCGCTCCGCCGGCTCCCCCGCCGCAAGGCCCGCGCCCCACCCCGCCGACCGCTGCTATTCCGGATCCTCCCGGATACAGCCCGCTTATCGTGACGCCGGTCGCCGGAATGGAGAACGTCCATCCGATTTCGTGGCGGCGGGTCGAGGTGCTGGACGAGCACCGGGTTCGGGTGCACTTCGAGAGCGGGGTGGCTCCCTGCAGCGTTCTTGACCGGGTGGAGGTGCGCTACGCCCCGGCCACCATCACCGTCACGCTGTACGAGGGCAGCGACCCGGCAGCCCGGGATGCGGTGTGCATCCTTATCGCCCAGTTCAAGGCGGTGGACGTCCAGCTCGAGGAGCCCCTGGCCGGCCGCCACCTCGTGGACGGAGCCGCCTGAGCGCCATCCCGGCCGGCCCCCCGAACGGCGATATCCTGGGCAGTCGATGCGCCACTTCCTCTCCCGCCGTTGGATTGTCATCCACCTGCTGACGTTGACCATCGTGGTCGTCTGCGTCTCGCTCGCCCTCTGGCAGCTCGGCCGGTTGGAGCACCGGCGAGGGGAAAACGCCCGGCTGGAAGCTCAGATGAGACTCCCCGTTAGCGACATCGACCGTCTGCTTACCTCTGCCGACGCGGGATCCGATGAGCTGGCGGAAGCCGGTTACCGGACGGTTCGAGCAGAAGGAACCTTCGACAGCTCCCAGCAGGTGATTCTGCAGTCCCGAGGCCTGGGCAACAAGCCGGGCAACCACCTCCTGACGCCGCTGGTGCTCCAGTCCGGTGAGGCGGTCCTCGTCGACCGGGGCTGGGTGCCGCTGCCGACCGACGACGAGGTCCTGGCACAGTCGGCTCCTCCAGCGGGGGCCGTCAAGGTGGAGGGGGTGCTGCTGCCCTCGGAGGAGCGGGGATTCCTCGGCGTGTCGGACCCGCCGCCGGGACGGGTCACCGCAATCCCCCGCATCGACCTGGAGAGGCTGGCCGGCCAGCTCCCCTATCCCCTGTACCCTCTGTACCTGCGCCTGCTCGACCAGCAGCCGGCCAACTCCGGAGCGCTGCCCGAGCCGGTCCCTATCCCGCCACCGGACGAGGGACCGCATCGCGACTATGCGCTCCAGTGGTTCGCCTTCGCCGGAACTGCACTGATCATTTACCTGGGCCTTATGCGCCGGGAGAGAGATCGGCTGCGGCAGGCTGGAGAAGATCCG
>DATAAN010000246.1:0-4119 GCA_036260105.1 Actinomycetota bacterium
CACCTGGTAGCTGGTGACCAACCTGCTGGTGCCGGGGGACTCCGGCCGGCCGGGAGGCACACGGGCGCCGGCCGACCTGGCGGAGAGTGTTCGCTTGGACGGCCTGCGGAAGTGGGTGGAGCAGAGTTAGGAGCAGGGCAAAGGGGCACGGGGCTGGAACGCCTACCCAGTGCGCAAAGACCAGGCCATCCGCCGGCCCTGGGCGCTGGTCTGCTGCGCCTTCGCCTGCTGTTGGTGGGCGGATAGCCGCGACCGCCCCGGAGACGACACCCGGCCTCCCTCGTCCACCGCTGCTGAGCAACCAGCACCGGCGGGGGGAAAATCTGCCCCCCGCGCTGCCCTCACCGCCGACGTCCCGTCCGCGCCTGTCGTGGCCGGTGGCGCTGCGCCAGATCCGGGCCTGGCTGGAGCCGGGGATCCTGCTCGCACGCTCTTGGCGCGGCTGGTCGGCGCAGCCCCCACCCCCACTGCTGCAAGCCCTGCTCAACTGGGTCGGGCAGGGCCAGCCCATCGCCCTCTCTGACAGCTCATAACCCCTGTCAACAAAGGACCGCTACTTAGCCCTGGCCTCGCCAGGTTTGGGCGCAGAGTGGCCGCTCGGCTCACCGCGGTGGCGACGCTTCGTGTCCCACCGACTGTCCCGACCGCGACAGGACATCTGTTAGGGCGAAGGCATCATTCCAACGGGACGGGTCGTAACGTAATCTGGTCGCACGCCTCAAGACCATCTGGGGCTCAGCATGACAGTGCCTGATCGCATATCCTGGCGCTCGTCCGTCGCGGTTTCGCCGAAGGAGGGAAACCATGGGACTATCACTGACCGTTGCCCGACCCGAGATGGGCAAGCTCAGACGCCTGCTGCTCTTGGGAGCGGCGATTGCCCTCGGCTTCAGCGGCGGGCTGGCCTGGAGCACCGAACTCTCCAATTGGGCCTACAATGGCCTGCTCGCGATCTTCACCCAGCCTAGTGTCCAGATCACGAGCCTGGGCGTCGGTGTCGGCGTCGGCTTCCTGCTCGGCTTGGTCCATGTCACGAGCATCTGTTACCTCCCCGCTGCATTCGCCGCACTGCCCCTCGTCCAGGCGGCCCGGACGGGCCGGGATTGGCTGAAGACGGCCGCAGTCTTAGTGCTCTGCATGGTCGCGGTGACGGCGCTGTTCGGCGTCCTCATCAGCGCTCCGGCGAGCCTGCTGGCCAGCATCATCGGCAGCCGCCGGACGATGTCGCAGATCATGCAACCCACCCTCGTGGCCACCGGCATCCTCATGATCGTTGTGGCCCTCGGGGAGGTCGGCCTCATCCGCCGGCTGCTGCCCCGGGTGTGTTTCTCCCTCACCCCAGGGGGCGACCCGGCCGATCTCAGCTCCGGCACGCGCTACCGCCGAGCGGCCATCATGGGCCTCTGGATGGCGGCCACCTTCGGCATCATCTGCCCGAAACCGCTCTATCTGGCACTGCTGGTGTATGTTGCCGTGGTCGGCAGCGCGGCCTACGGGGCCCTGGCACTTGGCGCCTACGGCCTCGGACTGGCCGCCTCGATCGCACTCGGCGGCTTCATCCTCCTGCCGGCCAGTCGCGCCGCCCGCTTCAATGCCTGGCTGGCCGCTCGCGAGGACGGGTTCCACCTGGTCCAAGGCTTGGTCTTCGCGGCACTCGGGGCGGTCGCCGTCTCGTTCTTCTGGCTGCGTTACGCAATCCCGGCGAGCTGATCACGGTGCATGCGCATCGACCTTGGCTCCACACGGGTCCTATCCAGACCGAGGAGTTCGCCCATCCCCACCTCATCCCCGAAGACCTGCCTGCCGGTCGAGCGTCCCTCTCCCGAAGCACTCGAGGTCCCCCCGATTCAGCGGGGCCGGCTCTTTCGGAAGTACGTCCTCCTCTTCGCGGGCTTAGTCAGCGGGGCACTGCTGACCAGCGGCCTGGTCGGAGCGTACTTCGTGTATGTGGAGAACGAGGCGGCGGTCATTCGGCTGCAGCGCGAGCGCGCCGTGGCCGCCGCTTCGACGATCGAACAGTTTCTTCGGGAGACCGAGAACCTGCTCGGCTGGGTCGTCCTGCCGACCTCCACGAGCGAGCCGGCACTAGAGCAGCGGCGGAGTGACTTCGACCGGCTGCTGCAATTGGCGCCGTCCGTTCAGGCCATCAGCTATCTGGATGCGACCGGCACGGAGCAGCTCAGGGTCTCCCGCGGGGACTCGGGCAAGCCCGCGATCCGGAGCGATGACACCCAGGCAGCCTGGTTCCTCGAAGCAAGGTCACGGGGGGCCTCATTCGGTCCGGTTGGCTTCGGAGGCAGGTCAGAGCCGTTCGTGACCCTGGCCTTGGCCGAGCGCGGGACGGGCGCGGGTGTGATCGTGGCTGAGGTGAGTCTTGACCTCGTCCGGGACGTGATTTCCCGAGCGCGCAGTGGCGCGGGTGAGCAGACCTACCTGGTGGATTCCCAGGGACGACTGATTGCCCACCCCGACACCGAACTCGTCAGCGAGGGAACCGACCTGTCGTCGTCGGCCCTGTTTCAGGCGGTGCGCGCCGGTCCGTTCCAGGGGCGGCGGCAGTTTGGCGGCGCGGAAGTCGCGGACGCGCTCGCGCCCTCGGTCCTGGCGGTCTCCCAGTTCGACCCGGCCGACGAGCGGGGCTCCGGTGACCCACTCCTTGGATACGAAAGCTCCCGAGACCGTCTGGTCGCCTACGGAGTCATCGAGCCGGTGGGCTGGATCGTCTTCGTGGACCAGCCGATCGACGTGGCCTTCGCTCCCGTGCGGGAGTCCATCGTGCGGACGGCGCTCTTACTGCTCTTGGGATTGGTGCCGGCGGTCCTGGCCAGTTTGTTTCTGGTGCGCCGGATGCTGATCCCGATCCGAGCCCTGCAGATGGGGGCGGCGCGCATCGGCGAAGGCGCGCTGGACCAGCACATCGACGTCCGCACCGGTGACGAGTTCGAGACGCTCGCCGAGGAGTTCAATCGTATGGCCGCCCGGCTCCGCGACTCCTACGCCACCCTCCAGCGCGCCCGCGAGCGGCTGGTCACCTCCCGGGAGGAAGAGCGCCGACGCCTCCGGCGCGACCTGCATGATGGGCTGGGCCCGATGCTGGCGGGTCTGACCCTCAAGCTCGGGGCCGTCCGGTGGCTCCTCTCCCGCGACCCGGCGACTGCCGAGACGCGGCTCGCCGAGCTCGAGGGCGATGTCGCGGGAATCATCGCCGACATCCGGCGCCTCGTCTATGACCTGCGCCCGCCGACGCTCGACGACCTGGGCCTCGTCGGGGCCCTCCAGGCGAGCGCGGCACGCTACAGCCCGGAGGGCGGACATGGAAATGGCGCTTCGGGTGGGCTGAGGACCCTCGTCGAAGTACCGGAGGATTTGCCGAACCTGCCCGCCGCGGTGGAGGTGGCGACATATCGCATCGTCGACGAGGCGCTGACCAACGTGGTGCGGCACGCCGGGGCACGCACCTGCCGGGTTCGGCTCTGGCAGGATGGGGGGCTGCACGTCACCATCAGCGATGATGGCGTCGGGTTGCCCGACAACCGACGCGCGGGCGTCGGCCTGACCTCGATGCGCGAACGAGCGGCCGAGCTCGGCGGGACGTGTGCCCTCGAGACACCACCTGAGGGCGGCACCCGCGTGACGGTCTATTTGCCTCTGTCAACGGATGAGCCGGCCGCAACCAGGGGAGGGGACTGACGATGGAGCCACTCCGCATCGTGATCGCCGACGACCACGTCTTCTTCCGCGATGGGGTCCGCACCTTGCTGGAGGTGGCGCCCGACCTGGAGTTGGTCGGGGAGGCAGGCACCGGCGAGGAAGTGATCAGCCTGGCGGCCAGCCTGCAGCCCGATGTCATCCTGATGGACATCCAGATGCCCGGAATGAACGGCATCGAGGCAACGCGCCAGATCGTCGAGGCCAGCCCGCACATCCGCGTACTGATGGTCACCATGTTCGAGGAGGACCAGTCGGTCTTTACCGCGATGCGGGCCGGGGCTCGGGGTTACCTCCTCAAGGGAGCGCAGTACGACGAGATGCTCCGAGCCATCCGAGCCGTGGGCAACGGGGAGGCCATCTTCAGCCCGACCATCGCGGCCCGGTTCCTCGACTACTTCGGCAGCATGC
>DATAAN010000247.1:0-3305 GCA_036260105.1 Actinomycetota bacterium
CGTCGAGGTGGCTCACGCCCCCTTTCTTCACGATGGATTGAACCTGGCCGACATCGCCCATGTCCTCACGGTGCTCGAAGGCCGGGTCATCCCTGCCGATGCCGCCGGCCGCCTTCTGAAACTCCTGCTCGAGGTTTCCCGAATGCCTGCCGCTTCCTTCCCCTACGAGGCCCGCTATGGCGACGCCTACAACTGCCGCGAGCGCTACTTCGTGGAGCGGCTGGCGGACGATGCCGGCTGGCTCCACGCAGGCAGGCCGCGACGCGAAGCCGGCCGGCTGGCGTTGCGCTTGGGGCTGCGCCGGCTCATCACCGGGCTCGCGAAGGACGCTGCCGAGTTTGCATCGGAGGTAGCGGTAGTCGCCGACAGGTACGCCGAGACGGTCATGCCCGACCAGACCTACCTACAGCAGGCCCAGCCGTCGACCTTTGGGCACTACATCCTTACCTTCGCTTATCCGGCCCTGCGGGATGCAGCACGGCTCATGGATGATGCCGACTTGATCAATCAAAGTCCTGGAGGCGCCGGATGCGTAAATGGGAGCTTGCTTGTGGACCGGGCTCGGATTGCAGAGCTGCTGGGGTTCAACGGCGTTATCGAGCACACTCGCGATGCCATGTGGCAGACGGACGGACTGGTACACCTGCTGGCGGCAGCGGCCAGCCTTGTGACCCACCTCAGCAAGCTGGCCGAGGATCTGGAGATCTGGGACAGCCAGGAGTTTGACTTCGTCGAGCTGGCCGATGCCTATACGCGGGCGAGCGTGCTCATGCCCCAAAAGCGCAACCCATATGCGCTCTCGATCGTACGGGGGGCCGCAGGAGTGCTGATCGGCCGGCTCTCGGGGTTCCTCGCCGTGGTCAAGACGCCCTCCGCCCGGACCGACAACTTGATATTCGCCTACGGGGAGGTTCCCAGCTCACTCGACCTTGCAGCTAGGGTCACCAGACTCATGAGCCGGGTGGTGTCGACCCTTCAGGTCCGCCCGGAGCGAATGTGGGAGGCGCTGGAAGCGGGTTTTTCCCAGGCGACCGACTTGGCCGAGTTTGTGATGCGGGTTTGCGAGGTCGACTACCGCACCGCCTACCTGGTGGTGGGCGAAACAGTTCGGGACGCCGCTCGAAGAGGGTTTCGTGGCGTCGACATTACCGGCCTAATGCTGGACGAGTCAGCTCGCAAGGTGCTCGGCCGCCCCCTCGGCCTAAAGGAGCGCTCGCTCGACGACGTACTCGACCCCCGCACCATTGCCTTTGGGCGCACCTCCCCCGGTGGCGCCGCTCCCGATCTTGTGAGGAAGATGGCCGCTGCATGCCGGTCCGACGCCGAGCGAATGATCGACGAAGCCGGTCGCCGGCAGGCCGGTTACCGGACCAGCGAGGCGAGCCTAATCCAGATGGCGACTGAGACCGTGGGACGCCTAACGGTCACCTAAGCCGTTTACGACCATGACCGATCACTCATGTAAGTGCGGCGGGACGCCGGCCTGTTCATCGGCGACCACATACTCCAGCTTTACCTGGTTTTTGAGTGTGTTGGAGACGTAGCTGAAAGGAATGGCCCGCTTTACGAACTCCTCCAGCTCCTGTCGAGGGTGGGATGAGATGATCTCTACCCTTATCTCGTCGAACCCAAGTCCCAGGTAGCGGCCTCGGGTCCGCACCGCGAGATCAGGCAGCTCAACCCCCCTTTTTCGGGATGTCCAGGCGACCGCCATAGCGAAGCAGGAGGCGAGCGAAGCAAGGAAGATCTCCGTAGGAGCCGGTCCCGTGTCATCCCCCCCGGCCTCCGGCGGCTCGTCGGCAATGATCTCAAAGCTCCGCACCGGTATCCGGCATCGGTAGCCTTTCTCCCAGTAGGCGGTGATCTCCATGGAGCCGGCCAAGTCTAAGGCTTCGAGCAAGCCGATCAGGGCTTGACGGTCACCAGATCCGGCTTGCGCAGCGCGATGGCGGCGGCAGCGCAGCAGGCGCGGGCGGCGGTCGGCGTGACGATGCAGCCGGCGTCGGCGAGCGTGGCTCGCTGACGTTCGTAGCCTTGTGGGTCGTGGTCGGTTCCCAGCACGTAAGCCACCACCCGAGGACCGCCGCCCTTTGCGATCTCCGCGCAGACCGGGGCGAGCTCACCGGCCGGATCAGGGTGCGCGCCGTATCCGAGGACCACGTCGACAAGTACCACGGCCACGTCATCATCCTCACCCGCCTCCCTTATGAACTCCATCCGTGCCTCTGGATCGATCATCGGGTGGGGCCGTCCCTTGGTGTACTCCTCTTCCCCAAGGTCTAGACATATGTGACTTCCCGGCGGGGCCGGAACTCGGTACTTGTCCTCGAGTGGGACGTTGGACCAAACCGGGCCGACCAGGTCCGAGAGGATGACCAGCGACTCGTAACAAAGGGTGCCGCCGGAGTAGAGACCCCGGATCAACGTGCGCTCCTGGGGGAGGTCGGCATATGCAGCTTCGACGTCTGCCGCAAGATGTCCGTTCAGGTCGGGTAGATCCAGGCGGAGAAGGCGCAGAGTCTCGAGTACTCCCTCTTCAAGGGTGGTCACGACGGTTACGTTTTCCGGCAGCTGGAGCTCAGCCTTCAACCCCACGAGGGAAGCCACGAGCGGCGTCTTCCCTGCGAGGCCGACGATCTCACGGGCCACTCGCTCGGAGGGAGGTTTTGAGACCAGAAGGATCACCTCGCTACCCTGGTCGTCACGCAGGGCCTCGACCGCCACCTTGGCCATGCGGCCGCCGACCTTCTCGGTGAGGTCCCGCCCTCCTAACCCGATGACGTGCGAGACGCCCGCTCCCCAGCGGTCCAGGAGGCTCATTACTTCCTGGGCCCCCGTCCCGGCGGCAGCAACCACCCCAACCCGCCCCGGCTCCACCACGTTGGCAAATACAAGGCCGGTGCCCCCCAGCAGCGCCGTGCCGGCTCCGGGCCCCATCACCAGCCGACCGAGGTGGGCTGCCCTGTCCTTGAGCTCGATCTCGTCGTCCACCGGCACGTTGTCGCTGAACAGCAGGACGTGGAGGCCTGCGTTCAGGGCCTTGTGTGCCTCCACTGCGGCATAGTCGCCCGGCACCGAGACGATGGCCAAATTTGTGCCCGGCTGAAGCTCTGTGGCCTCACCGATAGTACGAGGCTCTCGAGGCGCCCCGGGCGTGCTTGCCCCGCCGGTTTGGCCGGCAAACAGCTTTTTCTCCCCGACTGCAATCGCCTTCTCGGCGACCTCGTCGTCAGCTGCGTCAACCGCGATGAACAGGTCGTTGGCGGAGGCACCTGGAAGCTGATCCCGTTCAAAGCCCTTGCTCT
>DATAAN010000248.1:0-9314 GCA_036260105.1 Actinomycetota bacterium
ACCCTCTCTGCATCGACTGGCGGCGCATCATGCGCAGGAGCGGCCCGTAGGTGAAGCGCGACACGTTGGCCGAGATCTTAACCGGCGCCGCTGCGCTCATGAACGGAAGGAACTTGTCCGGAAATCCGGGCATCGTGCACCCGATGCAGATGCCGCCCACGTTGGGACAGCCGCCCCGGCCTCGCACCCAGCCGCGCACACCGACGTTGCACTTCACCACCGGGCCCTTGCACCCGAGCTTCACCATGCACTTGGCGGAGCCGTACTCGGCGGCGAAGTCCCCCTGCTCGTAGAACGCGGCTCGGTTGCAGCTCTCATGGGTTGTCCGGTTGAACAACCAGACCGGCCGTAGCGCCTCGTCCAGCTCTATAGCGGGCGCCCTCCCGGCGAGCATGAGGCTGACGTAGAGCAGTGTCTCGGTGATGTTGTCCGGCTGCGCCGGGCAACCTGGGACACAGACGATCGGTATGCCCTCGGATGACTTCCACCCCCAACCGAGGTGGTCCGGCAGCCCCATGGCCCCCGTCGGGTTGTTCTTCATCGCCGGCACCCCGCCGTAGGTGGCGCACGTGCCGACGGCCATCACTGCCGCCGCCCTGGGCGCCAGCCGGTCGATCCACTCCGTGGTGGTGATCGGCTGCCCGGTTACCGGGTCGGCCCCGAAGCCGGCCCAGCACCCCTCGCCGCTGAGGTTCTCGTTTGGGATCGAACCCTCGACGATGAGGACGAACGGGTCCAGCTTCCCCTCGGCGGCGTCGAACCACGCGGCAAGGAACTCACTGCCGTTGTCGTACGAGAGCAGCGGGTGATGAAGCGAAAGCCTCGGCATGCCGGGGACGATCCCCTGGACGAGGTCCTCCAAGCTTGGGCTGGTGGCCGCCGTCATGGAGAACGAGTCGCCGTCGCAGCTGAGAGCAGCGGTCATCCACAGCGCGTGGACGACCATGCGGTCGGTTGAGGTCTGGTTCGGTGCGAAGTCTAGGGACACTTGCCGGCCCCCTGCATTTCCTCCGATACGGGCGAAGGCGCCTGAGGCCTCTGCCATGGATCGCCCGTAATCGGTTCCCCGGCAGAGGGGCGGATGTCTACCACCCTCACTGGGGTTCTGCAGGAGGTTGTGACGCCGGTGTCGCCTGGCTGAGCTCCGGTTGCTGGAGCGCGGCAAGGAGCTCCCGCGCCTCCGACAGGGACCCGGCGATTACGTCCTTGGCAACCTCCAGAAGGTCGAAGACGCGGGGGTCGGAGACCTTATAGAGGACGCTGGACCCCTTCTTACGGCTCTGGACGATGTTCGCCCGCCGAAGGGTGCCGAGATGCTGGGAGAGGTGAGACGGTTCGAGCCCTACCCCTGTGATCAGCTCACCGACCGTGTGCTCACCGTCCCGGAGGAGCTCCAGCACCTGGATCCGTGCGGGGTGAGCCAGAGTCCGAAATAACTCTGCCCTGACCTGGTAGATCGGACGAGGAATGGCGACCCTCCGAAGTCGTCCCGCACAGGTGCTGCGCGCAGAGATTATACTCCGGCGTCTTTTGCTACAGAATCCGTAAGTTGAATACCTTCTCACTTGACGATTCGCTAAGGTGTTCGTACGATCAGCTTTCCTCTCTTACCCTTGGAGCCGACTTCCGACTGGGATAGAGAAAGGGCCTCGCACGCCATGGCGAAGCCCAAAAAAAGGGCCGTTTGCCTAGGCAAACGGCCCTTCCTATTTGGGTCAGGACCAGGGTCGCCCAAACTCCTCCCGGTGGACGACCTCGGATCTCTCCTTGCGTTTCTTCCGGCCTTTGCCGAGCTCTTGCGCCGGATATCCGAACGGGAGGACAGCGATGACGTCCAGGTTGTCCGGGATGCCCAGCACGTTGCGAACGCCGTCCAGGCCCCCGCTGAAACCGACCCAGTTGGATCCGACTCCCTCGGACCACGCCACCAGGATCATGGCCTGGATGGCCCGGCTGCAGTCGGAAAGCGCCAGCGGTCCCTTCTCTGACGCCACGACCACCACGACCGGCGCTCCCGGCACGTAGGGACCGCTCGGGGTGTGGTTTGCAATCTCGGCGATGCGATCACGATCCTTCACGACGATGAAGTGCCACGGCTGCTGGTTCATTGCGCTGGCCGAGAGGCGGCCGGCCTCCAAGATCTTGTCGAGCACCTCGTCCGGCACCGGCCGGTCCGAGTAGTTGCGGACGGCGAGCACCGTGCGCACGGCGTCGAATACTTCCATGAGGCTCCCCTTTCGGTTGGACGGCTAAGAGCATCATTCAGTTGGATACCCGGCGGGGCCCTACTTTCGATTGGCCTCCGGGGATCGATTGCTCCGGCAGGTGGGCTGTGCGGCGGGATCGCCTTGACCTGCAGTCCACTTGAGCTTCTAAGCTTGCGTGCGGCCGGAAGAGAAAGGAATTCGATGGACGTCGACATGAGCGGCTGGATGGCCCTGGACAGCGCCATGAAGGCGGACCGGGCCAGCAGGAAGGTGAGCAGGGCGACCCTGCGCCGGGTCGGGCAATTCGCCCGGCCGCACCGCCACAAGCTGACCGCCTTCGTTCTCCTCAGCACGATCGGGGCCGCGATCACGGTCGCCACGCCGGTGCTCGCCGGCCGGGTGGTCGACGCCATCGTCGACGGCGGCAGCGTCGGCGCGGTCATCGGCCTCGCGGTGCTCATCGCAGCCCTTGCCGTGGTCGATGCCGTCCTGGGAATCGTCAACCGAAAGACCTCGGCCGAGATCGGCGAAGGGCTGATCCTCGACCTGCGCCAGGCCGTGTTCAACCACGTCCAGCGGATGCCGCTCGCCTTCTTCACCCGGACGCGGACCGGCGCCCTCGTGAGCCGGCTGAACAACGACGTCATCGGCGCCCAGCAGGCTTTCACCTGGACCCTCTCGGCGGTGGTCACCAACGCCATCTCGTTGGTGCTCACGCTGGTTGTGATGCTGCGCCTTTCCTGGGAGATCACCGTGCTCGCGCTGATCCTGCTGCCGGTCTTCGTAATCCCCGCCCGGCGCTTCGGGCGGACCATCGCAGGCCTGGAGCGGGAGGCGGCGGACCACAACGCCGCCATGACGACTCAGATGACGGAGAGGTTCTCCGCGCCCGGCGCCACCCTCGTCAAGCTTTTCGGCCGGCCATCGGCGGAGGCTCGGGAGTTCGGCACGCGGGCCAGCCGAGTGCGGGACATCGGCATCAAGACCGCCATGGCGCAATGGATCTTCCTGAGCGCCCTCGGACTGGTGTCCGCCCTGGCGCTTGCTCTGGTCTACGGCCTGGGCGGCTACCTCGCGCTCCGGGGCCGTCTCGAAGCGGGAACGGTGGTGACGCTCGCACTTCTGCTCACCCGCCTCTACGGGCCCCTCACCGGCCTGGCCACCGCCCGCGTGGACATCATGGCCGCCATGGTGAGCTTCGACAGGGTCTTCGAGGTGCTCGACGTAAAGCCGCTCATCACCGAGAAGCCGGACGCAGTCGAGGTGCCCGACGGGCCGGTGGCGCTGGAGTTCGAGAACGTCCGGTTCGCCTACCCGTCAGCGGACAAGGTGTCGCTGGCCTCTCTGGAGGAGGTGGCGGTCCTGGACACTCGGGGCGGCGAGGAGGTCCTCAAAGGCGTCTCCTTCCGCGTCGAGCCCGGTCACGTCGTGGCCCTCGTGGGGTCCTCCGGAGCGGGCAAGTCGACCATCGCGGCGCTGGCTCCCCGTCTGTACGACGTGGACGAGGGTGCGGTGAAGCTGGGAGGCATCGACGTCAGGGACCTGTCCTTCGAGTCGCTGCGCCGGACGCTCGGCATGGTGACCCAGGACGGGCACCTGTTCCACGACACGATCCGGGGCAATCTGCTGTTCGCCCGCCCCGACGCCTCCGATACCGAGATCTGGGACGCACTGCGCCAGGCGCGCCTCGACGACCTGGTGGAGTCGCTGCCCGACAAGCTCGACACGATGATCGGAGAGCGGGGTTACCGGCTGTCCGGCGGCGAGAGGCAGCGGCTCACCATTGCCCGCCTCTTGCTGGCCCGGCCCCGGGTGGTGATCCTGGACGAAGCGACCGCCCACCTCGACTCGACCTCGGAGGCGGCCGTGCAGGACGCGCTGGCCTCCGCGCTGTCCGGCCGGACCGCCCTGGTGATCGCCCACCGGCTCTCGACGGTTCGAAACGCCGACCAGATCCTGGTCGTGGAGGACGGCAGGATCGTCGAGAGGGGGACGCACGAGAGCCTGCTGGCCCGGGGCGGCCGCTACGCCGAGCTCTACGACACGCAGTTCGCGCCGAAGGCGCATGCGGTGACGGCGGAGGACGTGGCCTAGGACGTAGGGCCGAACCGCTCGGTCCGGATGCGCTCCGCCGGGTACCCCGCTTCGAGCAGCAGGCCCGCCGCCGTCTCGACGAAGCCGTGGGACCCGCAGACGAAGGCGAACCCGGAGTCGAAGGCAACCCGGCTCACCGCCCCGGCGTCTATCCGCCCGACCCGGCCGTCCCAGCCTTCCGGAGCGCTTCGGCTGTAGGACAGGACGGTCTCCCCGCCGAGCTCGCCGGCGTAGATGACGTCCGCCTCCGTGCGGACCGAGTACAGAAGTCGCATGGGCCGGTCCGGGGCCGTGCGCCGCCGGTGCCTTAGCATCGACATCAGCGGCACCACGCCGGACCCGCCGCCGACCAGCAGCGCGGGCGTCTCACCCCGCCACACGAAGCGGGAGGCGAATGGGCCCCGCACCTCCACCCGGTCGCCCTTACGCACGACGTCGTGGAAGTACGCCGAGACCTCCCCCTCGGGCAGGCGGTCGATGGTCAGCTCGATCTCGCCTACGTCCAGCGGTGAGGAGGCGACCGAGTAGCTGCGCTGCGCCCGGTAGCCGTCGGGCGCAGTCAACCGCACGTCGTAGTGCTGGCCCGGAAGATGAGGCTGCCAGGCTGGAAGGCTCAGGCGAAACGACTTCACCGTCGGCGTCTCGACCTTCACGGAGGTGACGGTGGCGATCTGCCAGCCGGCCGGCGGCCTCAGTCGTTCCAATACCGCTGCTCGCGCCAGGGATCCCCCCGGTTGTGGTAGCCGCCGCCCTCCCAGAAGCCCGGGTAGTCCTCCTTCTGCACGCGGATGCCGGCGATCCACTTCGCGCTCTTCCACAGGTACAGGTGGGGTACCAGCAGGCGTACCGGGCCGCCGTGGTCCGGCGGAAGCGGGTCGCCTTCGTGCTCCCAGACCAGCCACGCCTTGCCTCCGGTCAGGTCGTCCATCGGCAGGTTCGTCGTGTAGCCGCCGTAGGACCTCGCCATCGCGAATGCCGCCAGCGGCTTGACCGCCTCCCAGAAGTGGTCCAGAGACACGCCGCCGAATCGGGTGTCGAGCTTCGACCACTTCGTGACGCGGTGAATGTCGCACGGCACGTCTTCGAACGGAAGCCGGCCGACGTCCTCCCACGTCCACTCCCGGGGCGACGCTACCAGGCCGTCCACCACGAACCGCCACTCCTCGAGCTTCACCTTCGGCGTCGGGCCGGCCGACAGGACCGGGAAGCCCTTCTCGTAGTACTGGCCCGGGGGCAGGCGCCGGGCCAGCTCCTCGGGTGGGCGGCGCCTACCGGTGAAGCCTCGGGAAATGAAGTCGGCCATCGGTCTCCTGATCGGTTGGATCAAGCGTAGACGCTGGAATCGAACTGCGGAGCACCTACCCGGCGCTGCACCGATGGGCTGCGTTTCCGGTTGCCGGTAACCTGTAGGGTCGCGTCGGGAGCATCCTCCCCGGCCAAGCCGGCTCCGGCGCATTTTCGATTTCGCGAGCCGTTTCGATAACGACCAAAGGGTGAATCGAGTGCACGGGGCCCCCAATCTCCCCGCCGGGATAGACCAGACGGAGTACGAAAGGCTGAGGCGCCTCATGTGGGCTTCGGTTCAGCGTGTCTGGAGAGGTGAACGCGAGGTCGTGGCCGGAATGGACCCCTGGAGCGTGGTCGACGAAGCGTGGGCTTCAATGGCGGCCTCGGGCTTCAAGTCCAACGGGCCTTTCCCCATGTTCGCCTGCCGGGTCGCGCGCAACAAGGCGGTCGACGCCCTGAAGCGGGCGGAGGTCCGGCGGCTCGGCCCCTCACTGGACGCCACCCGGACCGACGACGAAGGCAACGTCGTGCCCGTCCTCCCGGTCCAGGCGGCAACTCGGGGCGCCGAAGAGGAGTTTCTGGACGCCCAGAGGCTGGTAGGCATCACGCAGGCAATCGACTACTCGCTCACGAAGCTCGAGAAGATGATCTTCCTGGCGGTGCGGGTGGACCGCAAGAGCGGCGCCGCCGTCGGCCGGGAGCTCAACCCGCCGCTCACGGGCCAGCGCGTCGGCCAGATCCTCGCCGGAGCGGTCGTCAAGATCCACAACTCCCTGAAGGAGATCGACAGCGAGGAGTACGCCTCGATGATGGCCAACCTGGGGGAGACGAAGCAGTGAGCGAGGAGCAGGTTCGGGAAGCGGTGGCCCGGTACCTCGAGTACCTGGAGCTGGGCGGCAGGGAGCCCGACTTCACCGGGCTCGATGCGGCGGACCGCGCCCAGGTCGAAGAGATCCTGGAGCTGCTGGCGGAGACGGAGGGCGTCGGCCTCAACACGGCCGACCCGGCGCGAGCCGCCGGCTACGGCACCGCACCCGCCCGCACCGCCCGCCATCTGGCCGAGGCGTCGGCCCGCGACGCCGACCGGAACCTTCTGTGGGAGCTCGACGCCTGGCTGCCGCCCGGGACGCCCGTGGACCCGGACGGCGCGCCGAGCGGGTTCAGCCTGCCCGACCTCCCGGTCGACGGAGCGTGGGTGCTCGGCACCGTAGGCGGACGGGTGCGGGTGTGGAGAATCGACGTGGCGGCGGCCGGGCAACTGGAGACCGATACCTCTCACATGGAGACGCTCGACCGCGTGTTCCGGGCCTTTTCCGACACCGCGGCGATCTGCCTGGTCGCCGGCGACCTGACCTGCCTTCTGCTGGAACCGCAGGACTGCGCTCCGGTGATCGAGGTGCCGCAGGGCGGCCTGGCGGTGCGGCGCTACCGGCGCCCGGTGCAGCGGGTGGGCGAGGCGTTGGCCGCCTACATTCGGGAGCTCATCCCGGCATGGGAGGCGCTGCCGCGTTTCGAACCTGCCACAGGCCGGCCCGTGGACGTGAGGACCCTTGCCACCGAGGCGGCCCGGACGTCGGTAGGAGCACAGGCGGCGTCGGGCGCACGTGCCCGCTACCCGAAGAAGGAGGTTCTCACCGCCCTCGGCGAGAGGGAGGCTGCCGCGGTCGCCGACCTGGCCATCGCACTGTTCGAGGGCCGGCGCACGCCCGGCGACGCCGAAGCAGAGCTTCGGAGGCTGGCCCGATGATCCTCCAGCTGCGCCTCAGGAACTGGCGAGCGTACGAGGCGCTCGATCTCGAGCTCGGGCCGGGGACCACCTTCATCGTGGCGTCCAACGGCGTCGGAAAGACCTCGCTGATCCTCGCCGCGGCCTGGGGCATCTTCGGCGATGCGTCGGGCGTCGTTGCCGCCGAGGAGATTCGGGGCGACGCCGAGACTGCCGCCGTGGAGGTGGTCCTCCGGCTGCCCGAGTCGGGAAGCCTGACCATCGGCCGGACTGTTAACCGCAAAGGGCAGAGCAAGCTGCAGGCCGAGGTCGCCGGCCGCACCATCACCGAACCGGACGAGCTGCGCTCGCTGCTCATGGGCGAGCTGGGCGGCGACCCTCAGGTGCTCGCGCGGCTGACTTTCCTGGCGCACGGCGGCGCCCTGGAAAGCTCCCAGGGTGAGTTCCAGCTGAGGGAGCACCTGGCGGGCGTGTTCGGCGTCACGCCGCTGCTCGACGCCGCTCGGGCCGCCGACCGGCTGGTCTCCGAGGCGGCATCTTCCGCCCGCAAGCTGAAGGCCGGGCAGAAGACGGACAAGGCAGAAGCGGGCAAGCTCGAGGAGGCGGTGACCTGGGTCACCGAGCAGCTGGCCGCCCACGAGGCCGTGCGCCGGCAGGCGCTCGCCGAGCTCGACGCTGCCGACGAGAGCCGGCGCGCCGCCGAGGAGTGGGACCGCTACCGCTCCATGCTCGCCGAGCGCGAGCAGGTCCTGAAGGCCCTCGCGGATGCGGCCGCCCCCTTCGTTCCGGCCGGCACGGCTCCCACCGATCTCCCCCGAGCGCTGGCGGCCGCCGAGCAGAGCTTGCAGGCCGTCCTGTCCGACGCGGCGGCGGCCCAGGCGGCGGCAGAGACACGGCTCCGCATGGTCACAGAAGCTCAAGAGCAGCTGAGGAATGCGGGGGCCACCTGTCCCACGTGCCTTCGCCCGATGAGCGAGCACGACGCCCGGGCGGCCCTGGGCCAGCACGCCTCGATGCTGGACGAGCTGCAGGCGGAGTCCGAGCGCGCTGCCGGAACGGCCGCGCGCCGTCGGGCCGAGCTGGCATCGGTTCGGGAGGTGCTGTCCGCAGCGGCGTCGGCTCCCTCCGCCACCCGGCCGGGCGGCCCGGAGGCAACGCCGCCCGACATCGAAACGGCGCGGCAGCGTTACGAAGAGGCTCGCACTCGGGTGCAGGAGGCCGACCAGCTCGCAGCCGAGCTGGCCGCCGGCAAGCGCATGTCCGAGGCGAGGCTGGCCGAGCTGAAGGAGGCGGAGCGGCAGACCGCCGAGATCCTCGGACTCCTGCGCCAGGAGGCGGTCGCCCGTGCGGCCGGCGACGCGTTCCGGACGACGGCCGATGCGATAACCCGGGAACAGATCGAGCCGCTGGTGGCCGAGGTAGGGCGCCGGTGGAAGATGGTCTTCGGTGCCGAGGGACTCCGCCTCAGCCCGGAGGGCGAGGTAACCCGACAGGTGGGAACCCGGGTGCTTCCGTTCCGCTCGCTGAGCGGAGGCGAGAAGGTCTGGGCGCTGCTCCTCACCCGCCTGCTGGTCACCGGCGCCTCCACCAACTCGCCGTTCGTCTGGCTTGACGAACCTCTGGAGCACCTGGACCCGCGCCTCAGGAGGGTGGTCGCCGGCACGCTGGCCCGGGCGTCCACCACCGGAGCCCTGCGCCAGGTTGTCGTCACCACCTACGAGAGCGAGCTCGCCCGCCAGCTCATGGAGGACGTCCCGTCGGCGTCGCTCCTCTACGTGCGGGGCGCCGGATAGCCACTTCTCAACTCGAGCGGAAGGAGACAACATGCAGGTGGACAGCTACGCGCACGGAGAGCCGTCCTGGCAGGACCAGAGCTCCGACGACGCCGCCAAGGCGGCGGAGTTCTACAGGCAGCTGTTCGGCTGGGACATCCCCCCCGGCGACCCCAACTTCGGCGGCTACAGCAATGCCAGCCTGAACGGCAGGATCGTCGCCGGAAT
>DATAAN010000249.1:0-6478 GCA_036260105.1 Actinomycetota bacterium
GTCGTTGTTGACCGAGGCGACGGTTTCGGGAACCGTCTCGATCTGGCTTGCGATGGCCCGCACGCCGGCGATGATCGTGCCCAGCGTGAAGCTCACGTGCACCAGCTGGCTGATCACCCGCAGCAGGTACGAGACCAGGATCCCGACGAAGATGAAGATCAGGATCAGGGCGACAATTCCTCCCAGCGTCATACTTCCTCCCTTTGGTTAATTAGGTGAAAACCCTCGAAAGCTCCGAATCCCGGGGTTACTTGCCGACCGCCCGCAGCACCTTGTCGACGCCGCCGCCGTAACGAAGAGCACCGGTGGCCACCTGGCTGACGACGTCCTTGGTCTCGGCCAGCATCTCGGTGACCCCGTCCAGGTGACCGGTAAGGATGACGCCGTCGACGAGGATCTGGTCGATGTGTCCCCGGATCTCCACGATGGGGTTGATGATCCGGTTGAGGAGGAAGATCTCCGCCGGAATGGCGATGGCAACCATCAGTGCGATTATCCAAAGAATCATCTACCTGTCTCCCTTGCTAGTTGCCCGTCGCCACTGTCGGTACGGACATACTGGTTTCAGTGTTAAGCGCAGTTGGTGTTCTACCACTTTCATGGTTCTCAGTTCCACGCCGCCAGGACGGGAATTTCACCGCGGCGCAAGCTTACTTAATAAAAGGATGCGTAGGAACGGCGTTGACGGGAAAAGTTCTATGCTCCGGGGGACGCGTAGAATCGGAATAGCTTTAGATTGGTGATGTGGGGAACCATTCCCCCCGGATGTCTGCCCACCGCCGGGTGGGCCGTCTGGAAACTTTGGCCCCTGAACGGGGAAAATGTTCGAACTCGACTTTGCCGGCTGAGGATGCCTGCGAACACTAATAAGGAGGGGACTGGGTGGGAGCACTGAATTCAGTAGAGGACGTCACGCAGACCCTTGCGAGTCAGGCGTACATTGCGGACCGCGGCCTCTCGACCGCTGTCTATCTGGCCCTTTCCCTGGGCCGGCCGCTGCTGCTCGAGGGGGAGCCGGGCGTCGGCAAGACCGAGATCTCCAAGTCGCTGGCCGCGGCGTTCGACGTCGAGCTCATCCGGCTCCAGTGCTACGAGGGCATTGACGCCAACCAGGCCCTGTACGAGTGGGACTACACCGCCCAGCTGCTTTACGTCCGCACGCTGAGCAGTGAGCAGGCGCAGGGAACCAAGGCTCTCGACGACCTGTTCGGCGAACGCTTCCTTATCGAACGCCCCTTGCTGAAGGCCGTCAAGGCGGGCAACCGCTGCATCCTCCTGATCGACGAGGTGGACCGTTCCGACGACGAGTTCGAGGCTTTCCTGCTGGAGGTGCTGAGCGACTTCCAGGTCACCATCCCCGAGCTGGGCACCATCAAGGCCGAGAGCCGGCCGCTGGTCATCGTGACCTCCAACCGGACTCGTGACCTGCACGACGCACTCAAGCGGCGCTGCCTCTACCACTGGATCGAGTACCCGGTCCTCGACCGCGAGGTCCAGATCGTCAAGGCTCGCGCTCCCGAGGTCGCCGACGGCCTGATCCGCAAGGTGGCCTCCGCCGTGCAGCGGATGCGCCGGCTCGACATGGCCAAGAAGCCGGGCGTCGCCGAGACGATCGACTGGGCTCGGGCGCTCGACTTCCTTGGCGCCAACAACCTGGACGCCAAGACGGCCGACGAGACCCTGGGTTCCGTGGTGAAGGACCGCGACGACCTGGACCTGGTCCGGGAAAGCATGTCCGAGATCATCAAGTAGCTCGGACGCAATAAACAAGGAGAAGCAGATGCCTGCTGCCGGTAGTGGACTTGAGTATGCGCTGGTCGGTTTCGGCCGCGCCCTTCGCAAGGAGGGTCTGATCGTCGGGTCTGGGCACATCGTGACCTACTGCGAGTGCGTTGGCCAGCTGGACCCGACCGAGCTGGCCGACCTCTACTACGGCGGCAGGTCCTGCCTCATCCACCGTCCGAACGACATCCCCATGTACAACCGGGTCTTCAAGGCTTACTTCCTGGACCCGGCGGGCGAGGGGAACAAGGTCGTGAAGATGAAGCAGCAAGCCTCCGCCGAGACCGAGGCTCTCATGGAGATGCTTAACGAGGAGGAGAAGGAGGGCGAGGAGCGCGAGGGCGAGCCGCCTTCCGGCATCATGGCCTCTACGCTGGAGGTGCTCCGGAAGAAGGCATTCGGCGAGTGCACGCCCGAGGAGCTGGCTGCGCTGCGCGCGCTTATGGCCCGGTTCCGGCTCATCCCGCCGAAGCGGCTAACCCGGCGAACGGAGAAGGCGCACAAAGGCCGGCGGCCCGCGCTCCGGGACACCGTGCGCAAGGCGATGCGGCACGGCGGAGAGATCACGGAGCTCAGCTGGAGGAGGCGCAAGTACCGGCAGCGCCGCCTGATCCTGATCCTCGACATCTCCGGCTCGATGAGCACCTACTCCAGGGCGCTGCTCCAGTTCGCCTACTCGACCACCCGGGTGCCCGGCAAGGTCGAGGTGTTCTGCTTCGGCACCAGGCTGACCCGAATCACCGACACGCTCCAGAAGCGCAACCCCGACGAAGCGCTGACCGAAGCGACCAAGGCGGTGTTCGACTGGGAGGGCGGCACGAAGATCGGTGAGTCGCTTGCCCACTTCTACAAGGTGTGGGGCCGTCGGGGCATGTGTCGTGGATCCATCCTGATCATCGCCTCAGACGGGTTGGAGCGGGGAGACCCCGACGTTCTCGACCAGGCCATGACGCGGTTGGACCGTCTTTGCCATGCGATCATCTGGATGAATCCGCTCAAGGGAGACGACCCCCACTACGAGCCCCGCTCGGTTGGTATGTCGTGTGCGATGCCCTTCGTCGACGTGCTGCTGAGCGGTCACGACCTTGAGAGCCTGAAGGAGCTGGCGGACGTCCTTCCGACTCTCAACTAGGAGGCAGCAGGCAATGAGGTACAGCGTAGGTATGCGGTGCGAAGGCGACAAGGTGATGAGCGCCGACGAGATAGTGGAGCTGGCGGACGCCGTGGCCATTCACAGCGGCATCGCCACCGGAGTCGGCCAGGAGGGCTACGGAGCTCAGATCGTCGTGGACGCAGAGAACTCCCGTGAGGCGGAGGCGATGGCCAAGGAGCACTTCCGGGTCGCCGTCCAGCAGGCCGGACTGCCGGCCTGGCCGATCTCCCAGGTGGAGACCCTCAGCGAGGAAGACGACTTCGCGCCGGATATGTAATCGACGGTGAAGAAAAAGACGGCCCGTACGGGCCGTCTTTTTCTTCACCGTCGATTACATATCCGGCGCGAAGTCGTCTTCCTCGCTGAGGGTCTCCACCTGGGAGATCGGCCAGGCCGGCAGTCCGGCCTGCTGGACGGCGACCCGGAAGTGCTCCTTGGCCATCGCCTCCGCCTCACGGGAGTTCTCTGCGTCCACGACGATCTGAGCTCCGTAGCCCTCCTGGCCGACTCCGGTGGCGATGCCGCTGTGAATGGCCACGGCGTCCGCCAGCTCCACTATCTCGTCGGCGCTCATCACCTTGTCGCCTTCGCACCGCATACCTACGCTGTACCTCATTGCCTGCTGCCTCCTAGTTGAGAGTCGGAAGGACGTCCGCCAGCTCCTTCAGGCTCTCAAGGTCGTGACCGCTCAGCAGCACGTCGACGAAGGGCATCGCACACGACATACCAACCGAGCGGGGCTCGTAGTGGGGGTCGTCTCCCTTGAGCGGATTCATCCAGATGATCGCATGGCAAAGACGGTCCAACCGCGTCATGGCCTGGTCGAGAACGTCGGGGTCTCCCCGCTCCAACCCGTCTGAGGCGATGATCAGGATGGATCCACGACACATGCCCCGACGGCCCCACACCTTGTAGAAGTGGGCAAGCGACTCACCGATCTTCGTGCCGCCCTCCCAGTCGAACACCGCCTTGGTCGCTTCGGTCAGCGCTTCGTCGGGGTTGCGCTTCTGGAGCGTGTCGGTGATTCGGGTCAGCCTGGTGCCGAAGCAGAACACCTCGACCTTGCCGGGCACCCGGGTGGTCGAGTAGGCGAACTGGAGCAGCGCCCTGGAGTAGGTGCTCATCGAGCCGGAGATGTCGAGGATCAGGATCAGGCGGCGCTGCCGGTACTTGCGCCTCCTCCAGCTGAGCTCCGTGATCTCTCCGCCGTGCCGCATCGCCTTGCGCACGGTGTCCCGGAGCGCGGGCCGCCGGCCTTTGTGCGCCTTCTCCGTTCGCCGGGTTAGCCGCTTCGGCGGGATGAGCCGGAACCGGGCCATAAGCGCGCGCAGCGCAGCCAGCTCCTCGGGCGTGCACTCGCCGAATGCCTTCTTCCGGAGCACCTCCAGCGTAGAGGCCATGATGCCGGAAGGCGGCTCGCCCTCGCGCTCCTCGCCCTCCTTCTCCTCCTCGTTAAGCATCTCCATGAGAGCCTCGGTCTCGGCGGAGGCTTGCTGCTTCATCTTCACGACCTTGTTCCCCTCGCCCGCCGGGTCCAGGAAGTAAGCCTTGAAGACCCGGTTGTACATGGGGATGTCGTTCGGACGGTGGATGAGGCAGGACCTGCCGCCGTAGTAGAGGTCGGCCAGCTCGGTCGGGTCCAGCTGGCCAACGCACTCGCAGTAGGTCACGATGTGCCCAGACCCGACGATCAGACCCTCCTTGCGAAGGGCGCGGCCGAAACCGACCAGCGCATACTCAAGTCCACTACCGGCAGCAGGCATCTGCTTCTCCTTGTTTATTGCGTCCGAGCTACTTGATGATCTCGGACATGCTTTCCCGGACCAGGTCCAGGTCGTCGCGGTCCTTCACCACGGAACCCAGGGTCTCGTCGGCCGTCTTGGCGTCCAGGTTGTTGGCGCCAAGGAAGTCGAGCGCCCGAGCCCAGTCGATCGTCTCGGCGACGCCCGGCTTCTTGGCCATGTCGAGCCGGCGCATCCGCTGCACGGCGGAGGCCACCTTGCGGATCAGGCCGTCGGCGACCTCGGGAGCGCGAGCCTTGACGATCTGGACCTCGCGGTCGAGGACCGGGTACTCGATCCAGTGGTAGAGGCAGCGCCGCTTGAGTGCGTCGTGCAGGTCACGAGTCCGGTTGGAGGTCACGATGACCAGCGGCCGGCTCTCGGCCTTGATGGTGCCCAGCTCGGGGATGGTGACCTGGAAGTCGCTCAGCACCTCCAGCAGGAAAGCCTCGAACTCGTCGTCGGAACGGTCCACCTCGTCGATCAGGAGGATGCAGCGGTTGCCCGCCTTGACGGCCTTCAGCAAGGGGCGTTCGATAAGGAAGCGTTCGCCGAACAGGTCGTCGAGAGCCTTGGTTCCCTGCGCCTGCTCACTGCTCAGCGTGCGGACGTAAAGCAGCTGGGCGGTGTAGTCCCACTCGTACAGGGCCTGGTTGGCGTCAATGCCCTCGTAGCACTGGAGCCGGATGAGCTCGACGTCGAACGCCGCGGCCAGCGACTTGGAGATCTCGGTCTTGCCGACGCCCGGCTCCCCCTCGAGCAGCAGCGGCCGGCCCAGGGAAAGGGCCAGATAGACAGCGGTCGAGAGGCCGCGGTCCGCAATGTACGCCTGACTCGCAAGGGTCTGCGTGACGTCCTCTACTGAATTCAGTGCTCCCACCCAGTCCCCTCCTTATTAGTGTTCGCAGGCATCCTCAGCCGGCAAAGTCGAGTTCGAACATTTTCCCCGTTCAGGGGCCAAAGTTTCCAGACGGCCCACCCGGCGGTGGGCAGACATCCGGGGGGAATGGTTCCCCACATCACCAATCTAAAGCTATTCCGATTCTACGCGTCCCCCGGAGCATAGAACTTTTCCCGTCAACGCCGTTCCTACGCATCCTTTTATTAAGTAAGCTTGCGCCGCGGTGAAATTCCCGTCCTGGCGGCGTGGAACTGAGAACCATGAAAGTGGTAGAACACCAACTGCGCTTAACACTGAAACCAGTATGTCCGTACCGACAGTGGCGACGGGCAACTAGCAAGGGAGACAGGTAGATGATTCTTTGGATAATCGCACTGATGGTTGCCATCGCCATTCCGGCGGAGATCTTCCTCCTCAACCGGATCATCAACCCCATCGTGGAGATCCGGGGACACATCGACCAGATCCTCGTCGACGGCGTCATCCTTACCGGTCACCTGGACGGGGTCACCGAGATGCTGGCCGAGACCAAGGACGTCGTCAGCCAGGTGGCCACCGGTGCTCTTCGTTACGGCGGCGGCGTCGACAAGGTGCTGCGGGCGGTCGGCAAGTAACCCCGGGATTCGGAGCTTTCGAGGGTTTTCACCTAATTAACCAAAGGGAGGAAGTATGACGCTGGGAGGAATTGTCGCCCTGATCCTGATCTTCATCTTCGTCGGGATCCTGGTCTCGTACCTGCTGCGGGTGATCAGCCAGCTGGTGCACGTGAGCTTCACGCTGGGCACGATCATCGCCGGCGTGCGGGCCATCGCAAGCCAGATCGAGACGGTTCCCGAAACCGTCGCCTCGGTCAACAACGAC
>DATAAN010000250.1:0-18961 GCA_036260105.1 Actinomycetota bacterium
CGAAGAACGACTGCATCTGCTCGGTCAGAAACGACCGCCGCTCCGGGGTGCGGAAGCCGCCGCTTCCAAGCAGAAGGCGCATGGCGTCAGTCTAGGCAGCGCCGGCCCACCGGCGCCCGACCATTTCTAAGCTTTTGCTCAGCGTTGTCCTACTGGCGGCTCATCTTGGGTATCTAACCTTCTTCAACGAAGTCACCCTCTCGCGTCCGGAGGCATCCAGATGGAGTCGTACGACATGGGAAGGCCTCCCCTCGGGGGATACGGCTTTCCGCCGAACAGAGCTCAGCGGCCCACCCACCCGTCTTTCCTTCCCCCGAACAACCCCCCTGCGGAGACGCCAAAGGCGGAGCGAAGCGGCCTGGGCCGGTTGATCCTCATCCCGTTGCTGTCGGCGCTGCTCGGCGCAGCGGCCGGCGTTGGAGCGACCCTGGCTTTCGTCGATCGCCCACCCGGCGCTCAGGTTTCGCCGCCGAACGGCGCGCCGGCGGGCAGCTCGGCGACGTTTCCCGGGGTGGCCGAGGTGGCCGAGAAGGTCATCCCGAGCGTGGTCCAGATCGACACGGCCGTCCCCTCGCGGTTCGGTACCCGGCAGGGCACCGGCTCGGGCGTCATCTACAGCAGCGACGGATTCATCCTCACGAACCGGCACGTGGTCGAGGGGAGCCGGGGCATCCGGGTGACTCTGTCGGACGGCCAGAGGCTGGATGCTTCACTGGTCGGGACCGGCCAGGGCGACGTGGCGGTCCTCAAGGTGGATCGAACGGGTCTCCCGGCCGCCGCTTTCGGGTCGAGCACCCGGGTACGGGTTGGTGACGTCGCAGTGGCCGTGGGTAGCCCGTACGGCCTCGAGGGAACCGTGACGGCCGGGGTGGTCAGCGCCTTGAACCGCGACATCGGGGTAGACAGGGGAGTCCGCCTGTCGAACCTGGTTCAGACCGACGCTCCCATCAACCCCGGGAACTCCGGCGGTGCGCTGGTCAACGGCGCCGGCGAGGTGATCGGGATCAACACCGCAATCGTGGAGGGAGCGGGAAGCCTGGGTTTTGCCATCTCCATCGACGAAGCGCTGCGGGACGTCCGCGGAATCCTAGGAGCCTAGAGGCCGTAGGCCTCCAGGAGGTGGAGCCACACCTCGCTGACCGTTGGGAACGAGGGAACGGCATGGACCAGCCGGTCCAGCGTGACCTCTCCTGCGATGGCGATAGTGGCTGAGTGGAGAAGCTCCTGGACGGAGGGTCCGGTGAAGGTCGCACCTATCACCACCCGCCGCTCGTCGTCGACGACCAGTTGGCACGTTCCCGATATCCCCTTGCCGCGCACGTAGGCCCCGGGCACGTCTCCCAGGGGGTAGGTCAACACCCTCACCCGCAGTCCCCGGTCCCTTGCCTCCTGCTCCTTCAGGCCGACGGCTGCCACCTGCGGATCGGTGAAGATCACCCGCGGGACGATCCCATGGTCGGCGATGTCGGTGGCCGGGCGGCCGAGGATCGCTTCGGCGGCCACCCGGGCCTGGTACTTGCCCATGTGGGTGAAAGGCGCCAGGCCGTTGCAGTCGCCTATGGCGTACAGCCATCCGCCTTCGACGCCCTCGACCTTCAGCGAACGGTCCACCGGCAGGTAGCGGCCGACCTGAAGGCCTACGGTCTCCAGGCCGACGGAGCTGGTGTTGGGCCGGCGCCCCACTGCGACCAGCAGCTCGTCGGCTACCAGCTCCGCGCCGCTGTCCAGCGTTAGGGTGACCTCCCCCGCCTGCCCTTTCCTGCGCACCTTCGTGCAGTGGGTGGAGACAAGTACCTCTATGCCCTCTGACTGGAAGGCCTTCTGCAGCTCCTCTCCCGCGAAGGGCTCCTCCCTGGAGAGCAGGCGGACCCCGCCTTCCACGACAGTGACGTGTTCGCTGCCCAGCCGGCGGAACGCCTGCGCCATCTCGACGCCGATCGGACCGCCTCCCAGAACGGCCAGGTGCCTCGGCACCACGGAGGCTGCGGTGGCGTCCCGATTGTCCCAGTAGGAAATGGCGTCAAGCCCGTCGATCTTCGGGTGGTTCGGGGAAGTCCCGCAGGCGAGAACTACGGCCTTTCGGGCCTCCAGCCGGAGCGAACCTCCGTCCGACTCGACTACGACCGTGCGCACACCGTCCAGCCTTCCACGCCCGCGATAGAGCTTGATCCCCCGCTCCTGGAGCCAGGGGAGCTGGCCGGAGTCGTCCCAGCTTGACGTCATGTAGTCGCGCCACTCGAACGCCGACGCCGCATCGAGAACTCCTCCCACCGCCTCGGCCGCCCCCGGGACGCGGCGTGCGCTCGCCAGTACGTCGCCCGGCCGGATCAGCGTCTTGCTGGGGATGCAGCCGTAGAAGGAGCACTCTCCTCCGACGAGGCGTTCCTCGATAAGAGCCACGGAGAGCCCGGAGTCGGCGCACCGGCCGGCCGCCACCTCGCCGGGCGGCCCGGCGCCCAGGACAACTACGTCGTAGATCTCCATGTCCCTCCTCCGGCCGACATGCCGCAGCCACCCTAACCGCCCAAGCCCGTATAACGGCCCTGGGCCTATCCTCTAATTACGACCTTGAGGAGGTGCCGGATAGCCCCATGGCAGAGACGGAAGCAGAGCCCTCACGCTGTCCCGGGTACAACCGGGCGGCGGAGATCATCGGCAGCCGCTGGGCCGGAGCTGTCGTGCGAGCGATGCTGGGGGGCGCTACCCGTTTCGGCGAGATTCGTGCCTCCATCGACGGCATCACGGACCGCGTCCTCTCCAAGCGCCTGAAGGACCTCGAGACCGAAGGCATCCTCACCCGAGAGGTGTTCTCCGACACCCCCGTCCGTATCGAGTACCACCTGACCGAGAAGGGTCGGGCGCTCAGCTCGGTGGTTGACGCGATGACCGAGTGGGCCGACGAGTGGCTCCAGCCGCCGCGGGCGAAGGCGGGGAAATGAGAAGGGGCCGGCTCAGGCCGGCCCCTCACAACCGTGGCTCTGGTGCGTCAGGCGGTCTTCGTGGCGGAGACGTCGAACTCCAGCTTGACCTTGTCGCTGACCAGCACGCCACCGGAGTCGAGTGCGGCGTTCCAGTTGACGCCCCAGTCTTTCCGGTTGACCTCGGTGCTGCCCTCGAACCCGATGCGGGTGTTGCCCCACGGGTCGGTCTCGGCGCCGTTGAACTCGAATTCAATGGTGACCGGTCGCGTGACGCCGCGAATGGTCAGGTCACCGGTCAGCCTGAACCTGGTGTCGTCCACCGGCTCGACCGCGGTGGAGACGAAGCGGATCTCCGGGTACTCGTCCATGGCGAAGAAGTCGTTGGAGCGCAGGTGCTGGTCCCGCTGCTCGTTCCCGGTGTCGATGCTCTTGGCCTGGATGGTGACCTCGGCCCCGGACTCCTGCGGGTTGTTCGGGTCGAAGTGGAAGTAGCCCTCGAATTCCTTGAAGTGGCCTCTGACCTTGGTGACCATGGCGTGCCTGGCCTGGAAGCCGATACGCGTGTGAGCCGGGTCGATCGTGTAGTCCCCGACGAGCTGGTCAAGTGATCTGTCGGTCGCAGTCGATGTAGGCATTGGTTTGTTTCCTTCCCCCGACCCCCTCGGCCGGATTACTAGGGTCTCTGTAGCTGCTATCTGCTGGATATCTACCTAACTCCTCGAACGCCACCCGGGGCCTACTTATTCCAGGGAAGCTCCTACCGAAATAGGTGGAGTGCTGTGGGACGATTGGAGCCATGTCGCTCCGTACCGTTGAGGAAGCCACCCTGGCCGGCTCCGACGAGCCGGCCGCCATCCGCATCCGCGGGCTCACCAAGGTGTTCGGCAAGGTGGAGGCGGTGCGCGGAATCGACCTCGAGGTGCCGCCCGGCGAGATCTTCGGCTTCCTCGGCCCCAACGGCGCCGGCAAGTCGACGACGATCAAGATCCTGTGCACGCTTGTCCATCCCACCTCGGGGCACGCGGAGGTGGCCGGCTTCGACGTCGTGTCCCAGCGCACTCAGGTGCGCCGGCACATCGGGCTGGTATTCCAGGAGCCGACTCTCGACGAGTACCTGAGCGCCGAGCAGAACCTGCGGTTCCACGCCGAGATCTACGGCATGCCCCGCTCGGTCATCGGAGAGCGGATCGACTACGTGCTGGACATAGTGGGGCTGCAGGATCGCCGGAAGGACAAGGTGGGCAACTTCTCCGGAGGCATGAAGCGCCGGCTGGAGATCGGCCGCGGACTTCTGCACTCGCCCAGGGTGCTCTTCTTGGACGAGCCGACGATCGGCCTCGACCCCCAGTCGCGGGCCACCGTGTGGCAGTACGTCGACCAGCTACGGGTGCAGGAGAGCATCACCGTCTTCCTGACCACCCACTACATGGACGAGGCGGAGCGTTGCGACCGGATCGCCATCGTCGACCAGGGCCGTATCGTCGTCCTCGACACGCCCGCCCACCTCAAGGCCAGCGTAGGCCAGGACCGGGTCCGTCTCCGCACCGCCGACGATGCTGCAGCCGCGTCTGCCATCACCGCCCGCCTCGGCGCCAAGGTAGTGGTGACCAAGGACGGCGTCGACGTCTTCACCGACGACGGCGAGGGATTCGTTCCCCGTCTCTTCGAGCTGGGCCTATCGGTCCAGTCCGTCACCGTCACCAAGCCGACCCTGGACGACGTCTTCCTCGCCTACACGGGCAACCGCATCGACGATGCGCCGGCCGGGGGCCCGCCGCCCGGACCATGGTCGAGGAAGCGGACGTGAGCACTACCTCAACCGCTCCCGAGCTTCGGATCGCGCCGGTGCAGGCAGCCGGCGGCGGCCTGGCTCACGAGCTGCGAGCGGTCAGGGTAGTTTGGAAACGCGACCTGCTGCGGTTCCGCAACGAGCGGGCTCGAATCCTGTCCAGCCTCATGCAGCCGCTGCTCTTCCTGTTCGTCCTGGGCAAGGGGCTGGCCGCCGTGGTGCCCGCCCGCGGAGGGACCGACTACTCGACGTTCCTGTTCCCCGGCGTGCTGATCACCGGGGTGATGTTCATGGCCGTCTTCTCGGCTATATCGATCGTGTGGGACCGCGAGTTCGGCTTTCTCCGGGAGATGCTGGTCGCCCCGGTCCGGCGGAGCAGCATCGTGGTCGGCAAGTGCCTGGGCAGCGCGACGATCGCCACCTTCCAAGGAATCATCATCCTGTCGCTCGCCGGCCTGGCCCACATCCCGTACGAGCCGCTGCTGCTGCTGGGCGGCGCCGCGCTGACCTTCCTCGTGGCCTTCAGCATCACCGCCTTCGGCCTTGTCCTCGCAGTGCGGGTGCAGTCGGTCCAGACCGTGATGCCGATGATGCAGCTGCTCCTGATGCCGCTGATGTTCCTTTCCGGCTCGCTGTTCCCCATCGGCGGCAACATCCCGGGCTGGCTGGCGGCGGCGACGAAGCTGAACCCCCTGAGCTACGGCGTCGACGTCACGCGGAGCCTCTTCTTCTCCTTCCTTCCCCCGGGGGCAACCGGCGGCGCGCTGGTCGGCGGCATCACCTGGTTCGGCTGGCCGGTGCCTCCGTGGCTAGACCTGCTGATCGTCCTCTCCACCGGCATCGCTCTGCTGAGCGTCGCGTGCGTGCTGTTCTCGAAGACCGAGTGACGACGAGGCGCCGGTGGACCTGGTAGCGGGGTTCGGCCTGATCGGCGTGACCGTGATCGTTTCCGGCCTGGTGGCCGGCCTCGTCGACCGTGGGCCGATCTCCTTCCCGATGATCTTTCTCGGCCTGGGACTGGCCCTAGGGGCGTCCGGCCTGCTCGACGTCGACGCCCACAACCCGTCGCTGGAGGTGGTCGCTGCTCTAACCCTGTCCCTGGTGCTGTTCATGGACGCCTTCTCCCTGGAGGGAGGGCGCTCCAAGAGGGACTGGCTCGTGCCGGCGCTGGTCCTCGGACCCGGAACTCTGCTGGTGATCCTGGTAGTCGCCGGTGCGGCAATGCTGTTGTTCGACCTGCCGCCGGTCTCGGCATTCATCGTCGGCGCCGTCCTGGCTTCCACCGATGCCGTGGTGCTCCGTGACGTCGTCCGGGACGACCGGGTGCCCCGCCCGGTGCGGCGGGTCCTATCCGTCGAGGCGGGGACGAACGACATCATCGTGCTGCCCCTGCTTCTAGTCCTCATTGCGGTGGCCTCGGGAGCCGAGGGGCTTTCCGGCCCGGGCGACTGGGGACTGTTTGCCTTCCGCCTTCTGGTGGTGGGACCGGTGATCGGAGCCGCCATCGGGGCCGTGGGAGCCTGGCTCATGGCGCGTGCCGACGCCAGGTACTCGGTGCGGCGTGAATACCAGGCGCTGTTCGGGGTCGGTCTGGTTCTGGCCTCGTTTGCTGCCGCCGTGGCTGCCGGAGGTGACGGCTTCCTCGCTGCCTTCTTCGCCGGTCTGTCCATCACGGCACTGGACCAGACGCTTTGCGACTGCTTCCTGGAGTTCGGTGACGCCGCAGCCGAGATCTCCATGCTCCTTGCCTTCGTCCTTTTCGGGGCGCTGCTTGCCGGCGAGCTGGGGTCGGTGCCCCTCGCCGCAGGTCTCGCGCTGGCCGCAGTGGTCATCTTCGTGGCCCGCCCCCTGGCCATCGGCGCAGTCCTGAGCATCCGGCCGGTTGCGCTCAGCCGCAGCGCCCGGGCCTTCATCTCGTGGTTCGGCCCCCGGGGGTTGAACTCCCTGCTGTTCGCGCTGCTCGTCGTCGCCGGTGGAGTGCCGGACGGGGAGCGTGTGCTTGCCATCACGGGGCTGGTCGTTCTGGTCTCCGTCGTGGTGCACGGCGCCAGCGCCACGCCGGTTTCCGGCTGGTACGGCCGGAGGGTCTCCCGTGAGGTGCTGGTGGAGGAGCGCTTCGGCAGCGCAACCGACCTGTTCGAGCGGCCGGAGGGGGAGCGGGACCGGATGTCGGTGGAGCGGCTCGCCGAGCTGATGGACGGGGAGGACCCGCCGGTCGTGGTCGACGTGCGGACGCGCTCTCAGCACGACCGGGATGCCGTGCAGATTCCCGGAAGCGTCCGCGTCCTACCGGACTCGGTTCCGGAGTGGGCCTCCGACCAGCTCAAGGACCAGCCGTACGTTCTCTACTGCACCTGACCGAACGAGGGGACCAGCGCCCGTGCGGCGCAGACCATGAAGTCGATGGGGTTCGAGCGGGTGTGGGCTCTGGAAGGGGGCCTCGACGCCTGGCGTGAGCGTTATCCGGTGGAGGAGATGGCCGAGCGGACCGGCTGACTCAGCGGACTCCGTGTTGTGAAGGGAACCTCTGACGCTAGGTGGAGGACTTCCCGCCTTCCGGAGGGCGATCCATCAAGCGCTTCACCGCTTCTCGCCGGGACACACCCCTCAGCTGGTCCAGCTCTTCACCGGCCCTTTGAAGGTCGTTACGCAACGACTCAGATTCGGCCCTTTCACTAAGTAGCCGGATGAGTTCCTGCGCCCGGTCGACGTCTTCGTCCGCCGCAACAGCGTCGGCGTCCAACAGCTTGCCGGCTCCAAGCAGGCGCGCCGCCTGTGCTGCCAGCTCCGGATCCGAAAGCAGTATTCGACCCAGCGCACTCTGCTGGCTCTCGAACATGGCGACCCACTCCTTGCCCGCATCGCTCTCATTGAGCTGGTCGCGAATACGTCGGAGGAAAGCGACCTCCGCACTTGATCCAAGTTCCCATCCGATTAGCTCTATCGCGCAGATGCTCTGCTGGATCAATGAAAGCATCGCTGCCTTCGCGTCCAGCTTGATGGGCTCGGGATCGTCCGGATGGAACGCGGTTCGGGGATCGCCGGTCCAGGGACCCGTCTCGAACGTGTAACCGTAGGTTTTGTGGGAACCGGGATCAGCGATGTGACGGCCGTAGACATAGTCGCTATGGGTGCCTGTTGTCGCGTAGAGTCCCAGGCTCGGTTCACTGGTGTAGTTGCGGCCCCGTACGTCGGCAACGTCCTCGACGATCTGACCGCCCACAGTTTCGAACCGTAGGAGGTCCCTAGGAGGCATGTACTCCTGGTAACCCGGGATGCCAATCAACGTGCACGTACCCGTGGGGAGGTTCGTGAAGCGCTGGCTGGAATCCGCCGTCTGTGTTGGGGCGTGTCCCCAGGGATGCAGGATCAGCTCGGAATACGAATGCACGTCGGCGAAGGTGTCGATGTCATTGGAGTCGAGAAGATGCTTGACGTTTCTGGTCTCCGGTTCGCTGAACGCTTCCGGGCCGCAGTAGATGTCCGTACATGGAGAGCACGAGGTCTGCCCTTCGGTAACACCCCACATGAAGTCAAGATTGCGATTCAGGTCCACACCTTCGCAGTTGGTTCCGGCATTGTCCCGCCGGTTCTTTCGCCACAGGTCGTCGACGGTCATCACGTATTGACGCCCATCCGGGTTGCTGCAAGGGAGCAACCAGATGTCGAGTGTCTCCAAGATGAGCTTGATAGTGTTGGCAGGCCAGTTCATACCGCCATAGTCGATATCGGAGCCGTTCTCATAGCTGACCAGTAGATCGACCGCTAGTTCCACGATGGCATCCGGATTCATCAGCTCACGAGCGTGCGTGCCTCCTACGAGTAGGACGGCCCGCCGGTCCTCCCCTTCTCCGGCTCGCATCCGAAGCGCGTACACCGGACGTCCCTGAACCGATGGCTCCGGGAGCTCCACCCGGTCGAAGTACTGTGGGAACCAGGTGGCGAGCGCCGACGAAAGGCCGTCTAGCTGAGCGATGGTCCGGTACATTTACTGTGTTCCTCGCCGCTCAATCCCTTTGAGCCGCTCTTCCAGCCAGGCACTCGAAGCCTTGTCGTCAACCACAAGCGACGGATCAAGGGGGCGCACCGGCAGGGCCCTCACCAGGTGTACCTCGAAGCCGTTCTCCATGAGTTGGGCTACCTGGTCTCGGTCTACCAAAACCCTCATCGCGCCCTCGGGATCAGGGATCCGATCAAGGTCCAGGTTGGCCACATCCTGGAGGGCTCGGGCCGATGGGCCCGGATGAATAGTGGCTTCGAACCGAGTGGATGCTGCTGAGGAGGTCTCGTTCTGCGAAGAACGATCGTCGGCCACGCTCTTCCTACTTTCGCCTACACGGCTTAGTGGAGTAAGTCGAGTATGCGCCGGCCACCTGGAAAAGTCGAGAGGATTGACAGATATTTCTAGCGGATCGCCGGCTAGCCAGCCTGGTCGTGCAGCGTGACCAACTGGTCAACCGGTGCGTAGTCGTCGGTCAGCACCCGGGCCTCACCGGCGAACTTCTGGTATTCGTCTCCTTCGATCAGGGTGTACTCGGGAACACGCTGCGCCAGCTCGGCGGTGATCCGGTCCACCGGCAGGGGGCTCTCCGAGGCGACGAAGACGAGGTTGTCCCCGCCACTGCCCTCCAGGACGTCGGGACGTGAGATCAGCGCGACGTGCGGGAAGGCCTCAGCGATTGTCGCCGCCTCCGCCCGGGCGAAGAGCAGCGGGGCGAAGTCGATGACGTTCACCAGGTAGACGCCGTCCGGACGCAGGATCCGTCGTATCTCCCGTGCGGTCTCCACCGTCGTGAGGTGCCAGGGTACGGCGAGGCCGCCGAAGGCGTCCTCCACCACCAGGTCACGGCTCTCCGCCTCCTGCTCGTAGAGGCCTACCCTTCCGTCCCCGATCCGCACGTCGATCCCGTTCCCGAGCTGCAGGCCGAGCTTCTCGACGTCCAGCTCCACCACCCCGCGGTCGATCTCCAGCACCAGGCTCTGTGACCCCGGGCGGGTGTGGTCCAGGTACATCGGGATGCTGAATCCCCCTCCACCGATGTGCAGGGCCTCCAGAGGCACCTCGGGCTTTGCGGCGTCTACCGCTGAGGCGAACGAGCGAGTGTAGGAGAACTCCAGGTACGAGGGGTCGGCGATGTCGACGTACGAGTGGAACAGCGTGTCCATAACCAGCGTGCGGCCGGAGGGACGGGTGGGGTCGGGAACCACCCGGGCGCAGTGGTAGGCCGTCTCGACGTCGCAGGGAGGCGGGAAGAATGAGGATGCGTTCAGGCCGAGCGCCGCGAAGACGAGAAAGGCGTAGGCACCTGCCCAACCCCGGAGGTAGGTGGTGAGGGCGAGTCCGAGGACGATCAAGACGATGCCGAGCGTCAGGAGGATCCGGCTGGTCGGCATCTCGGCCACCAGGATGAAGCCGGTCGCGAAGGTGGCCACCAGGGCCCCCAGTGTGCTCACACCGGAGAGCCGCCCCACGACCCGGCCGGTCTCGTCCAGGGCCTGAAGCCGCAGCTTGACCAGGAGAGGCGTGACCGCCGACAGCAGCGCCGCCGGAGCGAGGATCGCCACCGCGGCCATCGCCAGCACCGCGGTGGCGTCGCCTCCACGGACCTGCTCGCCCGTCCACCGGACGGCCGGGCCGACGAAGAGAACGAGCACTCCCGACAGGAGCACCATCGGCCCCAGGATGCGCTGCGGCGGGAAGGTGTCGGCGGCGCGGCCTCCTAGCCAGGCGCCGAGCGCTATCGCGGCCAGAGCGAATCCGATGACCGCGGTGCTCGTCTCCAGAGTTAGGCCCAGATAGGGCGCCACCAGTCGGAGACTGAGGATCTCCAGAACCAGGACCGCGCCGGACGCGAGGAAGGCGAGCCACGCGGCGGCGGCACCCGGCAGGGCGGGTGGAATGCGCCGGCTATCGGCCTCGTCGGAAGTCGTCTTTGTTGGTGCGCGTTCGATCAAGGGCTTGGCCACGGGTTTGGTGATCAGCCGATACTACGACCGAAACGCGCGAAGCCCGCGCGAGCAGGGCTGCGAGGGCTAGGAAAAGACGAACGCTTGGTTACTCGGGCCCGAGCTTCCAGGACAGATTTGTGTGGTGCTACGCAGCGCCCCGCTGAAGGTACGAGTGCCGGGGCCGCGACATTGCTTCCATGAACTCATCCCAGTGCTCTGCGTCACGTGAGCACTCGGAGCCCTCCTTGTAGACCTCGCCACAAAATGCACAGGTCCAATCGGTGGAGCTTTTCGATGCGACTGCTGCTCGCTGTAGGAACAAGCGGCCCACCTCCTTTCCCGTTCAGGTGTTGTTTTGTGTCTGGTTCTTTTGTTCCCCCAAAAGACCTTGCGAAACCTCGCGATCTGTGTTTACTCACTCGTTTGTCTTCCGGAGACTCGCCGCACGAGCAGGGTGTCGTGTAACCAGACGGCGGTCAGGGCGGCCCATACTGCCGACAGCAGCGGCACCGCGGAAGCACCGAACAGCACGAACGCCACGGCACCGGTGGCCAGAGTGAGCCGGCGTCCGGCAACCAGGCGTTCGGAATTTATGGTCGAGCGGCCCCGGTCCTCCACAGAGGTGGGCTTGTAGGTCCGAAGCAAGGCGAAAGCCAGCACGCCGGCCCCCGCCGTGACCCACTCGAAGGGGCCGGGTTCGACGAAACCGATCCTCAGGTTGCCCGTCGTTCCAGCTACCGCGAGGCTTGCCACAAAAGCGACGGCTGCGGCGAAAACGTTCCTGCGGGCACCCGGGGAGGGCAGCCGGGTGTCCCAGGCCATCGCTGCCGCGGCCGCAGCGCCGCCTATCCAGCCCCTGGGCATGCCGGCGACTCCGCCGGCGAGCAGCGTCAGGAACAGCAGATCCAGCGGCGTGGGTGCCTGCCCGGTGCTGCGTATAACGAGCCGCAGCGCAAAGAGCATCGCAACCATCGCGCCGGCCGGGGTCGCCCCGGCAACGCCGACGATTGCGGCGGTCAGGGCGAGCGCCGGATAAGCGGACCAGGAATGGTCGGGGTCGATCTCCCGGGCGATCGCCCAGCCGAGGAACAGCAGGACCGCCAGGTTGAACGCCGGGCCCAGCGCTTCGGCCGGCGTGGCGCCGTTCCCCAGGTGCTTCGCCGCCACGACGCCGAAGCCGGCGGCGCAGAGGGCCGCCATCAGCAGGTGATGCGGGTTGCGGGCGCTGAGGCTTCGCCACAGGGATGAGAGGCCCGGAGGTCTGCCGGCGGGCGCCGGAATTCGGTCGCGGGGGTTCATGCGGGCCGCTCCGCAGCCTCGTCTACCAACCTGCTACGACCTGCGTCGGATGGCTTCGGCGTTCTCTATGTCGACCGGAGGCAGGTCGCCCGCCGGCGTAAACCCCAGGATGCGCCCGTAGAAGTAGAGCTCCGCCTCGTAGGTCCGCTTGATGTTTACTGCGTTGCGAAAGCCGTGCTGCTCGTCCGGGTAGGTGACCAGAGCAAACGGGATGCCTTTGGCGCGCAGGGCGTCCGCCATCCGCTCCGCCTGGTTCGGTGGGACGATCTTGTCCTGCAGCCCCTGGAAGAGTATCAGGGGGGTAGTCAGCCGGTCGGTGTGGAATATTGGCGAGCGCTCCTCATAGAGGTCCCTTGCCTCGGGCCACGGCCCGATCAGCCCGTCGAGGTAGCGGGACTCGAACTTGTGGGTGTCGGTTGCCAGCATCCCGGCATCGGCGACTCCGTAGAGGCTGGCTCCGCAGGCGAAGACGTCCCGGAAGGTGAGGGCGCACAGGGTTGTGTACCCTCCGGCACTGCCTCCCCTAATGGCCAGCCGGTGCTTGTCCACCTCACCCGAGTGGGCGAGGAACAGCGCCGCGTTGACGCAGTCGTCCACGTCGACGATGCCCCAAGCGCCGTTGAGTCGCCTCCGGTATTCCCGCCCGTAGCCGGTGCTGCCGCCGTAGTTGACGTCCACGACGCCGACGCCGCGCGTAGTCCAGAACTGGATGCCCAGGTTGAGCGCCGACGAGGTGGAGGACGTCGGGCCTCCGTGGCTGACCACGACCAGGGGAGGCAGCTGGCCCTCCGGACCGCTGAACCGTGGATTCTTCGGCGGGTAGTACAGGGCATGGGCAGTCAGCCCCCCCTCCGTCGGGAAGTCGATCGGCCTCGGCTCGGACAGCAGCTCCGGTGCCACAGGCAGATCCCGGCTACGGCGCAGGATCTGCACGTCGCCGTCGGGGATGCCGATGCTCGCCACCGCCTGCGGCTGTGCCGGACCGGCGACGACCGCCAGAATTCTGGACCCGGCGGGGGACAGGTTGGAGAAAGAAGAGAAGCCTGTTTCCACCTCGATTAGCTCCGATCCTCCCGGGCGCAAGTACCCCAGACGCCCGAGACCCTCCTCGCCCCACGAGGCGACCAGCGTGCCGTCGTCCAGGAAGACGTACGACGACTGGCCGAAAACCCAGTCGGCGTCGGAGAACTCGGCGTCCTTAGGAGCCACCGGGAGGACTGCCCCCTCCGTCTCGGCGTAGAGATTCCACCAGCCGGAACGGTCGGAGATGAGGTGAAGCCGGCCGTCCGGAGAGTACTTGGGCTGGGTGAGAGCCTCCTCCGGCCCCCCCGCAACGAGCCTCGGCGCGCCCAGCGCAAGCTCCCCGGTGACCGGCGCCTCGTACAGCAGGCTTCCGTCCCACGGCATGTGCGGGTGATCCCAGGCGATCCACACCAGCCGGTCGCCATTGGGGCTGAAGCGGGGGAACGAGTAGAAGTCGTGTCCGCCGGCGAGGATCACGGGCTCGTGCGACCCGTCCACCGGCAGGCCGACGATCTCGTTGACCACTTCCTCCACCGAATGGCGCTCCCGTACGCACGCCAGCCACCCTCCGTCCGGGGAGAGAACCGGGTCGGCGTAACGAACTGCGCCGGGCTCGGCGGGCTCCGGCGTTATGGGGACCGGCAGCTCATTCCGGTCGAGGCGGTACAGCCGCTGGTCGGCGAAGTTCGAGAAAAAGACGGTGTTGCCCCGGGCGGCGTAGGCGAGGCCCCCGTACTCGTGGACGAGCGTCCGGACGGCGAACCCTTCGGGCAGGACGTCTGCCACGGTAGCCTCCGGGCCGCGGCGGACGAGGGTGTAGCGGCCGCCCTCGGACGGTCTCATCTCGACCCACAACACGCTTTCGCCGGCCGTCAGCGGATAGCTGAGGAACACGACGCGCTCGACCAGGAGGTCGGCGGTTATCGGTGACTCCCAGGAACCGTAGGGCGCGGCGGCCATGCTGCAGGTTAACCCAGGAAGGCTCAGGCCTCGGGCGCCAGATCGAGCGCTACGACCAGGGCGGTGGTGGCCCAGCCGCTCAGCTCCTGCCCCTTCCGCCAGCCCTGGTACTTCTCCGCCAGCATCCTGCGGGCTCTAGCTTCCTCCTCCCCGCCCTGGACGATGCGGGCGTCGGCCGCGTATTCCTGATCCCCCACGCGGACCGAGACGCGGGGGTTGGCGTGGAGGTTGGCGACCCAGTCGGAACGGAACCCTCCACCGGACAGCAGATAGAGCGTGCTACCGGAGAGCCCGAACCAGATCTCGATGGTGTGGGGACGGCCTGACTTGCGGCCGGTCGTCGTGACGTAGCAGTACTCCGCGGCCGGGTCCGGCGTCATCGACTGCCGGCGAACCGCCTCGTCAGCTGCAGTGAGCGCAGGCCCCGGCCCCGCAGCTGGGGGCCTGCTCGGCCGCCCGGCTCCCCATGCCGGCGATCACCGACATGAGACGGCGGGGCTTGCCGGCGCCGCACTTCGGGCACGACGCGTCGTCCACCTTGGACGAGGGCAGCAGGGCTTCGAACTGGTGCTCGCAGCCGGCACAGCGGAACTCGTAGAGAGGCATGTAGGAATTGTAGCCCTCATCCTGGGTATCGAAAGGGAGCACAGTTGTTTGGTGCTCGCCCGGCCGAGCCAGTTGGGAGGGACGAAGGTGGACGAACCGGAGATCCTCGACCGATTCGACAGGATCCAGAGCAAGCTGGCCGACTTCTGGAAGGCTCCCGACGATCCCAACCGGGCACCTCAGACCATCTTTGTCATCCCGTCGATCTCCTACCCGCAGTCGGTCCTCGGGATGCTGGAGAGCGTGCAGCAGTACGAGGAGCGGTTTCTCATCCTTCTCATGCTCCTGCGGAACCCGCGTGCCCGGCTGGTGTACGTCACATCGGAGCAGATCCTGCCGAACGTGGTGGACTACTACTTGCACCTGCTCCCCGGGGTGATCCCCAGCCACGCCCGGGAGCGGCTATTCCTGGTCCCGGTCTTCGACGCCTCGATGCGGCCGCTCTCCGAAAAGCTGCTGGAGCGTCCGAGGCTCCTCAAGCGTTTGCGGGAGCTTGCAATCGATCCGGACCGGTCCTACATCATGCCCTTCAACACGACGCGGCTGGAACGCGAGCTGGCGGTGAATCTGGGCATCCCGCTGCTCGGCGCCGACCCCAAATTCCTGCCGTTTGGCACCAAAAGCGGCTGCCGGCGTCTTTTCGCCGAGGAGGGGGTACGTCACCCGGCGGGGTTCGAGGATCTGGCCGGTATGTCGGACGTTACCCGGGCCATCACCAAGCTTCGTGCGGAGAAGCCGGGTCTGGACCGGGTCCTCGTCAAGACGAACGAGGGCGTCAGCGGGTGGGGGAACGCGCTGATCGACCTCACGGAGCTTCCCCAGCCGGGGACGCCGGGAGAGGCCGGCGCCGTCGAGCATGCCCTTCGTGCTCAGATCGGCGACAAGTACCCCGCCTTCGAAGCGCAGTTCGACATCGAGGGCGGCATCGTCGAGGAGATGGTTTCCGGTGACCGTGTCCGCAGCCCGAGCGCCCAGATGCAGATCGACCCGCTCGGTGGAGTGCTGATGCTCTCTACACACGACCAGCTGCTGGCCGGACAGGTCTATCAGGGATGCCAGTTTCCGGCGGATCCCGCCTACGCGGTGCAGATAACCGAGGAGGCGGCCAAGATCGGCCGCCGCCTGGCAAAGGAGGGGGTCGTGGGCCGCGCGGCAATCGACTTCGTCTGCGTCCACGACAAGGCAGGGTGGAAGGCGTACGCCATCGAGCTCAACCTCCGGCAGGGCGGCACGACCCATCCCTTCCTCACCCTGCAGTTCCTAACCGACGGACGCTACGTCCCCGAGCAGGGCATCTTCGTCGCGCCCAACGGACGGCAGAAGTTCTTCGTCGCATCCGACCACGTCGAGTCGCCCCAGTACCGGGGCCTTACCTCGGACGACCTGTTCGACATAGCGGTCCGCCACCGGCTGCACTTCGACCACGCCTCCCAGACCGGCGTGGTCTTTCACATGATGAGCGCCCTATCCCACATCGGCCGCACCGGCCTCACCGCAGTGGCGGACTCGCCGCAGGAGGCTCAGTGGACGTACGAGGCCGTGGTCCGGGTTCTCGACGCCGAGGCGGCGGGGGCATTCGTCGAGCGGGTTCCGTTCGGATAACCGCTGAAAAGGCGGACCCCGGAAGCGCCCGACGGAGGAGGCTCGTGGCGGCGAGACCGGATGGGCGCTCCCGGAGACCTTGCAACCACAGTAGGGAGGGTATGTAAGCCGGCGGTTGCCTCTCGGTTAAGTCGGGGTTACGGCGCCGGCTAGAGGATCGGCAGGTAGCGCTCCAGCTCGTACGGCGTGACGTAGGACTTGTGGTCGTCCCACTCCTTCTTCTTGTTGCGGATGAACCACTCGAAGGTGTGCTCGCCCAGGGTCTCCCTCACCAGGTCCGACCCCTCACAGATCTGGATCGCCTCGTGGAGGTCCTCGGGGAGCGCCCCGATGTTGGCGGCCTTCCGCTCCTTCGGCGTCATCTCGTAGATGTTGTCGTCCGCCTCTGCGGGGAGCTCGTAGTTCTCCCTTATGCCCTTGAGGCCCGCCGCCAGCATCACGCTGAAAGCCAGGTAGGGGTTGCAGGCAGGGTCCGGGAACCTGGCCTCGAGTCGGGTGGCCTGCTCCTTGCCGGGCTTGTACATCGGCACCCGCACCAGCGCCGAGCGGTTGCGCCTGGCCCAGCAGACGTACACCGGGGCCTCGTAGCCCTGCACCAGCCGCTTGTAGGAGTTCACCCACTGGTTGGTGACGGCGCAAATCTCGCTGGCGTGTCGCAGCAGGCCGGCCAGGAAGGCCTTTCCCACCTTGGACAGATGCGCTTCGTCTTGGGGGTCGAAGAAGGCGTTGCGGTCGTCGGAGAACAGCGACATGTGGGTATGCATGCCGCTTCCGTTCATACCGGCGACCGGTTTGGGCATGAAGGTGGCGTACACGCCGCCCTCCTGGGCGATCTCCTTCACCACCAAGCGGTAGGTCATCACGTTGTCGGCCATGGAGAGCGCATCAGCGTAGCGAAGGTCGATCTCATGCTGAGAGGGAGCCACCTCGTGGTGGACGTACTCCACCGGGATCCCCATCTCCTCGAGGTACTCGACGGTGCGCTTACGCAGGTCGACCGCCTCGTTGTGCGGCGTGAGGTCGAAGTAGGAACCCTGGTCCAGAAACTGGGTTCCCTTCGAGTCCTTGAAGTAGAAGTACTCCAGCTCCGGGCCGACGTAGTAGCTGTAGCCGAGGTCGGCAGCCTCGCTCAGCGTCCGCTTGAGGACCTGGCGGGGGTCCCCGGCGAAGGCGGTACCGTCCGGAAGCCAGATGTCGCAGAACATGCGGGCCGATCCCGCCTGGTTGTCGCTCGAAGGCATCACCTGGAAGGTGGACGCGTCGGGCCAGGCGATCATGTCCGACTCCTCGATGCGGGCGAAGCCCTCGATCGAGGAACCGTCGAAGCCGATGCCCTCGGTGAGCGCCTCCTCCAGGTCGGTCGGCGTGATGTCGAAGGCCTTCAGGAAGCCGAGGATGTCGGTGAACCACAGGCGGACGAACTTGATGTTGCGCTCGTCTACGGTCTTCAGAACGAACTCTTGATCGGGCGTTAGCAAAGATTCCTCCACAACTGGGTCCCACCCGCGGCAGGCGCCCCGAATTTCCTAGCCGGCGAAGCGATAACCGACGTTCCTAACAGTCTCGATCATGTGGGCTTCGTGGCCGAGCTTGGCCCGCAAGCGCCGGACGTGCACGTCCACGGTGCGCGTGCCGCCGAAGAAGTCGTAACCCCACACCTCGCTTAGCAGCGCACTCCGGGAGCACACCCGGCCAGGCCGCTGCGCGAGGTAGGCGATCAGCTCGAACTCCTTGAAGGTCAGGTCCAGGGTCTCTCCACGGACGCGGACCTCGAACCTCTCCCGGTTGATCGTGATCTCCCCCGTTTGATCACCTCGGAGGTCTCCGTCTCCGCCGGACTGACGACCCTTTTCAGGCGGGCGTCCAGCTCTGCCGGAGTGCAGCCGTCGGTCAGGAAATCCGCAGGCCCGGTGGACCAGTCGAAGTTCGGCAGGTCGTCGTCGGAGAGGACCACCACGAAAGGCGCTTCGATCTCGCTTCGCAGCTTGCGCAGTACGCCGGCCGCCTCTTCGGGCCGGTCCCGGCCGTCCACCAGGATGAGATCGGCGAGCCTTCGGGCCAGGAATTCGGGAGTGGCGTCGGAGAACTTTATGGGCTCGGGCGCAGGCCGCTTGCCGGCTAGAGGAGGGAAAGACTCCTCAGGGTCGGAGCGCTGCGAGCTCAGCCAAAGTAGACGAATCATTGAAGACAGTCTAAGTGGTGGGCATGTAACAGCGATGTTACTCGAATCATTCCACCCCCTTACAGCAAAAGTAGGATACGCCCGTGGCCCCCGCCTTTCCTACAAGCTCTTCCACTATCGCCAGCGCGGCTCTGGCCGGACTCATCCTCGGAGTCGCCGTCTCCTCCTTCCTGGGAGTCGGCATCCTGGCCGGGTTCGTCGCCGTGGCGCTGGCCGTAGGAGTCTTCCTGGCGCTGGCGCAGGAGGGTGGTGGGGGGAAGGTAGTGCCCGGAGTCTCCGCACTTTCCGCGATGGTCTTTCCGCTTGCGGTGGCAGAGCTCGGCGAGGACGGTATGTTGCCGGCCGCCGCCGCGGGGTTCGCCGTGCTGGCGGCGGCGCACCTCCTACGGGGAAGGCGTGCCGGGAGCCTGCCGGCGCTGGGGCTGGCCACCGGAGCGGTGCTGCACCTGGGCTTGCTGGGTTCGTTTCTGGTGCTGTTGACCGCCGAAGGCAACCGGCTGCTTCCGGCGATGGTCCTGATGGCGGCGGCATTCGAGACGGCCTATGTGACGGCCGCCGCTCGCACGGCTACCACCAGGCCGAAGGCTGCCGGGGCGGCCGGGATGTCCCAATGGCCGAACCCCCGCGCCG
>DATAAN010000251.1:0-5900 GCA_036260105.1 Actinomycetota bacterium
CCCGGCGCTTCCGGTTCCCGAGACTTAGTCGACCCGCTGCGAAGACCGGCGCCGCAGCCGGCTCAGACCTCCCAGCGACCTGAGCGGCGTGAAGCCCCAGGATGTGCGCTTGCGAACGTCGGCCTCGATCTCCGTGATCGACTTGTAGGGGTCCGACGAGGGCCGGTTCGGGGCGAAGGGCGGCTGCCACTCCGGCAGCGGCTCGCCCGGCTTGAGGGGCGGGTCGGCCTTGAGCCCTCTGACTCCGCCTTCCTGCTGGAGCTCGGGCGCCCAGATGCCGATGACCTCGTCGTGCTCCTCCCAGGAGGTCAGCGGAACGTTGACGATGGGTCCTCCGGTGTCCCACTCCTTGCAGAACTCCAGCAGGTAGTTCTCGATCATCATGCCCCGCGGCACCTGAACCGTCGGCCCGGCGTCGGTCTGGATCGTCTCGAAGTTGAAGAAGTTGGACAGCGTCATGTCGCGCCCGCCCTTGACCGGCATGCCGCCCGGGCCGTAGCGCCAGACACCCTCCTCGTCCCGAAAGAAGCGTCCGTTGTCGCAGGTGATCGGAATGGGTCCTACCTCCGTTGAAAGTCGTATTTCAACGTACCCGAATCAGCGAAATAGTTGCGTTGTGAACCGCACTCAGCGGGTGTGAAACTCCGCCCAGAGCGGAAAGTGGTCGGACATCCGCCAGGAGAGCGACTGCTTTGGCATTCCGGGCATCACGTGCCGGGTGAAGTCGAAGTGCCCGGCGTTTCCCCGGTAGGAAAGCGAGAGCGCCGGGATACCGTTCTCGCCGGTGAACCAGGCGATCTGGTCGTAGAAGTTCGAGGTGGAGTTACCGAAGATTGTGCGCGGCACCAGATTCAGCTCCGCCGGCGTCCGGAGGCCGGTCGAGGTGAAGGCCTCGTAGAGCGGGTCGCCGTGCCGGTCGATGTTGAAGTCGCCGAGCACGATCAGGTTCTGGCCCCAGGAGTTGATGTCTTTGGCCCACCTCGCCATGTACTCGGCGATGGCCCGCAGCTCCGGCACCCGCTCCTTCGGGTCTTTCCCGAACACCACGTGCAGCGTCACCAGGATGAAGGTCTGCTTCCCCGACAGAAAGCTCACGGCGTACGGCGTGCGGGCGAACTGCTCCTCCAGCGCGTCCTTCGACCCCCGCTCCAGCCACTCACGCGGAACGACGAGCTCCGCCGCCAGGCCCGAGGGTTTAGCCCGCCGCATGTCGAACACAAAAGCCAGCCGCTCGTCGTTGCCCCTGGCTCCCTCCGTGACGTCGGTGAGGATCAGCCCCCAGTCGGGGCCGAGGATGTCCAGCATGTGGCGAAGCGCCCGGAGATTGCCCTTGGCCTCCTGGATGGCAACCACGTCGAAGCGCCGCACGATGTTGGCGATGCAGTGCAGCGACAGAAGGTCACGCTTGGGGCTGTCCTGATCGGACGACCGCCACTTGTCGACGAGGCCGCCGAAGGCTCGGATGTTCCAGGTGCATATCAGCAGGTTCTCGTCGAGCCGCCGTGACGGCACCTCGGCGTCCAGAGCCGCCACCAGCACGTCGATCTCCGTTTGGACGTCCTGGGGCAGCGGGTCGGTGGCTCGCGGCATAGCAGCCCCAGTCTAGAAGCCGCAGGCGGTCCGGCGAAGGGGTTAGCGAGGTATCCGGTGCTGGACGGCCGCCATGCCGGCCCAGGCAGCGGGCGGCGATGCCGGCCACCGCCGAGGACAGCAGACAGGCGGCGGCTTTGAGTCTCTCGGCGGCCTGCGCCATCCGGACCGTCTGGAACACGTACGTGCTGAAGGTGGTGTAGGCGCCGCAGAAGTCGCCCAGGCAAAGCCGCCGGCGACTCCGGGGAGAAGGCGGCTCAGCCGTAGCGGGCGAGCCCTCCCAGAACGCCGCCGCCGGCGACGGCCAGGAAGCCGGCAGGGGAACCAGACCGCTGGAGCTCGGGGTCGACCGCCGCCCCACCCGCTGCTTGCTCCATGGCCGGGAACTAACCGGGCGGAGCGGGAAAAGGGGGCGCTAAGCTACGCGCTGGGGCTGCTTGACCGCCCGCTCCAGCACCTTGAGCGCAAGGCACGGCTGAGAGTCGAGAAGTGCGAGAAAGTTCTGGACGCCGATCACCGCCACCTCAACGGGCCCCTGGGCCACCAGGGTCTCCGGGTGGGGGAGGCGGCTGAGGGCGGCCATCTCGCCGAAAACTTCGCCCTTGGCCGCGGTGCGGGGGTCGGAGCCCGGCTTGGTGACCTCGACGGCGCCCTTCACCAGGATGAGAACCTGTGCGGCGGGCGTTCCTTGCCGGGCGAGCACGGTGCCGGCTTTGGCCTCCACGAAGTCCACCAGCCGGGCGGCGCCGGAAAGTGCCCGCCGGCTGCACCCGTCGAAGAAGGCAAGGCCGGCAAGCCGCTCCACCTTCGGGTCTCCGCGATGGAGGCGGAATAAGAGTTCGTCGTTCAGCTCCTTAGCTGTCGTCCAGTCCATTTCGCATACCAGTCCTCTCTCTGCGGCCACATTGGCCTTGTGGACTGGAAACTATCAAAGATTGGCCCTTGACGGCCAGAGCCAATTGTAGGAAAGTGGCCTGAAATGACGACAGCCTCGGATCGCCGCCTGCTCCAGGTCCTTGGTGACTGGATGAAGCACAGCGGTCCCCTGTACGCCCGGCTGGCGACGGCGTTCACGCTCGCCATCGAGCAGCTCGACCTTCCACCGGGGACCAAGCTGCCGGCCGAGCGGAACCTCGCCGCGCTGCTAGCGGTCAGCAGGGCGACGGTGACGCAGGCGTACGAAACGCTGCGCGACGGGGGCTGGGTGCAGAGCCGGCAGGGCAGCGGCACCTGGGTCGGATCGACAGCCCAGTCGAGGTCCCAGCTGGTACCGGCCGGCCCCCGGCCGTTGACGTCCGGTTCCTTCTACCACCGCCTGGTGGACTCGAGTCCGCAGTCCCCGATAAACCTCGCGATGGCTGCGCTGTCCGACACGGAGGAGATCTTCCGTGAGGATCTCGCATTCCACCTGGAGGACATGCTGGCGGCGCCCAATCACGGCTACGCGCCGCTCGGCTACCAGCCGCTCCGCCAGATGATTGCCGGCCTGTTTCAGGAGGAGGGCGCCCCGACCCTGCCGGAGGAGATCATCGTCACGTCCGGAGCGCAGCAAGCGATCTCGCTCCTCGCCTGCCACTACCTGCAGCGGGGCGACGCGGTGGTGGTGGAGTCGCCGACCTACGCAGGCGCCATCGATGCCTTCTCCCGAGCGGGCGCGCGCCTAATACCGGTCCCCGTAGGTCCGTCCGGGATCCGGATTGACCTGCTGACCGAAACCCTCTACTCGGCCAAGCCGCGGCTGGTCTACCTAATGCCGACCTATCAGAACCCGACCGGCGCAGTGATGCCCGACGACGCGCGCCGCGAGATCGCCCGGCTGGCCGACCAGTCGCAGGTGCCCTTCGCCGAGGACAACACGCTGGCCGATATCTCGCTGGGCGGCCACGAACCTCCGCCGCCCCTGGCGCACTACGCGCAGGGCGGCACCGTGATCAGCATCGGCTCGATGAGCAAGCTCTACTGGGCAGGCCTTCGGGTCGGATGGATCCGGGCGCCGGAGTCGCTCATCACCCGTCTGGGCCAGCACAAGGCGGCGGCGGACCTCGGGTCTTCTTTGGTGTCGCAGGCGATCGCATGCCGGCTGCTGCCGGACCAGAAGGCGGTGCGAGCTCGCCGGGGGGAGACCCTCAGGTTACGTCTGGACGCGCTGGAGCGGCTTCTTGGCGAGCGGCTTCCGGAGTGGCGGTGGAGGCGTCCGGAGGGCGGACTCTCGCTCTGGGTACGAATCCCCACCAGCGACGCCCACGCCTTCGCCGAGCAGGCTCTCCGGCACGGCGTGGCGCTGAACGCCGGCACCAGCCTGACGCCCGACGACCTGCACCAGGATCACATCCGGCTGAACTTCGTGGTCCCCGAGGAGCTGCTCGAGGCGGCGGTCGACCGGCTCGCGGTTGCGTGGAAAGCTCACCGCTCCGCGGGCGGGCCCCAGCTGGAGGCGGTAGAGGTCAAGGTCTGAGCGTTGTTGTAAGCTGCGGGCGTCTTGAAACTGTCCCATCACGCAATCCTCCGCATGGCCCAGCGCGAAATCTCACCCGCCGAGGTTGAGCAGGCCCTTGCCAACGTCGTCTCCACGGATCCGGCAGACCGGCCCAGCCGGGTGGTCAAGGTGGGCAAGACCGAAGGCGGCAAGCTGCTGCGTATAACGCAGAACACCTCCGGGCCGGAGTACGTGATCACCGCCGTCCGGGTGGACGAGTAGCGATGCGGGTCCTGTACGACGCCGCAGTCGACGCGCTCTACCTGCCGTTTCGCCGGGGGGCCCGGGTGGACCACTCCGTGATCGTCGACGAAAAGCGCATCATCGACATGGACGAGCGCGGCAACCCGGTGGGCGTGGAGATTCTGGGCGCCTCTCACGGGGTCCGGCTGAACGACCTGGTGGAGGAGTACGGCCTCCAGAGTTGGGCACCCGACTTTCCGGCGATCGAGAACTTCAGCTTCACCCGGGAAGAAGGGGCCGAGGGCTAACCCAGAACCTGATCGTAGACCTCTCCCACGCGTGCGGCCAGTTGCCCGGCGGAGGGCAGTGCGCGCCCGCGAGCCGCCTCCCGTAGGGTCTTTCGCAACTCCGGCGACGAGGTCAGCGAGTGGACTGCGGCCCGGAAGTGCTCTTCGTTCCCGGGATCGACGAGGATGCCGGCGTCCCCTACGAGCTCCGGTACTGCGCCGGTGCGGGTGGCGACCACCGGCAGACCCGCCGCCACGGCCTCCATGACCGCGAATCCGTACGACTCGGCCATCGCGGGTAGGGCGAAGACGTCCGCCGCCGCCAGCAGGTCCCCGATGTCGGAGCGGTGGCCGAGCAGCCGGACCCCGGTTCCCTGCGCCAGGCTCTCCAGGGCCGCTCGCTCCGGGCCCTCCCCGGCAATCCATCCCTCTGCGTCCGTATCCCGCAGGGCTCGCACGAACGTGTCGAGCCGCTTGTCGCGGTGCAGGCGGCCGACCGCCAGGATCACCAGGCGTTCCTCGGGCGTCTCAAGCTCTTTCCTGACGCGGCGGCGGGCATCCGGCTGCGCCTCGGGAAGGTCGATGGCCGGGGCGACCACAACGCCGAACCCCAGCTCGTCCCTCACCGTCTCGGAGACTGCGATCACTGCGGCGGCCCGCCGGAGCATCGTGCGGGCGGCGGCCCAGAGCCCCGTCTGGACGGCGGGGGTGGTCGCACCCGGGAACGATGCGCGAAGCGTCTGCCTCATCGAGGTGTGAACGGTGACGGCGAACGGCGGTCCTTTGGTAGCCAGGCCCGTCCAGCGGAGGGCTTTGGCGGCTGCCGTAAGGCCGTGAGCGTGGAGGAGGTCCGCACGCGATCCGGGGGGAGGTCTCCTGCCGGCCGGGTGGAAGGGCACGCCGTCGAAGTAGCCGGCCAGGCCGGGGGGGCCGCTCACCCCAGCCGTCTCGTAGCCGGCCGGAGGGTTGAGGGCCAGGTACCTGACGTGCCGCCGTATGCCGCCCGACGAGGGGCCGAGGAGGTGAAGTACGCGGCGGGGCGCGGGGCCGCCCTTAGAATGAGCTTCCCCGAGCTCGCCCTGCGGATCGTTCATAGAGGTATAGCCATCTCCCCAGTCAATTCCCAGCCGGCGGGCGGTCCGGCCGCCGAGCCGGGCGGCGGCGCCCCGCCATCACGGTACGCCAACCGGCTTGAGACGTGCGCCGTTGGCTGAGGTGAACGAGCCGGCACCGGCGCCGTCGGCGGGACGGGCAGCAGCGCTGGTCTCCGTGATCACGGCCGGGAGCCGGGTCATGGGAGTGGTCCGCACCCTCACGGTCACCGCGATCCTCGGGATCACCTACCTGGGCAACACGTACTCGAC
>DATAAN010000252.1:0-2390 GCA_036260105.1 Actinomycetota bacterium
CGGGTCCCGGTACTCGCCGGACACCAAGCGGCTCCGTGAGTTCGCCAACCGCAACCGCATCCCTCACCGTTTCATCGACCTGGAGGTGGAGGAGGAGGCCGAGCACATCCTTCGCGACCTGCAGGTCGCACCGAGCGAGACACCCCTGGCCCTGCTGGGCGAAGGACACCTGTTGCGCAATCCGAGCAACGTCGATCTGGCCGAGCACCTTGGGCTCAAGGCCGACCCGGGCGAGCTGGAGGTGGCAGAATTGGTCATAGTCGGCGCCGGTCCCGCCGGCCTGGCAGCGGCGGTCTACGCGGCATCAGAGGGGCTGTCGACGGTAGTCCTCGACAGCGTAGCCGCCGGAGGCCAGGCGAGCACCTCTCCGCGGATCGAGAACTACCTGGGATTTCCCTCCGGCATATCTGGATCGGAGCTTGCGGAGCGGGCCGTCGTCCAGGCGGAGAAGTTCGGGGCCCGGATAAGCGTCCCGTCGGCGGTTACCCGCCTCGAGACCGAAGAAGCCGGGTACACGCTCCGGCTGGAGGACGGCAGCACTGTCCAGGGCCGGACCGTCCTGATCTCGACCGGCTGCCGCTACCGAAAGCTGGACCTGCCGAACCTGCAGGAGTTCGAGGGAGTCAGCGTCTTCTACGCCGCAACCCAGATGGAGGCGGCCCAGTGCAGCGCCGGGCCGCTCATCGTGGTGGGGGGCGGCAACTCGGCCGGGCAGGCCGCACTGTATCTGGCGCGAAGCGCCGAGAGAGTCTACCTGCTCGTGCACCATGCCGACCTCGGCCGGGACATGTCCCGCTACCTGGTGGAGCAGATCACCCAGCACCCGGGCGTCGAGGTCGTCACGGAAGCGGAGATCTGCGAGCTGGCGGGAAACCGCGGAATGCTCGAGTCCATAGAGGTGAAGCAGCTCGCCACCGGAGAGAGCCGGCGCATCGAGGGCTCCTCTCTATTTGTCTTCATCGGCACCGAACCGCTGGTCGAGTGGCTGGACGGGCAGGTGGCGACGGACAGCGAGGGGTACGTGCTGACGGGGGCGGACGCGCGGGCCGCAGGCGCGGAGCGGTTCGAGGAGCTCGGCCGGGATCCGTTGTTCCTCGAGACGACGCTTCCGGGCGTGTTCGCCGCGGGCGACGTCAGGAGCGGCTCGGTGAAGAGGGTGGCGTCCGCCGTAGGGGAGGGCGCCATGTCCGTCAGGTTGATCTTTCAACATCTGGAGTCTTGAGGTTTCGGAGGAAGCAAACCTACCGGAGAGCGAAAGGAGGAGAGAGCCCATGCTAATGAGGTTTGACCCATTCCGTGAGATCGACAGGGTGGCGCAGCTGCTGAACCAAAGCCAGTCCAGTGCACCCAATCCGATGCCAATGGACGCCTATCGCGAGGGTGACCGGTTCCGGGTGCACTTCGACCTGCCCGGTGTCGATCCGCAGGCCGTCGAGCTGACCGTGGAGAAGAACGTGCTGACGGTCCGGGCCGAGAGGTTCTGGCCGGCGAGCCAGCAGCAGGAGGTGCTCGTGCGGGAGCGGCCCCAGGGGACCTTCACCCGGCAGCTGTTCCTGGGCGAGAGCCTCGACAGCGAGCGGATCGATGCCAGCTACAACAGCGGCGTCCTGACTTTGACGATCCCCGTGCGCGAGCAGGCGAAGCCACGCCGGGTCGCCGTGCAGGCCGGAGACAACGGCAACCAGACCATCGAGGCGAGGTCCCCGGAATCCGACCGTGAGGCGGAGAGCGGCTACCAGACCGGCGGCACCGTGGGCGCCGAGCAGAGCTCACCCGAGCAAGGGGCCTAGGGAACCCCCTATTGCATGACGAACTGACGAGGACTGGTCCGGGCGAAGCCCGGGCCAATACGCCGCTCCGGAAAACTGGGCCTTCCCGGGCGGCGGGGACACCGCAGGCGGGTTGACTCCTCCCTCCCGACTCGCCGCGGCAGTCCATCAGCGCCCCACCGGGTCCCGGTCGCCCTGACGCACTCCTGCTCCTAGAATGGAGCCGGAGGGCCGGGACCTGGAGGGGTGTTGAGCTCAGAGATAGTCGTCTGCCCGAGCTGTGGCAAGAAGAACCGCGTCCCCGCCTCGGCCAGCGGCAAGCCTCGATGCGCCAGCTGCGGCTCCGACCTGCCCTGGATCGCCGAGGCAGACGACTCAACGTTCGGCGAGGTGGTCACCGCCTCGTTGACGCCGGTGCTCCTGGACCTGTGGGCGCCATGGTGCGGCCCGTGCCGGCAGGTCAGCCCGGTGCTCGAACGCCTGGCCTCGACCTTCGCCGGCCGCATGAAGCTGGTCAAGGTAAACGTCGACGAGTCACCCCGCACGTCCATGCGGTTCGACGTCAAGAGCATCCCGACTCTCATGGTGATGCAGGGCGAGCGCGTGCTGGCCCGGCAGATC
>DATAAN010000253.1:0-14551 GCA_036260105.1 Actinomycetota bacterium
AGATCCCGACTGAGCCGCTCTTCATAGCTGATGTCTTTCGCGACGGTCGAGGGCCTCTTAGGCCGGTGGATCCGGTCGGAGATTAGCGGGGAAAGGACGAAGGGTGGTTATGGAGGTCGGCTAGGCGATAAGGATTAGATCGCGACGACGACCTTCCCCCTGGCGGATCCCCTCTCGACGTAGACAAGCGCATCGGGCACCTCGTCTAGCGAGCAAACTTTGTCGATGACCGGGCGCACGGTGCCCGTTTCGACGAGCCTCGTGATCTGTTCCACGCTCTCTCTGCCGTTGGGTGTACCGCGGCAGATGCTCATCCTGCGGCTTCCTAGAAGCCTCATCCACGACTGCAGGACGAGTTGGGTGAAGATCCGGTCAACGACTCCGCCCCCCGCCAGAAACATCACGTACTTCCCCGCCGGAGTGAGCACTCGCTCGCTCCGCAAGATGGGGCGTAGATCCGCCGGTGAACCGTAGGCGGCAACGTCGACGATCAGGTCGAATCGGGCGTCGCTCTCGGAGTAGTGGCCTGCGGTGAAGTCGATGACGTTGTCGCAGCCGGCATCTCTCATCACGTCGAGTTTGTCGGTACGGTCTACGCCGGTCACCTCTGCACCGAACGACTTGGCTATCTGAATCGCAAACGTGCCGAGTCCCCCGCCTCCTCCGTTGATCAGCACCTTGTCCCCCGGCCGCACCGGCCCTCTGCAGGTCACGGCCTGAACGGCCCTCACCCCGGCGGTCGGCAGACATGCCGCCTCCTCCATACTGACCGCCGGCTTCATGGCCAAGGCGCCGGCGGGGACCGCGGCGAATTCGGCGAAGCCCCCGAACCCAAACTCCGTGAGATCGGCCATCACCTGGTCGCCGGGCCGGACTCCGGTGACGTTCTTGCCGACGGCCTCGACCGTCCCTGCGATGTCCGATCCCAGAACCGGATACTTCGGTTTGTGAATCGCTCCCGGCCGAATGAAGATCTCGCCTTTGACGTACTGGAGATCGTCGAGGTTCACCGATGACGCATGAACCCGCACCAGAGCAGCGTCGTCGGCGACCTCTGGAAGGTTCACTTCCTCGACGCTCATCACCGCATCCGGCGCGCCGTACTGGTGGTAGACGCAAGCCCTCATGGTGCTTGGGGCACCTCACGTCCGAGACCCGTCGTTATGTTCTCGGCCCTCCCGCAGCTCGCGGCCCGCGGCTTGCTACACGATTCGCTGTTGGCACGGGGCTCCGCCGCCGGGCCTGGGCGAAACTTACGGCGAAGTCTAACTGTGGCTAGCGAGGTGGCCGGGGGTTAGGGGTCGCGGCAGGTACCGGAGCAGAACTTACCCGGCCCACCTGCTGCTGCAAGAGCATGCAGCAGGTGGGCTATAGGTAGGCGTAACGCTCTTTACGTCTCTTCCGTGGCCGTCGTTGTAGTGACGGGCTCACCCTCGCCGACCGGCGGAAGCTCTTCCACGTTGCCCGCCTCGTCGGTCTCTATCTCGACCTCGTCGCCGTGGTCTTCTACAACGTCGTCCGGATCTGTCATCGGTCCTCCCGTCCTTTGTGTGGCTTTTCGAAGTTCGGGATATTCCCCACCACGGCAAGTCGAATCCTCGTAGCGCAGGGCTGGCTCGCGTCAGCGCCGGACCGGCGTGCAGGCCGAACGGCGAGTCGTCCGATTACTTATCTATTCCGTGGCAAGCAGCCCGTAGGTGAACCCCACGACGTCGCTGATCTTGCCCCTCCACCAGACACCCTGGTTGCCCGGGATCGCATTGCCACCGTAGAAGAACCGGGCGTCGCGAAGGTGGATGTAGTCGACGGGTGGCGGCTCGTCCGACTCTAACGCCGGCCCGCCCGGCACATCGTCGTCGGACTCCGCCTGGAACATGGGGTAACGCTGAACCGCCACCTGGCGCATGACGTCTGCGAACGACTCCCCTCCGGCCTGCTCGAGCACGTTGGCGATGCCGTGGAAGTACTCGTTGCCGCTGACGACCCAGCCGCTGACCAGGCCGCCCGGGATGTTGAGCGTGATGCCGAAGGAGAACCCCGCCCGGTTTACGGAGTCGACCATGGCAGTCAGCAACCAATCGCCGTCGCCGTAGTCCCGGCCGGTCTGCTCCGCGTCGTCCATTTCGGCAGCTCCTATCGAATGCCCGTCAAGGCAGCATAATCCGGCCCCCGGCACGGCGTCCGTGCTTGCATTGGCATTATGCAAGCCAGCCGGGCCCTCAGCCGCACTCCCCTCCCCTCCTCCAAGGTGGCGTTTCTGGCCGAAGAGTGGCTGGACGAACGCCGCACCATCGGGCGGGGCATCTCCAGCCAGACCGAGGCCGCCTACCGCCGGGACCTGACGAATTGGGCGAGCCTCATCGCAGACATCGCAGGCCGGCCCCCCGCTTCTCCGCCTGCGGACGGTGAGAAAGGGGATCCCTTCCTGGCGGCGCTCGGCCGCCTGCAGCTGGAGGACCTGACCGTGGAGAACGTCAAGCGAGCCCTGGCCCAGATGGCTCGCCTCTCCTACGCGCCGGCGAGTCGCAGCCGGATGCTGGCGGCGTTGCGCGGCTTCTGCCGGTGGCTGGTGATCGAGGGCCACATGATTTCCGACCCGACGATTCACCTGGGCAACCCGGCCCTGCCGAGCCGCATGCCGTCGGCATTCCTGGCGTCGGAGCTGGAGGCGATCGTTCGCACCGTCTCCGAGCCGGACCCCTCGGCCCGCCTCCCGTGGCCGATTCGGGACCGGGCTCTGGTCGCCGTCCTTGCCGGCGCGGGGCTCCGGGCGTCGGAGTGCGTGAACTTGAAGATGGCCGACCTCATCCGGGAGGAGCCCCCGATCCTCAAGGTGACCGGCAAGGGAAACAAGCAGCGACGCATTCCGCTTCCGCAAGAGGTGGTGCAGGCCGTGGACGAGTATCTTGCGGACAGGACGAAGCGCCTGGGTGAGCCTTCCCCGGCGGACGCCCTCCTGGTCCGCTACAACGGCAAGCCGTTCAGCCGGGAAGCGCTCAACTACCACGTCTACCGCTGGCTGCTGAGAGCCGGGGTCTCCAAACCGGAGGGCGAGGCGGCGCACGCTTTCCGGCACACCTACGCGAAGGGATTGGTCGCCAACGGCGTCCCGCTCTCCTCGGTCCAGGCGCTTCTCGGGCACGCCAGCCTCAACACCACCCAGGTGTACTTGCGAATGACGGGCGCCGAGCTGGCCGACGCGGTGCAGGCCGCCGAGGTCCGGCAGTTCCTACGAGCGACCGGATCCGGAGTCCGCTGACAGCCTGAAGTGAACCCGAGCGGCTCGCACCAGCAGATCCGCCCACTCCTCGAACTCGGCTTCCGACCATCCCGACCCCCACGGCGCCTGCTCGAGCACAGCTTCGATGATCTTGGGGTACCGCCCGTTCGCCAGCTGACCAGGCGAGCCGGCAGTCTTTGAGGCCTCGGCAGGCAGGTCGGTACCTCGAGGCAGGACCAGCTGGCTTGTCCCTGCCTCGAAGAAGCCGGCGTGGTCGGCGGAGCGAAGGAATACCCTGCGCGCCGCCTTCACCTGCGTCCGGCTGACCCCGCGACGGACCATCTCCAGTTCCAGGCCGATGCTGCCGGGCAGCTTCGCCCCACGGTGCGCATCGAAGATCGCCCGGTAGAGCGGAACCGTCAGGAAGGCCTCAACCCGGGCCTGCCGGACGTGCGGGTCCTCCACCAGGCGACCGCCGAGCGGAGTGACTGTGACCTCGTTCCGGCCCCCCGTTAGGACGCCGAAAAGCTTTGCCGCAGCCATCTTGTTCCGGAAGGCGCCGCTGTCCAACGTGCTGTGGCCGAGCCAGGCGGCCAGCTGCTCCGGCCGGCACCTGCCCAGGCTTTCGGCGACCAGGCGGACCGCACGCTCCGCCTCTACCAGGTCGGAGTAGGGAAAGCTCACGGTCGACCGAACTCTGGAGCCCGGAGGCCTCGCCTCCCCAGAGCCGACGGCGGTCAGTCTCGGCTTGTCGCCCACATACCCTCCTCGACGACACCCTACGCGCCGCGTAGACGAATGTCTAACACTGTCTACACTGTTTTGTAATCTGCTTGGACCGTCTGCTGGATCTTGTAATCCCGCTCCGGACGCCAGACGGCGCAGACGTTTCGGCCATCAGGTGCCCCCCTGGATATGCTTAGGGCGTGGCGACACTCGACGAGAAGATGCCGGACAAGATCCAAGCCGCGCGCCGCCGGATCGAATCCGGCTCAGGTGGCGACGTCGACCCGTCCGAGGAGGAGCAGGCCCCTTACTCCCCCGATGAGCTGCGGACCGTTTTCCGCAAGTTCCGCCGCCTGCTCGGCGCCAAGGGAAATCCCGGCACGGTGGAGATCGAAGGGGCGCTGCGGGCAGGATGGATTATTGCCTCCGGCCCGGTCGAGGGTTACCCGGGCGAGACCTTCCACGTCGTCATGCTGACCAATGGAGCTCTGCACTAAACGAGCGGAGAGGTATCGCAGGGTCCGTTGGAGCTCACCGGGAAGTGGTTCCTCGGTGACAGCATCCCGTCTTTGGAGGCCAGGATTCCTGACACTATGGCTCGCATCCTCGCCGAGCACGGGGTCGACTGGCAGTAGCGCGGCCGGAGGCGGCGGCTGTTCCGCTTTGACCGCTCCGTCCGCCACCTGAGGTAGAGTCGAAGGGACGGGCGCCGGTCTGAGCGCCCCCCTCGAACGCAGCAAGCCCCGAAGCATTCACCCTAGAGCTCGAGGAAACCCGTCGGAGCATAGGAGCATTCTTATGACCGAGAAAAGAAACTTCTGGCAGACCGTTCCTGGAGTGGTCACCGGCGCCGCCACCATCCTCACGGCGGTCGTTGCGCTCATCCCGCTGTTCACCGGCGGTGACTCCAATCCCGGTTCCCAAGCCAGCCAGTCCTCGTCGTCGCCGAGCCCATCCGAAACCGCCACGACATCCCGGCCTACCGGTGCAACGACGTCCGGCAACGGGCAAACCGCGCCCCGGGCGGTCATAGCGCCCAAGACCATCAACTTCGGCCGCGTAGGGACCGGCCGCACCGTCACCCAGGCTGTCACCATCGCCAACACGGGCACCGAGTACCTCGTGGTGGACGCCGCCGAGGTCACCGGACGCACGGAGGTCTTCTCGGCCGAGGGTGAGGAGTGCCTGCAGCAGACCGGAATCGCGCCCGCTTCGGAGTGCGAGATTCAGGTCACGTTCACGCCCACGGCGCCCGGCGCGTACGCCGGCTTCCTAGAGATCGAGCACACGGCCGACAACAGCCCCGAGCGCGTGGCGCTCAACGGCGAGGCCGCCCTCCTGGGGCTCTAGCCGTTAAGGCGCGCTCTCCGCAGCCGCATCGAGCACCGCCAGTATCTCGTCACCGAAGCTCTCCAGCTTCGCCGGTCCCACACCTTTTATGCCCGCCAGGTCCTGAAGGGAGCGGGCGCCGGAGGCCGCGATCGCTTCAAGCGTCGAGTCGTGGAAGACCGTGTACGCAGGCCGGCCCTCCCGCCGGGCGGTCTCCAGACGCCAGGCCTTCAGCGCCTGCATCACCCGCTCCTCCGGGGCTGCCCGGGGAGCCGGCGACTGAGCCGCGGCAGCCGGGCCTGCGGGCTTCCGCTGGGCGAGAACCTCTCCCGACCCCGGCTGCCACTCGGTTTCCAGCTCCTCCAGAAACGGCGACGCCGGCATGCCGGCGACCACGGTGCACGAGCGACGGGTCCGGGTGATGGCCACATGGAACACCCGGCGCTCCTCCTCCACGTCGAAGGCAAGGCGGTGCGGCATGAGCCCGCTCGTGACGTTGTGGACGACGACGGCGTCCCACTCGCGTCCCTTGACGGAGTGGACGGTCGCCAGCGTGACGCCTCCCGGGTGGCCCGGAGCGCTCAGCCCTTTCCGTAACCAATCGTCGAAGGTGCCCGGGTCCGGGTGGAGAGAGCCCAGGGCGATCAGGGCGTCCAGGTCGTCGGTCTGCGGCGAACGGTCCAGCCGCCGATGCTCGTAGTCCAGAACCGATATCGAGGCGGCTAGCCCGATGTCGTCGCGAAGGTAGCGGAGGAGCTCATCGGTGCCGGCGCGCTCCGCCAGAGCGGCCATACGTTCGACATCGTCTGCATACTTATTCACCTTGTCGCGATCGCGCTCCCCCACCCGCTCGGCCAGAGAGCGCAGGCGCTCGAGCGACCGCTGCTCCGACATCCACTCGATCACCTTCGGGGACAGCGCCCGTGGCGGCCGTCTGGCCGTGAACGTCACGTCGACCGCTCTCAGGCTTCGCGGATTGGCCGCCAGCCTCAGCCACCCTAGGGCTGCCCGCACTCCGGTCCGCTCGAGGAAGCGGGCGTCCACCGCCCGGTTCACCGGGATCCGGGCCTCCTGAAGGGACAGCTGCACCGGAGCCAGCGAGCTGTTGACCCGGGAGAGCACGGCAATTGCGTCTGCGGCGACCCCACGGCCGAGCTGCCAGCGAACCACATCAGCGGTCTGCCGGACCGGATCCTCGGACACGGTCACCGCCAGGCCGCCGTCTGAAGCACCGGAGGGGGCACCGGCGCTGCGGATCGGCTTGTTAACCCGAACCCGGTTGTGGGTGAGAAGCGTCCGCGCCGCTTTGGTCACCGCTGGCGGGCACCGGTAGTTCACTTCGAGCAGATGGGTGCCCGAGGCCGGAAAGTAGGACTCGTAGTCGATCAGCCAGGCAGGCGAGGCGCCGGCGTAGCCGTAGATCGTCTGGTCGTCGTCGCCCACTCCGAACACCGAGCCACTCGGGCCGGCAAGCAGCCTCAAAAGCAGCAGGTGCGCCGGGGTCAGGTCCTGGAACTCGTCGACCAGGAGCACCCGGCATCTTGGCCGGACTCTGGCGCGGGCATCGGGGTCGGCAAGAAGGACCTCCAGCGCCCGGTAGATCTGCTCGTCGAAGTCCACCACGCCTCGCTGCTCAAGAGCATCGCGGTACTGCGGGAAGACCGTGGCCAGACCGTCCACGTCGCCCTGGAATTCGGCCTCCACCTGCTCCGGTGCCTTGAGGCCCAGGCGCACCGCCGACAGGGCCTCGATCCAGGCGGCGGCCGGATCGGTGTTGGCTCTGCGGGGAAAGGACACAAGGTCCTCCAGGATGCGCCGGACTGCCGGCTCGTCGACAGTCTGGACGGCTCGGGCACCTCCGTACTGGCCGGAACCGCTCAGGATGGCAAGGCCCAGCGAGTTCAGAGTCCGAATCTGCAGGGCCGGCAGGTCGGGTGTCCGCTCCCTCATCTCCTCGGCCGCACGCTTGTTGAAGGCAACCAGGCACAGCGCCTCAGGGGGTATCCCCCAGCCGGTCAGCAAATGACGTGCCCGCTCAGTGAGAACGCGCGTCTTGCCTGAGCCGGCGGGCGCCAGGATGCGGGCCGAACCACCCGGGTGGGTGACGGCCTCGAGCTGATCGGGTGCCAGGGCGGCGTCGCAGCGGTTGGTACGGAAGGCGTCCAGCCGGCCGTGCTCCACCGTAACGGCGGGGATGACAGCGGGCAGGCGGCCCGCCGCGTCGGCTGCCGGAAACGCGAGCGGTCCACCGTCCACGTACGCCTCCGTCCCGCCGGCGAGCTTCACGTCGCCGATGCTCGCTGCGGACGCTCCGGAGGCTATTGCCCGGGACGACCAACTCCAAAGGTTCGAACCGCCGCGCCTGGCATCGAGACTGTTGGAGAAGACTGCGTGGACCAGGCGCTCGCCCGGAAAGGAGAAACCGGGGGGCAGTGACCAGGCCGGCGACGTCTCCGACTCGGGGCCGGGCGGTTCCCACCCGGGCTCGACCTCGATGACGAGGGGTCGCCTGGAATAGAACGCCTCCTCTAGCAGGGGCAGCGCCTGGTTGCCGTCACCCTCGACAACAACCCTGGGGCAGCCCGACCAGGCATCCGGCGAATTTGCACCGGGTGCTACCAGGACCGACCGGCCAAGGAACAGGGCGGCTGCCCCAGCAGCGGGCGAAGCGACCGGTGGCCGTACGACGTCGGCTGAAACCGGGGACGGCGCAAACCGTGGGAGGCGGGCGAGCTCGAGTGGTTCGGGTTCGTCCCATAGGCCGGCCACCCACTCGTCATCCCCTGATTCGGTTGCATCGGCGGCCTTGCCGCGCTGGCCGGAGCTCCAGCACGCTCGCACGCTCTGCGCGTCGGGGTGGGTGCTCCCGCAGTGGCTACACCGGATTGGCATCCGGCACCGGTCTGGATTGCATAAGGCGAGGATACCGGCGCCCGCCGACAGAACCGCCTACTGGACTTCGAACTCCGCGATCATGCCCCGCTGCCAGTGCGGCTGGTCTCCCGTCGTTAGCACGCACACCATGGCATACCTTCCTCCGGCGACGTCCGCGGTCGCGGCATACGTGGCGCCGGCTGCGACATGCATGGTCGTGATGGCGGTCGCCTCCTCGTCCTGAGTGCCAGCCTCCAGAATCGTGGGAAACTCTCCCTCAGAATCTGCGTTGCGGCGGTAGAGCGTCATCTGGTGGGCTTCCTCGCCCTCGTTGCGCATCTGGAAGCTCACCTTGCCGTGGCGCATCGTTTGCGGCACTCCGTTGTAGCGGTACTCCGACGCGGTGAAGTCCACTTGGTTCACGCCGCAAGCCTCACTCTCCACGGTGCTCGCTTCTCTTCGCGCCTCCAGCAGCCTTTCCGATTTGAAGCCGGCCGGGTCCCGGGTCCTGACGAGCTCGCGATAGGCCGCCACCTGCGCCTCCAAAGGTTCCTTGGCATCGTCCGGTGCGGTCTCGAGCATCCGCTCCGTAAGCAGGATGAGCCTTCCCGCAGTCACGGCGACCGAGTTCCGCAACTCCTCCGACGGTTCGGGGACTGCGACGGGCAAGGCGATTGAGTCCCGCTCGGTCAGAGTGGCGCAGTAGTTGACCAGCCGGTCGTTGCCGGCAGGGGCCGGCGCGTCGCTTCTCCTCAGAACCAGCACAACCGCGGTGATCATCAACACGGGGACCGCCAGAGCGACGAGCCGGCGCATCCGGCGCCTGCGGTCGGGCCTCCTCCGGGCACCGGCAGTCGCCTTGGGCGGCTCCTTTCCCGCCGAACCTTCCTCGGCTGGCTCCTTTAGCGCTTCGCCCTCCAGGGCCCCCGAGCCCGGAGTGCCGGCCTTGCCGGTCGGAGGCTCTGTGGGGTCTTGGGGATCGTCGCTCAAATCGGGTCCTCGTTGTCGCCGGAAAAGGCAGCCTACCGCCTGGGCGCCGGACTCCCGCGGGTTTCTGCTGCCTATCCTTCGGGGGAGTCGCCCCGACCGGTGACCGCATCTCCGGCCCTACGGCTGCGCAGCACCGAACCCGCCGAGATCAAGGCCAGCCCGAAGGCGAACCACTTCAGGAAGTCTCCACCGGTCCGGCTTAGCGGCTGGCGGGGGGCGGCCGGAGGAGCGGGCGCCGGAGGCGCCGGAGGAGGCGGCGGAGGCGGAGGGGCCGGCGGGGCGCCGGGCGGGGGCGCAGGCGGGGGCGGCGTGGGAGACGCCGACGGAGCGGCCACCAGCCTGATGGTTGCGTCGTCCGAGTCGGTCACCTCGTTGCCGTCGTCGTCCTCGCCGGTGGCGGTCACTGTGTCCGTCTGGCTTTGAGGTGCCGAGCCGGTGTACTCGACGTCGAACTCGCAGGTGTAGCTCTCCCCTGCCTCGATCGTCCCGCCGGTATCACAGCTGCCCATGCCGTCCAGGTCGCCGTAGACGTCGTCGGTCAGCTCGGTCAGCACGATGTCCACGTCGCTCGGGTTTCGGACCTCGACGGTGAAGGTGAAGGTGCCGCCGGGAACCGTCCTCTCCAGCGGGCTCGCCTCCTTGATGACCTGGATCTGCGGCTCCCCGCCGTCGGTTATCGTCACCTCGGCGTCGTCGTCGGCATCGACGGTCCGGCCCTGGGCATCCCGGCCGGTGACGGTTACTACGTCCGTCTGCTCGTCGCCCGCTTCACCCACGAACTCTCCCTGGAAGCTGCAGGTGACGCTTCCTCCGGGTTGCAAGGAGTCGCCCACCACGTCGTCGCAGGTGTTCTGGCCGCCTCGGGTGCCGAGGTTGCCGTAGATGTCGTCGGTCAGCGAGGTGATGGTGAGCGCCACATTGCTGGTGTTGGTGATTACGACGGTGAAGGTGAAGGTTCCGCCCGGCTCGGGCCGGGAGGCCGGCGACGCGGTCTTCTCGAGGTCGATGGAAAGCGGGCCGCCGGGAGGCGCCGGCGTGAGCAAGATCTGCGCATCGTCGTTGTCGGTGACCGTTCTTCCCTGCGCGTCGACACCGGTTACGGTGACGACGTCGGTCTGGGTGTCGCCAGCCTGGCCCGTGAAGGTGACGGTGAACGTGCAGGGAGATGTGCTCGCGCCGGGAGCGAGGGTGTCTCCGATGAGGTCGTCACAGGTGTTGGGCTCGGGCCGGGTGGCGAGGTTGCCGTAGATGTCGTCGACGAGGGACGTGATCACGATCGGGATCGGTCCCGGGTTGCTGACCACCACGGTGAACGTGAACTGCCCGCCCGGCGCCGGACGGCTGGCCGGTGCGACCGTCTTCACCACCCCGATCTGCGGGAAAACCGCAACCGGAGTAAGCGTCACCGTGGCGTCGTCGTCGTCCGTAACGGTACGCCCGATGGGATCGACGCCGGTTACGGTCACCACGTCGGTCTGGCTTGCGCCGGCGACGCCGGTGAATGACCCGACGAAACTGCACGGATCGGTGCTGGCCCCCGGGGCCAGTGTGTCCCCGATGAGGTCGTCACAGGTGTTGGGCTCGGGCCGGGTGGCGAGGTTGCCGTAGATGTCGTCGGTGAGCGAGGTGATGGTGAGAGGAATCGGTCCCGGGTTGGAGACGACCACCGTGAAGGTGAAGTCGCCGCCCGGTTCCACGCGGCTCGCCGGGTTGACCGTCTTCTCGACGTGGATTACGGGCGTGTTGAGAGGGGTGAGGGTAACCACGGCGTCGTCATCGTCCGTCACGGTCCGGCCGAGAGCGTCGGTTCCCACCACAGTGACGACGTCGGTCTGGGTCGCGCCGGCCGCGCCGGTGAACGAGCCGACGAACGAGCAGGGCGCGGTGCTGGCGCCCGGCGCCAGGGTTGTACCGATAAGCTCGTCGCAGGTGTTGGGCTCCGGCCGGGTGGCGAGGTTGCCGTAGATGTCGTCGGTCAGCGAGGTGATCGTCACCGGAATCGGTCCGGGGTTGGTGACCACCACCGTGAAGGTGAAGTCGCCGCCCGGCTCCACCCGGCTCGGCGGAGTGACGGTCTTGTCGACGTGAATCGCCGGCGCCGCCAGCGGAGTGAGAGTCACCACGGCGTCATCGGAGGCGGTGACCGTGTTACCGGCCGCGTCGACACCGGTCACAGTGACCACGTCGGTCTGGCTGTCGCCGGCGACGCCGGTGAAGGAGCCGACGAAGGAGCACGGCTCGGTGCTGGCGCCCGGCGCCAGGGTCGTACCAATCAGCTCGTCGCAGGTGTTCGGCTCCGGCCTGGTAGCGAGGTCGCCGTAGACGTCATCGTCCAGCGAGGTGATCACCAGGGGGACGTCACTGGTGTTGGTCACAACGACCGTGAACGTAAAGTCGCCGCCCGGCTCCACCCGGCTCGGCGGGGTGACGGTCTTCTCGACGTCGATGCTGGGCAGCTGCCGAACCTCGACGGTCTCGTTCGGAGCGTTGCACGGCGCAGTCACGCCGGCGTTGTTCGCATCACCGCTGTATGAGGCGACGAACCGGTAGGTGCCTGGAGCCGTGGGGACGAATGCCGGAGTTGCGGTGTAGGTTCCGTTTCCGTTCACCGGCACCGTCGCCGTGTAGACCGGAGCACCGGCGCAGGTCGCATCGTTGGGGCCGAAGGCGGTGAACGTGATGGTCCCGGTGGGGTTGACACCTCCGGACAGCGTGGCGGTGTCGGTCACCGGCTCGTTCAGGCTCGCGTTGGCCGGGGTCACGTTCGTGACGATTGCCGGCTGCGCCTCACTTACGGTCACGCTCTCGTTGGCCGCGTTGCACGGAGAGGTGGCGCCCAGGTTGTTGGCGTCGCCGCTGTAGGCGGCGACCCATCTATAGGTGCCGGGAGCCGTCGGGGTGAACGGGTCGGAGGTGTAGTCCCCGTTGCCGTTGACAGGCACCGTGTCGGTGAAGACGGGCGGTCCGGCGCAGGTCGCGTCGTCCGGGCCGAACAGGGTGAAGGTGATGGTTCCCGTCGGGTTCACTCCCCCGGTGAGGGTTGCGGTGTCGGTCACCGGGTTGCCCACTGTGGTGGCCGGCGAGGCCTGTGTGACGATGGTCGGCCCCGCCTGCTGGACCAGCACCGTCTCGTTGGGTGCGTTGCAGGGCGAGGTGACGGACGCGTTGTTCGCGTCTCCGCTGTACACCGCCACCCACCGATACGCACCCGGAGCCGTCGGCGTGAACGGCGCCGAGGTGTAGTCCCCATTACCGTTGACCGGCACCGTGCTCGTGAACAGCGGCGGCCCGTCGCACTCGGGGTTGTTGGGACCGAAAAGGGTGAAGGTGATGGTCCCCGTGGGGTTGAAGCCGCCGGCAAGGGTCGCGGTGTCCGTGATCGGGTCGCCGACGGTCGTCGTCGGGGTCGTGATCGTGGTGATGGTCGGAGTGGCCTGCGTGACGACCGAAGCCTCGTTCGGGGCGTTGCATGGCGACGTGGCGCTCTCGTTGTTGGCGTCGCCGCTGTAGACGGCCACCCATCGGTACGTCCCCGGCGCGTTGGCGGTGAAGGGGTCCGACGTGTAAACGCCGTTGCCGTTCACCATGGCGGTGTCCGTGAAGATCGCCGGTCCGGCACAGGTGTCGTCGCCGGGACCGAACAGTGAGAACGTGATCGTCCCCGTGGGGTTCACCCCGTCGCTGAGCGTCGCGGTGTCGCTGATCTGGCCACCCACCGGCACAGTGGGCGTCGCCTGCGTCACGATGGTCGGCTGCGCCTGGTTGACCACGACGTCCTCGTTCGGATCACCGCACGGCGAGGCGGCCGGCGCGTTGTTCGCATCGCCGCTGTAGACGGCGACCCACTGGTAAGTGCCCGGCGCAGTCGGGGTGAAGTCGCCCGACTGGTAGGTGCCGTTACCGTTGACTGGGACGGTGCTCGTGAACGCCGGTTCTCCGGTGCACGTCGGGTCGTCCGGTCCATACGCGGTGAAGGTGATGGTCCCCGTCGGGTTGAAGCCGCCGGAAAGCGTTGCGGTGTCGGATATGGGGTTGCCGATCGTCGTGTCCGGGGACGCCTGGGTGACGATGGCGGGCTGCGCCTGGCTAACAAGAGTCGTCTCGTTGGGCGCATTGCAGGGCGACGTGGCCGGCGCGTTGTTCACGTCGCCGCTGTAGCTGACCACCCATCTATAGGTTCCGGGTGAGGTCGGTGTGAACTGGTCCGACGTGTAGTTGCCGTTTCCCGCGACCGGAACGGTGTCGGTGAAGATAGGCGCTCCGGCGCAGTCGGGGTCATCGGGCCCGTACAGCTGGAACGTCATGGTGCCCGTTGGACCTGGTGCCGGGCCTTGCCCGCCGGAGAGGGTCGCCGTGTCGCTGATCGGCTGTCCGACCGTCGTGGTCGGAGTGGCCTGGGTGACGATTTCCGGCGCCGCCTGCTGCACCGTCGTGACGTCGGTTCCGGTGCCGGTGCCGATGGTCCCGTTGATGTTATGGGTTGCGATGGCGGAGCCGACCTGGTTGGTCTGGACGCCGGGGGTCCCCGGGAACGAGTCGTGGTTCGGGACCTTGTTGGTCGTTGCTGTGAAGTTGATCCGGCAGGTGTCGAGGTCGTTGGCGCCGCTCGGCTGCTGGAGGACTACCGGCAGACCGTCGGTCGGAATGAACTGGACCTCCCCGGTCGCCGGGTTCACCTCGGTGATCGCGAAGGTCCTGCCGGCGCAGGCGGTGCCGACGGCGCCCACTCCGGTGGGACTCAGGGTGAAGGTGTCGGGGTCGGGGATCGAGCCGGGGTCGTTGCAGCCGGGATCGAAGGTCGAACAGGACGGAACCATCCGGATGTCGCTGACGGTGACAGTGCCGACTGCCTCGTCGTCCGTGGAAGCGTTTTGAATAGTCAGAGAGGCGGGGAAGGTCTGCCCCACCTGCGTCTGTGTCGGGAAGGTCGGAGTTACGGAGAGTCCGATGCCGGCGAAGGCCGCACCCGGTGGCAGCAGCAGCATGGCGACCAGTGCAAAGACCGCCGTCAGAGCGACGTTTTGGCGCAGGGTCCGGCGCGTGTTCAGCGGAGCGGAGATTCCGCCCTGCACCCGTGGGTTCCGCCTGCCCGACATCCCAGCACCCCCAAAGCCCGGCCGCGCCGATCTCGACAATGGCCCCGGGGCCGGGGGCCGCTACTGCCGGCCATCGGACCAGGCTTGCCGACCATATCAAAAGCTGGAGAGGCTGTTACAGATTCCGATAACGTGAGGTTCGAATATCGCGAACCCGCAGGGACCGAATCGGCACAGACCGAGTGCGCTACCCGCCTGGGCCTGTTAGACAAATCAGCCTGCCGGATCTCCGGCAGGCTGATTGTTCTACTTCGATCTGCGGCTAAGGCTGGTTTCGCTCCGTCCCGCCGGCCAAGCCCGTCCGCCGGCTCCTCAT
>DATAAN010000254.1:0-2091 GCA_036260105.1 Actinomycetota bacterium
GGGTGTGACGTACGACGCCAGCGCTCTGGTCGCGGCGGACGCGGCGAGCGCAGGATCCGGGCCCGCGTCGAGCACGAGGGACTGACGTCGAGGGCGCTGGACGACCTGGCCGGCGCCGTGGGCACCTTGGCAGCGAAGGCCGGAACGACCGACGTCGTCAACGCCTATGTCACCGAGGGCGCGCTACACCGGCACGACGTGATCATCAGCTCCGACCCCGACGATCTGCAGGCGATCGCTGCGGCGGTCCACCGTGGTCTCGACGTTTGCACCCGTAGTCGGCCCGGAGCGCTCTCCCGAAGGCTCGAGAGCATCCGTCGCCAAATAGTAACCGCCTTTGCTGCTGCGACTGGGTCAAAACGGAGGAGGAATGACCTCGCATATGTCGAAGGCGCCAGCCGATACCTTCTCGTCACGGCCCGAATGCGCCCGCGGAGTTCACGAACGTTATAGTCACGTCGACGCGCGTCGCGGGTAGACCTATCCAGTTGTGCACCTCGAGCCGGTAGTTCCCGGGTGGAGGTTGTGAGAGCACGAACCCCTCATCAGTGAGCCGAGCGGAGCCCCCGCTGGTGACTTCTACCCAGCTGCCGTCGGCCTGCTCCTTCTGGAGGAAGAGGTCGATGTCCGCCGGCAAGGACGGTACCGCTCCAACGGCCATGCGGGTGTTGTCTTTGCCAGCTTCAACGGTGAACCGGATGTACTCGCTCGTCAGCCCAGGGATGGGTGCTGGCCCGGCGACGGGCGGCGTGACGGATTGGCGGATGGTCGCCTGGGCGGCTCCTGGCCTCTTCGGCAGGATCTCCAACGGCACGGTGTCGGCAGCGACCGTCGGATTGCTGACCGTGGGCACCCGAAGCACCGTCCCGCCCGGCCCGGTGTAGACGGTAATGCGGGGATCGAACGCGAAGGTGGGCACCTTGTCGGGGTCGCTCGCCGTCACCCGCAGCACCAGCTTGTGCCCAGCTCGGAGATTGTGCGCCATGGCCATGGCCGGGGGGTGCATCGTCATGGGAAGGGCAGGCACGACGGGTGTGAGCGTGTCGAGGCCGTTGCGCAGCTCCGGGTTGATGGCGAACTGGCTGATGCGTCGCCGGACGATCTCCCCGCGGGGGCCGGGTGGGAACTCGTCGTACAGGTTGGCGATGAGGTGGACCCGCGGCATGGTGACCGAGGCAACCAGGTCGAGTTGCGGCTCACCCGCTAGGAATGTGTCGGCCGCCATCGGCGCCGTTGCGAACTGGACGCCGCCAGTGGCCTGCGGGTCGTTGAACCCGGTGGGGTCGCCCGTGAAGCTGGAGGCACCGGGCAGGAAGCCCGGCGTCCCCAAGAGGCTGCCGTCAGCTCTGGGGTAGAACGTCAGGGAACCGGCCCCTGGGACAGGCCAAGCGCTGGTTAGCAAGGTCTGCGACCGATCGCCCGTTCGTGCGCCTTCGAAAGTGCCGTCGGAGAGGAACAGCTCGACGGGCGGACCGGTGTCGACCTTCCGCTGGGCCAGGTGCTTGTCGAACCACGCGTGCAATGCGTACGTCCACTGCAGTCCCCGCCGCGTCGGACAGCAACCCGAGCCGTGATCCCACTGCCCGAGCCAGAGCTTGTCACCCGGCCGTCCGCCGCGATCGGTGAACCAATCCATCCCGGTCACCCGAGCGGCGTTGTCGTTCACGCCGTGGACCATGAATACGGGGATCGCGGCGTCCCGCGCATCCTTCCGCCATTCCCGCTCGGCATGCCAGCGCGCATACCGCCCGGAGAGCTGGTCCTCACCGGCGACGAGGGAGGAGTTGGGCAGACCGCATCCCGTGTCCTCGACGTTCTTGCCGAAGTTCTCGCCGGTGGGGAGGCTCCGCTCGAGCGCGATCTGCTCGTACGCCTCCATGGGCCCCGCCCACTGCAAGAAGTACGGCACGCCCCCCTGGAACTGGTGGTCGTACATCGTGGCCAGCCCGGCGCTCGGCACGATGTACGACCACCAGTTCCAGGGAGGCGTGCCGTACTTCTTGCAGTGGGCGGGGCCCATGGAGGCGTACGAGCAGATTGCACTCGAGCGGAGCCTCCCCACCGGCGAGAACTTCGGCAAGAACGTCGAGG
>DATAAN010000255.1:0-10659 GCA_036260105.1 Actinomycetota bacterium
CGGCTGCGGGTTCTCGCCGTTCGGACCGCCGTAGACGTAGACCACCTGGCCAACCGGAGCGTTGTCCAGCAGGAAGTCGGCAAACTGCATCGGCTTCCCACGGCTGTGTGCGGCTGCCGATGCAGTTTGCCGACTTCCTGCTGGACAACGCTCCGGTTGGCCAGGTGGTCTACGTCTACGGCGGTCCGAACGGCGAGAACCCGCAGCCGGTCCTCGACGAGGCCCCGCTCCCCGCTCCCGCTGCGCCCGCGGTAGCTCCTGCTCCCGATCCGGCGGCCCCTCTTCCGGAGCCGCCGGTTCCTGCCGAGCCTGCGGTGCCGCCGCCCGACCTGCTGAACGGCCTGCTCAACCCCAGCTGATTTCCTGCAACACCCCGGCGACCCCGGCGGTCTTCCCGCCCGCTCGGTGCATCCGTACAATGGCTGCCCACACGCTCGGTGAGGAGGCGGAACATGGCGGATAACGAGAAGGCGAAGTGGACGCGCCTTGCGGCGCTGGGGCTGGTCATGGCCGGGATCGGGCCCCTGCTGATCCTGGGGGCTGGACTGCTGTTCGGGCTCGACTTCGAGGGAGACATAGCCTTCTTTCTCATAACGGCCGCCATCGCTCTGTCGGGGGCCTTTTTGGTCTGGCGGTTCGGGACCTGGGGCAAGGTCGCAGGGGCGGTTGCCGGATTGCTCGTAGGCCTGGCCCTTTTCTGGACCGCTTTCGGGTTGATGCAGCCGGCGTCCTTCTTCGACTTCCTGCCCGGCCTGCTGGTTCTTCCGGGCGCCCTGATCGCGATCGTGGCGAGCATCGCCGCTGTCGTCTCCGGTCGCCGGGGGCGTGCAACGGCGAGGCCCGAGGGGGGAGAGCGGCTAGGGCTCCGAATCGTAGCGGGGGTTGTCGTGCTGGGAGCGGTGGTCTCCGGAGCACTCAACCTGTTTACCCGCCCCACGGCGTCGGCCGGAGACGCCCAGGCATCGGTTGCAATGAAGGACTTCCGGTTCGACGAACAGGGCTACGAGGTGGCGGGCGGCAGCACCGTGTTCGTCGACAACAACGACCCCTTCGCTCACACCTTCACGATCGACGAGCTGGACGTGGACGAGGCTTTCATCGCGGGCGGATCGAAGGTCGTTCAGATACCCGACAGGCCGGGCACCTACGTCCTCTACTGCAAGCCGCATACCTCCGATCCCGAAGATCCGGGAGAGGAGGACATGGCGTCACGGATCACCGTCACCTGACCGGCCTGAGCACCGCAGACTGGGTAAGGTAGAGGCTCACCGACCAAGGAGGCTTGACTTTACGTGGGTGAAGGAACCTGGCTCGACGTGCAGGAGGCGGCTCAGGCCGCCTTCGAGAAGGCTAAGGACGACATCGACAACCCCGTCTACGAGGTCGAGCGGGCCTGGAAAAGCGGATTCAACAACGGCTTCAAGCTCGCCATGAAGGCGTTCGGCGTCCCGCAGCAGGACGCTCTGGACAAGGTCCACGAGATGGTCCAGGACGAGGCGGCCGGCGGAGGACCCAGCCTGGGCGGCTAGCCCGCCGGAGGTCCGTCGGCGAGCCGGCGGAACCAGTCCGCGGCAACGCCGGCGTCGAGATCGGAGGCGCGGCGCAGCGAACCGGGTATGTGCAGCCGTATCGTCGCCAGGCCGAACCACCTCTGGAAGACGGACCACGTGAGCTGGAGATGCTGGAGGTTGGCCTCCGGCACGATCGATGTCCGGCGGACCAGAACCCCGGCGCGCACCAGCACGAAGCCCGGCACCACGGCGTTACCGCTGGATCTCCAGGAAAGCCACGCATACAGGCAGCCGACCGGTGCGATCGCGGCGGCGGCACCCCCGGGCGGCCCGGCCGCCATGAAACCGACCGCGCCGGCCAGCATTCCGGCCAGTGCCGGCACCATGCACCGACGGATCACCGCCCGCCCGGGCGGGCGAGGGAGCGGCACTTGCGAAAGGTCCGGTCCGCCCAGCACGGAGCCGGCCACCTCCCACGCCTTCTGTATGGTCCCGAGCGGCAGCAGGACGCTGTTCTCCTGGTTCTCCTGGGCCTCGGCGCTGTACCCCGCCACCACCACCGTGAGGCTTGCCATGCCCAGCCACCGGCGAAGGAAGTTCTCGTCCACCTGGACGGCCTGGATCCGCCGCAGTGGGATGTGCGCCGTCCGGCGCTCCAACAGCCCGCGGGTGATGACCAGCCGGCTTTCCTGGAGCCGGAGTGTGAACTCCCAGTAGACGAGGATGGTCAGGGCGATGCTGAGTACCAGTGAGACGGTGAGTGCCGTGACGGCCAGCAGGGAGACGACGACCACGAGCGACGCCCCGGGAAGCAGCCGTCCGGCTAGAGCGGCCACCCGGTCGAACGAGTTCTCTCCCAGCAGCTCCTGGCCGTATCCCAGCAGGGCGGCCAGCACGGCCACCCGGCCTCCGGTGACGCCGGCGAGGAGGAGGTCCCTCCCGCTCAGGCGGGCAAGCGCCGGCTCCACCGTGCCCGCCTGGCCCGGACCGGCCAGCTGCCCGTCGCCGGCGGCCCACCGTCGGACCCGGTCGGCCTCCTCGGGAAGAAGCGCCACCAGGGCGGCTTCCGTCTGGGTTCCTCCGACGGCCTCGATCCGAAGCTCCACCACGCCGAACGCACGGTGCCGCAGCTTTTGGACCACGTCGATGCTCTGCACCCGCTCCCTCGGCAGGACCCTTCGCCACCTGTTGAACAGCCCGCCCTCCACCACGAGCGTGTTGCCTGCTATGCCGTACCGGAAGCGGGAGTACCGGATGGCCGGCCCTATGAGGAGCACAAGGGCGACGACCACCAGGATGGGGGAGAGCCCGCCTCCGACGACCAGCGCGGGAACCAGGCCGAGCAGCGCACGGCTGGCGTCGTAGAGGAACCAGATCGGCACGGCGGCCGGCCGGAGCTTTCGCCGATCTTCGGGCCCGGCCTCCAGGTGCCCGGGATCGCTGCCGGGCGACTCAGACGCTTGCGGTTCCGGCAACCTTGGACAGCTCCTCACGAAGCGACTCGGCGGTGGCTTGGTCCAGCCCCGGAATGGTGGCCGCCTTGCCGGCGGCGGTGTAGACCACCACCTGCGTCAGGTTGAAGACCCGGTCGAGGGGTCCCTGCCGCGACTCGACGAACTGGATCCTGTCGAACGGGACCAGCGTCTCGACGTGCCAGATCGCTCCCTTGGACGTGAAGAGATCCGCCTGGCGGATGGCGTAGCGCCATCGCCGGTAGGCGAGTCGGGGAACTGCCACGGTGGGGACCAGGAGGGCCAGGGCGAACGCCGCGAGAACCGGGACGGCGAGGTCCATTCTCGATCCCGCTATCAGCCCCGCGAGCAGCGGTGGAAGCACGAAGAGCATGCCGAGCGCCTGCCACATCCGGCGGACGGCGGGGTTAAGCGATCGGAGCTCCACCGAACGAGGTTACTCCGAGTATCCCGGCAATCACAGCCGGAGTCTTCGTTGTAGGGTCGAACGAGGGACCACGACAGGGAGGGACGATGCCGAGCTACTGGATTGCGGTGAGCGGTGAGGCCAACTTCGAGAAGACCAGGAAGCTGGGCTTCGAGCTGCAGGGCTTCAAGAGCCGCCAGCGGCGCAAGGCCGAGCGCATGGCCTCCGGCGACAAGCTGGTCTGGTACATCACCAAGGAGATGGCTTTCGCAGGTTATGCCACTATCACTGGAACCTACTTCGAGGACCACGACCCGGTCTGGGAGGGAAAGAAGCCGGAGGAGGACTACCCCTGGCGGGTGCCCATCAAGGCGGAGATCGTGCTGGACCGGGCGCTGTGGGTGGACGTGGAAGGCATCGCCCGGCAGATGAAGTACGTCTCCAAGTGGCCGCCCGAGCACTGGCGCCTGGCGTTCCAGGGCAACCTTCACGAGATTCCCGAGGAGGACTTCGACCGCATCCGGCAGGCGCTGGAGCAGGCCTCGCTGGCGCCGGTCGGCTAGCTGAGTTGGCGGTTCAGAAGAAGACGGACTACTCGGGGACGCCGCTCTACCGGAAGCTCGGCATAAAGGAGGAGTCGGCCGTCCTGCTCGCCGGCGCGCCGCCGGAGTTCGAGCGGACCCTGGGTTCCCTGCCGGCCGGAGCGGAGATCGTCGCCGACCCAGCGGGCAGCGTGGACGTCGTTCTGCTCTTCGTCACCCAGGAGGAGGAGCTGGAACGCCGCTTCGCCGAGCTGGCGGGCCGCGTTTCACCGGCCGGTGGCCTCTGGGTGCTGTGGCCGAAGAAGTCCTCGAAGATTCCCAACGACCTGAGTTTCGAGGCGGTTCAAAAGACCGGTCTGCACGCCGGCCTGGTCGACAACAAGTCCTGCTCAGTTGACACGGACTGGCAGGCTCTCCGCTTCGTCTACCGCAAGAAGGACCGCAAATAGAAGCGCCCCTCCGTGGAGGGGCGCTTGAAGCTGCGAAACCGTCTAAGCGAGAAGATCCCGCACCGCCTGGGCGATGTGTTTGCCGGAGATCTTGGCCGCGTCGAGCAGCTCCATGGGGTCGCCCGATCCCGGCATCTCGCGTACTGCCAGGTGCTTGAGGGTGAAGTCGGTGAACCCCAGCTCGGCGAATGCCGCGAGCATGGCGTCTGCGATGCCGCCCTCGGGCCAGTGGTCCTCGGCGACGACTACCCTGCCTCCGGTTGCCTTCACGGCCTCCGAGATTCCCCGGCCGTCGAACGGCTTGACCGAGTAGGCGTCGACCAGCCGAACGTTGATGCCCTCGCCGGCTAGCTCGTCGGCCGCCTTGACCGCCTCGTGGGCGGTGATTCCGGCACCGACGACGGTCACCTGGTCGTTGTCCGAGGAGCGGTACACCTTCGACCCGCCGATGGGGAAGGAATCCCCCGGCTCGTAGAGCAGGCCTGTCTTCTCTCGTGTGGTCCGGATGTAGCTGATCCCGTCCAGGTCCGCCATGGCGGCCACCAGCTGAGCCGCCTGGTTGGCGTCGGACGGGTAGAGGACGGTGCTTCCGTAGACGGCCCGCATCATGGCCAGGTCTTCGAGCGCCATCTGCGAGGGGCCGTCGGCGCCGATTGAGACGCCGGCGTGGGATCCGGAGAGCCGGATGTTCGCCTGCGAGATGGCGGCCATGCGGATGAAGTCGTAGGCCCGGGTCAAAAAGGCGGCGAAGGTGGAGGAGAAGGGCACCAGCCCGACCACCTGCATGCCCACCGCAGCGGCAACCATCTGCTGCTCGGCGATGTACATCTCGAAGAAGCGCTCCGGGTGGGCCTTCTTGAAGTCCTCGGAGTAGGTGGAGTTGGAGACCTCGGCGTCGAGGACCACGACGTCCTCCCGGGCGTCGCCCAGGGCAACCAGCGCCTCTCCGTAGGCCTTCCGGGTGGCGACGCCCTCGGTGTAGGTCTTCAGCTGAACCGCGTCCTTGCGGAGCTGCGGGGCGGTCCACTCGCGTGGACCCTGCACCTCAAAGGTGCGGGATGGCTCGTCGCCGATCTCTGCGAGCGCCTTCTCCGCCTCCTCGGCGTTGAGCGGCTTGCCGTGCCAGCCGGGCTTGTCGGCCAGGAAGGAGACGCCGGCACCTTTAAGGGTCTTGGCGACGATGGCCGTCGGCTGCCCGTCGTTGAGCGCCTCCGTCATCGCGTTGTCGATCTCCTCGAGGTCGTGACCGTCCACGATGATTGCGTTCCAACCGAATGCGGAGATACGGCGGGCGTAGGTCTCGGTGTCCCACTCGAGCTCGGTCGGCCCGCGCTGGCCCAGCCGGTTGACGTCGATGATGGCGGTGATGTTGTCGAGCTTCTCGAAGCCGCCGCGAGCGAAGCCCTCCCAGATCGAGCCTTCGGCGCTCTCGCTGTCGCCCACGAGCGTCCACACGTGGTACGGGGCGCCCAGCGGGCGCTTTGCGGCAAGCGCCACACCGACCGCGATGGGCAGGCCCTGGCCGAGCGATCCGGTCGCCACGTCGACCCACGGGATGATCGGCGTGGGGTGGCCCTGCAGTCGGCTGCCGAACTTGCGGTTGGTCAGCAGCTCCTCGTCGTCGATGGCGCCGGCCGCTCGGAACACCGCGTACACCAGCGGAGAGGCGTGCCCTTTGGAGAAGATCAGGTGGTCGCCGGCGGGGTTGTCCGGCTCGTCGAAGCTGTAACGCAGGTGCCCGGCGAGAAGCACCGCCATGAGGTCGGCGGCGGACAAAGAGGAGGTGGGGTGGCCTGAGCCCGCTGCCGTCGAGGTGCGGATGATGTCGGCGCGCAGCTGCCGCGCGAGATCCCGGTAGAGGTCCAGCTTCGAGGGTGTTTCGGTTCTCATAGCCATAGTTGATCCACACTTTACCTTGCCGCGGAGCCCCGTGAGGACCCCTATCCGTCGGGGGACAAAACAAAAGAGGGAACCGAAGCCCGGTTCCCTCCTTTTGGTCTCGCTTGTACGGGCTACCCCGAGAACCGAAACCTGGAAAGCATCAGTTACATATTGTTGGGGCGCTGCCTGACGTTACCGGGACGACCCGTAACCCAGTAGTGCGGCTCCCCTGGACGCCACTTGCCGCCCTTCATCTGCTCGTCAAACGGCATGTGGGCGGCAACTTCGCCGATTCCCGACTTGTCACCTTGGTAAGCCAACTAACGCCTCCTTCTCTTAGAACAACCGATTTCGATACCTGGGCCAAGTTGCCCCTTAAGAACGTGATCCATACATTAGCTCACGGCGTTTTTTTTTGCACTACAGCGGCTGCAGCCTGGTTTTCGGCCATTAGAAGTACCCAATCGCCGTCGTTTCAAACACTTCCCGGGTCGACCCAAAGGCTCATCTCGATCAGGTCCTCGTACCCGTAGGAGAGCTTGGCCTGGCGGCGCCGAAGGCCCTCTGCAACGAATCCCGTCTTCTCGTAAAAGCTGATCGCCCGGTCGTTCTGCGGCACGACGTTCAGCACCAGCTTCTCGACGCCGAAGATGCGTGACCAGTCTCTGGCGCCCTCGATCAGCGCCCCACCGACTCCTCTGCCCCGGTAGTCACGTTGAACCGACATCCCGATCTCCGCAGTGTGGGCGTAGATGTTGCGGTTGCGTGTCGTGGTCAGCTGACCGACGATCCGGGAACCGTCCACCGCAACTATCGCCGCGGTCTGGTCGCACCATGCGCCGAAGCGGAAGATCCGGGCCAGCTCCCTCCGTGTCGTGTTCACCGACTCGAGAAGGATGAACCGGTCCTCCCTCGAGACCTCGACGAGCAGGTCGATCCACCCGCGGGCATCCGAGGGACGAGCGGGACGTATCGCCAGCTCCCTGCCGTCCGCCAGGCGCACTGGGCGCGGCGAGGGGAGCGCCATCAGCTGTAAACGTGCATGCCGGCCCGGCCGGATCCGTCGGGACCCGGCGCCGCTCTACGCAGACGTGTCGGAATCGGTCGCGTCTGCCGCAGCCTCTTCCTCGGCGGCCCCGCGCAGAGCCGTCTCCGCCGCGTTGGCCTCGGCCTGCTCCGGTGGCAGGATCTCCGGCGCCCGGGGCTCGAGCTCGGCGGCATCCTCGGCGTCGATGGCCGGAGCCTCGGTGTCTAGGAAGAACAGCTCGTATGCCGTGGAGGCGATGAGGGCTCCGACGATCGGGCCCAGCACCCACACCGGCCAGTTGGCGTCCATGGCGCCTCCCACCAGAGCCGGACCGAACCAGCGAGCAGGGTTAAGCGCTGCGCCGGTGAACGGTCCGCCGACCAGTACGCTGAATACAAGGGTGAGGCCGATGGCCAGTGGAGCGATGATCTTGGGACCTCGGGGATCGACCGCGACCCCCCAGAAGACGAACACCAGGAAGAAGGTGAGGACCACCTCTATCAGGCCTCCCTGCAGCAGCGAGACGCCCTCCGCAAGTCCGGGCGAGCCGGCGCCGACTGAGCGGACGATCTCCTCGGCGAAGATCTGCCGGACGACGACCGCTGCCACCAGCCCGCCCAGGATCTGTGCTGCCACGTAGCCGCCCAGGTCCTTCAGGGTAAGCCGCCGGGCGATGTAGAACGCGAGGCTCACCGCGGGGTTGGCGTGGCCGCCGGAGATGCGTCCGACGGCCGCGATTGCCACGGCGAGCGCGAGTCCCTGCGCGAGCGCGACACCCAAAACGCCGAAGGTGTCCTGCAGGCTCACAACGGCCTGGTGCTGATCCGCTACGATCGCCCCCGTCGCGGCGAAAACCAGAAAGAAAGTTGCGATGAACTCGGCGACGTACCTCTTCAACTAACTCTCCCTTCCTGGAGCGTTTCAAAGCCCGGCCTGCCTGAATTCTATGCGCCTTCTTGTGATCACCAATGATTTCCCTCCCAACCCCGGAGGCATCGAGAACTACGTCTTCTCCCTGGTTCGCCGCTGGCCGGCCGGCGAGGTTGTCGTCGTCACCCGCGCCATGCCGGGGAGCGCCGAGTTCGACTCAGGGCTCGATTTCGAGGTGATCAGGGAGCCCGTCGACACGCTGCTGCCCAAACCTCAGCTGGCGCGGCGGATGGTAGCGCTCGCCGCCGATCGCGGAGTAGACGTGGTGCACTTCCCATCGGCCCTGCCGCTGGGTCTTATGGGAGCCGGTCTGGGAGTGCCCTATGCGGTAAGCGTCCACGGCGGCGAGTTCCTGCTGGCTTCCCGGTTGCCAGCATCCCGGTCGCTGCTCAAGTCGGTCTGCCGGCGGGCCGCGGTGATGCTGCCGGAATCCTCGTTCGCCGAGAGCCTGGTTGCCCGGCTGGTAGGCCCCAGCACCCCGATGGAGCGCGTTACCTGCGGGGTGGACGCCGACCGCTACGCTCCCGGTGCGGCGGAGCCGGTCGATCTGGGCCTGGACGGCCCGGTCGTCGTGTCCGTCAGCCGGCTGGTCGCCCGCAAGGGGCCCCGTACGCTGGTGAAGGCCATGCCGAGGGTTTTGGCATCACGGCCGGACGCCCACCTGCTGATCGTCGGGGGCGGTCCCGACTTCGACCATGTCTCCGGGATGGTCGCCGCGGCGGGCCTCGGCGGATCCGTCACAATGGCCGGCGCCCAGCCGTGGGACCGGATCCCGAGCTTCCTGGCGGCGGCTCGGATATTCGCGTTGCCGACCAGGGCCCGGTTCTTCGGCACCGAGACCGAGGGCCTGCCGCTGGTCTACGTCGAGGGGGCAGCGGCGGGGTTGCCCCTCATCGGCGGTGACGCCGGCGGAGTGCGGGACGCCGTCCGGCCGGGGCAGACCGGGATTCTCGTCGACGGCTCAAAGCCGGAACAGACCTCCCGGGCCATCCTCCAGCTGCTCGACGACCCGGAGGAGGCGGCGCGGCTGGGAGCGGCCGGACGGGAGATGGTCCTGAAGGAGTTCACCTGGGACGCGGTCTTCGGAACCTACCGGCGGGCTCTGAAGGCGTGCGTGGGCTAGCGGAGGGTCCTCCGGCCGGGAGGAGCTGCATTCCTCAGGAGGAAGCCGGCGGCGATCAGCGCCAGGGACAGGGCGAACCAACCGAGGCTGTCGATGCCGGTCCGGCTGATGCTGCCCGGGGCAGGCGGTGAGGGCACCGGACTTGGAGCCGCCGTGGGGCTGGCCGACGGGCTCGGAGTCGGGCTGGACGTCGGGCTGGCCGACGGGCTCGGAGTCGGGCTCGCGGTGGGGCTCGCGGTCGGGGTCGGTGACGTGGTCGGCGTCGGGCTGGCTGTGGGAGTCGGGGTTGCGGGCGCCGCGGCGACCGGGTCAGTCAGGCGGATCGTTGCCCGGGCCGTCTCCGTGACCGCGTTGCCTTCGTCGTCGACCACCGTGGCGATCACGGTATCGGTCTGCCGGTCACCGTCCTCGCCCGTGAACTGTACGGAGAACTCGCAGCTGTAGGTGCCGCCCCCGGCGATCGTCGCCCCGGTGTCGCAGGTGCCGTCGCCGTTCAGGTCGCCGTACATGTCGTCGCCGAGAGTCGTGAGCACGACCGGCTCTTCCTCCTCATTGGTGATGGAGACCCGGAAGGTGAACCGGCCCCCCGGCTCGGGACGGCTCTCCGGCGACGCCTCCTTCTCCACGCTGATGCGGGGAACGACGTCGCGCACCTCCACGGTCACCGTTGGGGAGCTGTCGCTGACGGTCTGGCCGGTGGAGGCGAGCGCGGTGACGGTGACGATCGAGGAGCGATCCTGGTCCGCGTCGGCCGTCAACTGCACGGTGAACTCACAGGTGACCGACTCGCCGGGGCCTAGGGTCATACCTATAACGGAGTCGCAGGTGTTCGGCTCCGGAAGGGCGGCGATGTTGCCCAGCACGCTGTCGGTCAGGGAAGTGATCGTCAGCGAGATGGGGTTGCTGGTGTTGGTGATAACCACCCGGTAGGTGACGGGGCCGCCGGGCTCGTCGATGGAGGAGGGGCTCGGCGTAACCTCGACCGAGATGGACGGCACCTCGGGCGGCGGCGCAGGGCCGATCGAGACGGTGGCGTCGTCGGTGCCGCCGGCCAGGTTACCGGCCGCGTCCACCGCTGTCACCGTCACGATGTCGGTCTGGGAGTCGCCTGCGGCGCCGGTGAAGCTGCCCTGGAACGAGCAGGCCGGAGAGCTGGCGCCGGCTCCGATGGTGTCGCCGATGAGGTCGTCGCAGCTGTTGGCGCCACCCAGGGTGGCCAGGTTGCCGTAGACGTTGTCGGTCATCGCCGTGATCACGACCGGCACGGTGCCGGTGTTCGCCACGACCACGGTGAAGGTGAAGGTGCCGCCCGGCGCAG
>DATAAN010000256.1:0-8252 GCA_036260105.1 Actinomycetota bacterium
TCCGGCTTCTCGGCAACCTCACCTTCGCCCGGCGGCGGTAGCTCTACCACTCGCGGAGTGGGCTCGGGGTCGCTTGCCGGGACGGCCGCAGCAGCCGGCGTCGGTTCAACGGGAGCCCGCCCTTCAGGCGGCGACTTTTCGCTCTCCACTCTGAACAGGCTTATAACGTGAGACCTGACGAAAATCAACGCGATAACGGCTGCCAGCAGCAAGAAGCCGATCGACATCAGCATTCCGGTGTTCACTGCGTCGAGGAACGAGTCTCTGGCAACGCCGAGAACCTGGTCTCCCACGTTGGGCGGAGTGCCCGGTGCGAGCGTGTTTCTGAGCGGCTCGAAGCTTCCGCCTCCGAGCACCGCGGCCGCCTCGGGACTCTCCGCCACGCGCTGGGCGGTAGCGGTGTCGATGCCGGCGGCCGCCAGGTCCGCGGCCAATCCGTTGCGGAACGCGGTCATAACTACTGCACCGAGCAGGCCGATGCCGAGAAGTATGCCGATCAGCCGGGCGCTACCGGTCGCTCCGGACGCCCCGCCGGCGTGGAAATCCTGGACGACGCCGACCGTCGCGGTCGTTAGCGGCCCGACTGAAAGGGCAAAGCCGAATCCCATCAGGACCAGGGCCGGCAGGACGTCGGATTCGTAGTCGGCTTGGAGTCGTGCCTGCAGAAGGAGGCCCAGGCCGCCGGCCGCCAGCAGGTTGCCGAAGGTCATGAGCAGCCGGGAACCAGCCTTTTCCGAGACCATGCCGGCCACCGGAGCGACCACGAGGATCAGTCCCGCAAAGGGAACCAGCCGGAGAAATGAGACATCGGTCGGGTACCCGAGAAGGTTGCGGAAGTAGGTCGGCAGGAAGACGCTGATGCCGAGCAGTGCCAGGAAGTTCATCGTGGCCACGGCGTTGGCCGCCGGAAAGGTCCCACTGTTGGAGAGCGGCAGCAGCACCATGGAGTTCGATTTGTGCGACTCGACCAGGAGGAAGACAACGAGGAAGAACGCTCCGGCGAGCAGAGCTCCGGCAGTCAGCTCCTGCCGCCAGCCGGTGAAGTTGCCCTCTACTAGCGCGTATGCCAGAAGGCCGATGCCCAGCGTGCCGAGCAGAAGTCCCGAGACGTCCAGATGCCGTCCGGAGTAGCCCCGGACCTTGGGAGCCGCCATGCCAAGAAGGAACGCCAGAGCACCGGCGATCGCGTTGACGTAGAAAAACCACCTCCAGTTGTGGCCCTGCTCCAAAATCCAGACACCGGTGATCGGTCCGGCGGCGAAGGCAACGGTCGACAAGGCCGCCCACAGGCCTACCGAAAACCCGCGGGACGATCCGTCGGGAAAAGCGTCGGAAAGGGTCGACAATGTGGACGGCACCAGCAGTGCAGCCCCGATGCCCTGCACCGCTCGAACCGCGATCAGATGGTCGACGTTTTCAACCAGCGCCACCGCTGCCGACGCCCCGGCGAAGAGCAGTGAGCCCCACAGCAGAACCGATCGGCGGCCGAAGCGGTCCCCCAGGGCGCCTGCCGCCAGCATGGGTACGGATAAGGCAACCAGATAGGCGTTGAGGATCCAGCGCGGCTCCAAATCTACCAGCGGCAACTCCGCCTGGATGTTGGCTATCGCTTGGTTGACCGAGAGCACCGAGAACATTGCGGCGGATGCTCCAATCAGGGCGGCCGCGAGTACGGCGAATCGCCTCATGGAAGGACCGTCCGCGGGCCGCAATGGACCGGCAGCTGCTGAGCGGAACCGTAACTATCGACTGTTTTAGGTCTCGCCATGCGGTGCAGTCCCCCGACTAGCCAGTGCCCGTATTGTGGCGGGCGACCACAGGGAGTCAAGCGCGAATCGCCGAAAACGAGCAATTTGATATGCATCGAGCGACGAGCGGGGGCAGAACCTCTTTGTCCGGTGCCGAGGCGGCGTCGCGCTTCGACGGTGCGTGAAGCCGGGACTTCGGAGGATCGGCAACCGGTTCGAAGCATGGGCACCCTAAACTGGAAGGACCGTGTCCTTCTCCGCGCCGCCGTCGGCCCCGCCTCCTCCGCCGCTGCAAATTGCGGTCCCCGAGCAAAAACCGGTGCGGGCCGCCAAGGCAATCCTGGTACTTATGGTCTACGGCGCCAGCCAGATCCTCGCCGGCATCGCGGTCCTGATGGTCTACGGCGCGACCCGGGGGCTCGACTCGGTGCAGACGATGGGCGACATCGACCCGGTGCTGTTCCTGGTAGCCGGCGCAGCCGGGTTCGTGGTGGGCGGCCCTGCAGTCTTTTGGGTCACCCGAGCCCTGGAGCCCGGCCACAACACCGCCGACGAGCTGCGGCCGTTCGGTTGGGTGAAAGCGCGGCCAGCGGTGATCGCCGCCTCTGCAGCGGTCGGCGCCGTCCTGGCCTTGGTGCTTGGTTACGGCGTCGACATCGTCTTTCCCCCGAAGGACGACGTCCAAGGCCCGCTCATAGAGGCGGCTTCGGCGCCCGGCTGGCAGCGGATCGTCTTTGTGATCCTTGCCATCGTTCTCGCTCCGGTGGTCGAGGAGTTCCTTTTCCGGGGTGTCCTCTTCACCGGCATGAGCCGCTCGTGGGGCAAGTGGCCGGCAGCGGTCATCGTCACGATCATGTTCGGGCTGCTGCACCTGGCCGACATCGCCGGCTACTGGCCGGCGCTCGGCGTGATCACTATGGTGGGGGCGGCGATGCTCGCCGCCCGCATTCGCACCGGCTCGCTGGTGCCCCCGATCGCCATGCACGCGGCGTACAACGCGGTGCAGGTAATCGTCCTCTATCTGACTGTCTGACGCCTGGGGCATAATCCAACTCGGGAGGTGAGCTGATTGCCGCCGTGGATCGAGCGAGTTGTCCAGAAGATCGAGCCCTTCGGGGAGTGGGAGCAGCTCAACCTCCCCGACGAGTCGATGAGCTCACTTCGGCGAATCTCCGACGAGATGCAGGAGCGGATTGACGACTCGCGCAGCAAGAACGGCTCGAAATCCAAGGGACGCCCTCGCACCGGGGTGGTCGCCGTCTTCACCGGTCCCCGAACGCAGGACAAGATCCGGGCCGCCCAGGTTCTGGCCAAGGAGCTGAGGATGCACCTGTTCCGGATAGACCTCACCCTCGTCGTCAGCGAGAAGGTGGAAGAGACCGAGCGCATCCTGAAGCGCCTCCTGGACGGCGCCGACGAGACCGGCGGAGTGCTGTTCCTGGACGACGGCGACGGCCTGTTCGGCAAGGACTCCTCGGGAGCCGACGTCGACAACGGCATCGGGTACCTGCTCAAGCGGATTGGGCGTTACGAGGATCTGGCGATCCTGTCGATAACGTCCAAGGACGACATGGATCTCGTCCATCAGCGCAAGCTGCGCGCCACCGTCCACTTCCCCGGCTGACGGCGCAGCGATGCCCCTTTTTCGTAGGGGCGGTAGGGTTGGATGGTCGATGAACGCCCTACTGAGCCGGATCGCTTCCTAGTGGACACACCCGCCATTCGGAAGACCTTCCTGGACTTCTTCGCTTCCCGTGGGCACACCGTCGTCCCGTCGGCATCGCTGGTGCCGGACGATCCGACTCTCCTTCTTACCAACGCCGGCATGGTGCAGTTCAAGCCCTACTTTCTCGGCACCCGGCCGGCGCCCTACCGGCGGGCGACGTCGGTGCAGAAGTGCTTCCGGGAGAAGGACCTGGAGGAGGTCGGCAAGACGGCCCGCCACCTCACATTCTTCGAGATGCTCGGCAACTTCTCCTTCGGCGACTACTTCAAGGAGAACGCCTGCAAGTGGGCGTGGGAGCTCATGACCGCCGGGTTCGGCCTCAGCCCCGAGAACCTGTGGATCACCGTCTTCGAGGAGGACGAGGAAGCCGCATTGATCTGGGAGAAGCAGGTCGGCGTGCCGGCGGATCGGATCCTGCGCCGGACGCGGGCCCAGGGCAACTTCTGGGACATGGGCGTTGCGGGGCCGTGCGGGCCGTGCTCTGAGCTCCTCTACGACCGGGGCCCCGACTTCGGAACCACCTACACCGGCGGCGACGACCTGGACGAGGAGCGCTACCTCGAGGTCTGGAACCTGGTCTTCATGCAGTACATGCAGGACGACAACTTCAACATCGTCGGCGACCTGCCCAACCGCAATGTCGACACCGGGCTGGGGCTGGAGCGGCTGGCAGCCATCCTGCAGGACGTCCCGACGACTTTCGAGATCGACTCGATGGCGCCGATCCTCAAGGTGGTGGAGGACGCGACCGGCAAGAGGTACGGCGAGTCGGCGGAGTCGGACGTGGGCCTGAGGGTACTGTCCGAGCACGCCCGCTCCATGACCCTGCTGATAGCCGACGGAGTCCTGCCGGGCAACGTCGGGCGGGGATACGTGCTCCGCCGGCTCATCCGCCGGGCCGCCCGCCACGCCCGCCTGCTGGGCATCGAGGAGCTGTTCCTCGCCCGGCTGACCGAGGTGGTCATCGACAGCTACTCCGCCGACTACCCGGAGGTCGGCCGCAACCGGGACCTCATCCAGGCGGTCGTCTCCAAGGAGGAGGCCCGATTCGACCAGACCCTGCGCCAGGGGATGGAGATTCTGGACGCCGAGATCGCCCGCATGCGGCAGACGGGGAAGACCCAGCTCTCCGGCGACATCACCTTCAAGCTCCACGACACCTACGGCTTCCCGCTGGACCTGACAACCGACATCGCCACCGACGAGGGGCTGAGCGTCGACCGGGACGCCTTCGCCGCCTTGATGAAGCAGCAGAAGACGCGTGCCCGCGCCGCCCGGCCCGCCGGCGCCAAGGACCGCCCGGAGAACGAGGCGCTGTCCGAGATCCGGGACACAATCGGCCGGACCGAGTTCCTGGGGTACGAGCTGCTGTCCCTTGACGCGTCGGTGGTCGGCGTGCTCCAGGGCGTCGTCCCGGCGCAGGTGCTGGAACCGGGCGACACGGGCGATCTCGTCCTGAACCAGACGCCGTTCTACCCCCGGGGCGGCGGCCAGATAGGGGACCGCGGCGAGATCCGCACCGCAACCGGCGTCTTTCGTGTGGACGACACCTTCTGGGGCGTCCCCGGCGTAGTCGTCCACAGCGGGACGGTGACGTCGGGAGAGGTCCGCGCCGGCCAGGATGCCGTTGCCACCGTCGACCCGTCGCACCGGGAGGGAGTCACCCAGGCCCACACCGCAACCCACATGCTGCACTGGACGCTTCACCAGCAGCTCGGCGAGCACGCCAAGCAGCAGGGCTCTCTGGTCGAGCCCGGGCGACTGCGCTTCGACTTCAACCACTTCGAGCCGGTTACCGCCGACAAGCTTGCCGAGATCGAGGAGATCCTGAACCGGCGGGCGCTCTGGGACGACCCCGTGCGCGCCTTCGAGACGACCTACGACTACGCGATGAGCCTGGGTGCCATGGCGCTGTTCGGCGAGAAGTACGGCGAGCACGTTCGGGTGGTCGAGGTGGGGGACTACTCCAAGGAGCTGTGCGGCGGCACCCACGTGCACCGGACCGGCAACATCGGCCTGGTGAAGCTGATCCACGAGGGATCGGTCGCAGCCGGTATCCGCCGCGTCGAGGCCCTGACCGGCATGGCCGGGCTCAACTACCTCAACCAGCAGGCCGAGAAGCTCCGGCAGGTGGCGGAGCGGCTGAAGACCGACCCCGACAAGGTGCTGGAGCGGCTCGACAAGACGCTGGAGACGGTCAGCTCCCTGGAGAGCCAGCTCGCGCAGCAGGCGGCGCAGGCGCAGCAGGCGCAGATGAAACAGATCCTGGCGTCGGACGCTCTCCAGGACGTGAACGGTTACCGTATGGTTGTCACCCGGCAGGACAATACGGCGGTCGACGAGCTCCGCAAGCTGGCAGTGGCGCTGCGTGACGAACTCAAGTCGGGCGTCGTGGTGATCGGCTCGATCGGCAACGGCAAAGCCAACCTGGTCGCGGCCAGCTCGAAGGACCTGGTCGGCAAGGGCGTTTCGAGCCAGTCGTTGGTATCGACGGGGGCGAAGATCCTCGGCGGTGGAGGAGGCGGCAAGCCGGACCTGGCGGTGGCCGGCGGGCCGAAGCGGGACGAGATCGGAAAGGCGCTGGAAGCGGTGGAGGACGAGGTGCGCCGGAAGCTGCAGGAGCTGGGATGACCCGGACGGTGCTGGGCATCGACCCGGGGACCCGGCGCGTCGGCGTGGCGGTGTCGGACGCCAACGGCACAATGGCGTTCCCCCTTACCGTGCTGGAGCGGCGGGAGGGCGACTCCTACCTGGACGAGCTGGCCGAGCTGGCCCGCATGCGGGAAGCGAACGAGATAGTCGTCGGGCTCCCGACGCGTCTCGACGGCACCGAGGGTCCCGAAGCGGCGGAAGCCCTGCGCATCGCCGGCATCCTCCGCAAGAAGCTGGACCTGCCGGTCCACATGCTGGACGAGAGGTTCACCACCCGGATCGCACAGGGAGCGCTCCAGCGAAGCAACGTGAGCTCCAAGAAGCAGCGGCCGGTCGTCGACAAGATCGCGGCCACCGTCCTTCTTCAGAGCTACCTCGACGCGCACCCAGTTCCCAAGGACCGTCAAGAAGACGGCGGGCCTGATCGGGAGAGCTCTTGAGGAAGTTCCTCCTGTTCCTGCTGGTCCTGGGATTCATCGCGGGCGCGGTTGCCTACCTGTTCTGGGACTGGGCACGAGGCCCTCAGTTTGCCGGCGGCAACCCGGTCGCAGTGGAGATCCCGCAGGGGTCGTCCGCCACGGAGATCGCCGAGCGCCTCGAGGACGCCAAGGTGGTCGACAGCGCTCTGGCGTTCCGGATGTACATGCGGCTGAACGACATCAACGCCGACCTTCGGGCCGGCAAGTACGAGCTCGAGACGGCGCAGCCGTTCGACGACCTGATCGCCGAGCTGCGCAAGGGACCGCCGGCCGAGTTTGTCCGGCTGACCATCCCGGAGGGGCTGAACGTCGAGCAGACCGCCAAGCGGGTGGAGGAGCAGACGCACATCTCGGCGGCCGACTTCATGGCGGCGGCCAACCCGGCCACCGCCCGGCCGAGCATCCTCCCGGAGGGCATCAACACGCTCGAGGGCTTCTTCTACCCCACGACCTACTTCGTCGAGGAGAAGGAGACGGCGCAGAGCCTGGTTGCCCGCATGGTGTCCGAGTTCCACAAGCAGACCGAAGACGTGAACCTCGGGGCAGAGAACGAATTCGGGCGGACGCCGTACGAGATCCTCGTCATTGCCTCGCTCATCGAGGAGGAGGCGAAGTCGGCGGAGGAGCGGGACGAGATCTCGTCGGTGATCCACAACCGGCTGCGGCAGAACATGGCGCTGGGCATCGACGCGACCATCCAGTACGCCGTGCGCAAGTACGAGGGCCAGCCTCTGACGGTCAGCGACCTGAACATCAACTCGCCGTTCAACAGCCGCACTAGGGTCGGCCTGCCCCCGCATCCCATCTCCAGCCCCCGGCAGGGGTCCATCGAGGCGGCGCTGAATCCGGCAAACTCGGACTACATCTACTACGTCCTCACCTCGGACTGCGTGCACCACAAGTTCACGGCCAATTACAACGAGTTCCTCGCGGCAAAGGCGGCCCAGCCCACCAATTGCTGATCTCGGGCCACACCACCCTGACCGGAATCCTCGGAGGACCCGAGCAGGTGAGGTTGAGCCTCAGCCCGGCGATCCACAACGCCGCTTTCAAGGACCTCGACATGGACTGGGTCTACCTGCCGTTCGGTCCGGCGCCGGAGGATTTGGAGACGGCCATCCGGGGCCTGGCCGCTTCGGGGGTCCGGGGCATGAACGTCACGATGCCGCACAAGGTTCCCGCCCTTGCGGTGATGGATCGGGTTGCTCCGTCGGCGCAGAAGGTCGGCGCTCTCAACACGATCGAGGTGCGGTCGGGCCAGCTGGTCGGCCACAACACCGACGGAGACGGTCTGGTCCGGTTTCTTGAGCTGGACCTAGGCGTGCCGCTGCGGGATGCGCGTGCGGTGGTCGTCGGCTCCGGGGGATCGGCGCGGGCGGCCGTGGCGTCGCTCGGAGACGCGGGCGTAGCGCACCTGTGTGTGCTGGCCCGGGACCCGGCCCGCGGCGAGGAGCTTCGCTCGCTGGCCGGCGGGGTGGGCTTCGAGTCGGCCGACCTGTTCGTCGACCCGGTGCGGTGGATCTCCCAGGCCACCGTCATCGTCAACGCCACGCCCCTCGGGCAGAAGGACGAGCCGCCCGTGATCCCCACCGAGGTGATCTCCAGCGAAGCCGTCGTCGTCGACCTGGTCTACCGGCCCCCGGTCAC
>DATAAN010000257.1:0-10247 GCA_036260105.1 Actinomycetota bacterium
GAGGAGCCTGCGGGCCTTGTCGAGGTTGGCGTTGTCCGGCCAGCTGTTGAGGGGGGCGAACCGCTGCGAACCGTCCCCGCCACCACCCCGGCCGTCGGCGATCCGGTAGGTCCCGGCGGCGTGCCAGGTCATCCTGATGAAAAGCGGCCCGTAGTGGCCGTAGTCGGCGGGCCACCAGTCCTGCGAGGTGGTCATCACGTCGATGATGTCCTGCCGCAGCGCCTCCAGATCCAGGCCCTGGAACTCCTGGGCGTAGTTGAAGTCCTGCCCCAGGGGGTTGGATCGTGGGGAGTGCTGGTGGAGGACCTGGAGGTCCAGCATGTTCGGCCACCAGTCCCGGTTGGTTCGGGGTCGGGCTGACGGCTTGGGAGTCGGTGCGGGGATGCCTGGGTTTTCGCTTTCGCTGACGCTGTCGGTCGCTAACTTGTCGCTTTCGCTCTCGCTGAGGCTTTCGGTCATAAATGCTTCTCCTCTCTCACTGACGTTCCCATGTTGGCTTTTTCAAAGACCTGGCTCCCTTGGCACCGGTGCGCTTGGCTATGCCCTCGGCTCAGCCGATGACAACGCACTCTCGGCCACGCACTCCGGGCAGCGGCCCCAGTAGATGATCTCGGCTTCGTCGATCAGGTAGCCCGAGCTGTCGGCGGCGGTGAGACAGGGAGTTTGGCCGACCGCACAATCCACGTCGACCATCCGGCTGCAGGTCCGGCAGATCAGGTGGTGGTGATTGTCGCCGACCCGGTTCTCGTAGCGAGCAGGAGACCCGGCGGGCTGAATGCGCCGCAGGAGACCCCTTTCGGTGAGGACCGAGAGGGCGTCGTACACCGCCTGCCGTGAGATGGCGCCGATCTCCGATCGGACCGCCCTGTCGACGTCGTCCGCAGTGCTGTGCGGCCGCTCGGACACGGCCTGCAGCACGGCCAGACGCTGCGCCGTGACCTGTACACCGTGGCGGCGAAGGAGCGTGGCCGTCAGCTGATGTCTCCCGATGGGCACGCCTGAAGCCTAACCGCGATGTTGGAACCGGTCCAGATCTGGCGTACATACGGATTGCCTAAACGCAGCCACCGCCAGTTCGAACCTCGTCGCTTTCGGGGGCCGTTCCCCACCTGCGGTTATGCTGAGGTCACATGAAGCCCACTCCCCCGCCGCCGAGCCTGCACTCCCGTCCCGGCCGCAACCTTTCCATGGAACTCGTCCGGGTCACCGAAGAAGCCGCCATTGCGGCCGCGCGGTGGCTCGGCCGCCGCAACAAGGAAGCTGCGGACCAGGCGGCGGTCGACGCAATGCGCATGATGCTCAAGGGCGTGGACATGGACGGCATAGTGGTCATCGGCGAGGGCGAGAAGGACGAGGCCCCCATGCTCTACAACGGCGAACACATCGGCAACGGTCAGCCGCCTCAGGTGGACGTCGCGGTCGACCCGGTCGATGGGACGACGCTCACCGCCAAGGGGCAGGCCAACGCTCTGGCGGTGCTGGCGGTGGCGGACCGCGGGGCGATGTTCAACCCCGGCCCTTCGCTCTACATGGAAAAGATCGTGACCGGTCCGGCGGCCGCCGACGTCATAGACATCGAGGCCCCCGTGGCGACCAACCTCCGCCGGGTCGCCCGGGCCAAGGGCGGGTCGGTCGAGGACGTGACCGTCGTGATCCTCGAGCGGGATCGCCACGCTGATCTCATCCGTCAGGTAGGCGAAGCCGGCGCTCGTATCAAACTCATTTCCGACGGTGACGTCGCGGGGTCGATCGCCGCGGCGAACGAGGAGACGACCGGCATCGACTTGTTGCTCGGCATCGGCGGCAGCCCGGAGGGCATCATCTCGGCGTGCGCCATCAAATGCCTACAGGGATGCATGCAGGCGAAGCTCTATCCACGGGACGACCAGGAGCGGCAGGCCGCGCTGGACGCCGGCTACGACCTCGGCCAGGTACTGACGACCGACGACCTCGTAAAGAGCGACGCCTTCTTCGCCGCCACCGGCATCAGCGACGGGGACCTCCTGAAGGGGGTCCGCTTCTCGCCGAAGAAGGCCACCACGCAGTCGATAGTCATGCGGTCCGAGACGGGCACCGTGCGCATCGTGACCGCCGACCACCACTGGGAGAAGCGCCGGACCGATCAGGCTTAAGACCGGTTCTTCGGCTTGCCGGCCCTGGACTTCGGCGGCAGGCTTCCGACGTAATCCAACGCCTTCGCCACCCACAACTCGGCCCGGAAGGAGTCGGCAACCCAGGCAGCCGGCAGGCTAACGTAACCGCCCATCGGCCGTTCGCCGGGGCCGAAGGGGCCTCCGCCTTCGCTCCTTAACAGTTGCGCGTCCACCTGGTTGAGCTTGAGCCCCACGTCGGCGCCCAGCAAGCCCATGAACATGTTGCCGTTGACGAACGCCCCGAGGTTCCCGAACATCGGCTTGACCTCCACCCGGGGATCATCCGGCACCAGGTCCCGGAACCGGCGCTTGTCCTGATCAGTGGGCCTGGGCATCTCCATGGCTAGCCCGCCTTCTCCAGGATCACCACCGGGATCTGGCGGCTGGTCTTCTGCTGGTACTCGGCAAACTGCGGATAACGGCGGGCCTGCTCCCGGTACAGGCGCTCTCGCTCCTCGCCTTCTGCCACCCTCGCCGTCGCTTCGTGGGTCTCGGTCCCGACCTCGATCTTCACCTTGGGGTTGGCGACGAGGTTGTTGAACCACTGGGGGTGCTCAGGCGCCCCACCCTTGGAGCCGAACACCACGACCCGGTCACCCTCGGGGAGGTACATGAGCGGAGTGGTGTGGGATCGGCCCGTCTTGGCGCCGGTCGTCGTCAGCAAAACCATGGGCGCACCCTCGAAGGGTCCACCGACCCGCCCCTCGTTGGCGCGAAACTCCTCGATGATCTTCTGGTTCCAGTTGGCCTGGGCCATGCCGCTCCTCTCTGTCTTCGAATGAGCCGGACATCCGGTGGATACTCCCAAGTCCGGCTGCTTCACGGTACCTGAGTAGAGCAGGCGCGGCATGGTGGGCAGTTCATTCAGCCGGCATGGCGGGTTAACCGTTTAGATCCTCGCTCAGCCTCTGGTTGGCCGCTGAGCCGGAAAGCCCCGGTTTTCCCGTCCTGAGCCCGTACGATGACTGACCAGGCCAAGCTTTCGGAGGTCCGTCCATGAGCACAAGGCAGCCAGCAACCGGATCGATCGTATGGACCGACCTCTCCGTCCCGCCGGAGAAGGTCCCGGCCATCCGGGACTTCTACGAAGCGGTCACCGGGTGGAAGTCGGTGCCGGTGAACATGGGGTCCTACGACGACTTCAACATGACACTTCCCGAGACAGGTAAGACCGTGGCCGCCATCTGCCACGCCAAAGGCGGAAACGCAGGCCTTCCGGCGCAGTGGCTGATGTACATCGTGGTCGAAAACCTCGACGTCAGCGTCGCCGAGTGCTGGGCCCAGGGCGGGCGGGTTCTCGTTGGGCCGAAGGACGTCGGCAACGGCGAACGGTTCTGCGTCATCCGCGATCCGGCAGGCGCGGTGGCGGCTCTCATCCAGGAGAACCCAGCGCACGCTTGAGCGCCGTCGCCCGAGTGCGTCTAGGATTGGATCGGTGAGCCGGGAAGACTGGTCGGCGCTTTCATCCGACCGTCAGGAGGCCCTCTCTTGTCTCATCCCAGCGGCACCGGTCCGGCGCGAAGGCGCATCCTAGATCCCATACGGGAGTTCCTCAGAACTGAGTCCGCCGGCGGCTTCGCGCTCGTAGCCGCCACCCTGCTTGCCCTGATCTGGGCGAACAGCCCCTGGGCGGGATCCTATTTCGCCCTCTGGCACCGCGAGCTGGACACCGGCCCCCTCGGCATCTCGGAGGACTACCAGCACTGGGTGAACGACGGGTTGATGGCCGTCTTCTTCTTCGTCGTCGCCCTGGAGATCAAACGTGAGCTGGTGGAGGGCGAGCTGCGCAACCCGCGGGCGGCCGCCTTACCGATCGCCCTCGCCCTGGGGGGCATGGTGGTGCCTGCAGGGATCTTCGCCGCGCTGACCCTCGGGACGCCGGAGGTAAAAGGTTGGGCGATCCCAATGGCAACCGACATCGCGTTTGCCGCCGCCGTCCTCGCCATAGCGGGGAAACGGGCCGGCGGGGAGCTTCGCCTGATCCTGCTATCGCTGGCGATCGTCGACGACCTCGGAGCGATCCTGGTGATCGCTTTGTTCTACTCCTCGGGGATCTCGCTGGGCTGGCTCGGGTCCGCCGCTTTGGTGGTGGCCGCGATTCTCGGGATGCGGCGGCTCAATCTGGCCAGCCCCTGGGCCTACCTCCTTCCGGCCCTCCTCCTCTGGTACTGCACGTTCCGCTCCGGCGTCCACGCGACCCTGGCCGGCGTGGCCCTGGGGCTGCTCACGCCATCCGGGAATGTGAAGGGCCGCGAGCCGCTCAGGGAACTCGAGCACCGCCTCCACCCGCTGAGCAGCTACCTCGTCCTTCCGCTGTTCGCCTTAGCCAACGCCGGAGTGGCGCTCGGGGCGGATCAACTGCGCAGCGCCTTTGCCAGCCCCCTGACCTGGGCGGTGCTCCTCGGGCTCTTCGCCGGCAAGCCGCTCGGGGTGCTGCTGGCCGGGTGGGCTGCCGTCCGGTTGGGGGTGTCATCGCTGCCGTCCAACCTTGCGCTGAAGGATCTGCTACCGATCGGCCTGCTCGCCGGGATCGGCTTCACGGTCTCGCTGTTCATCGCAGGGCTGAGCTTCACCGGCGAGCCGCTCGAACACGCAAAGGCGGGAATCCTGCTCGGATCGCTGCTGAGCGCCTGCGCCGGCGTCGTAGCTTTGAAGGTCAGGGCGCGAGCCGCCGCCCCGGCATCCGGTTAACCGGTGTTGCGAAGTCCGTTGGCGATGCCGTTGACCGTGAGCAGGAAGGCCCGCCGCAGCAGGGGGTCGTCGTCCGCCTGGCGCAGCCGGCCGAGTAGCGAGACCTGCAGCTGGTTTATCGGCTCGAGGTAGGCGTTCCTCACCTCCAGAGTCCGGCGCAGCGTCGGGTGGCGGTCCAGCAGCCGGCTCTCTCCGGTTAGCAGAAGCACCTGGCGAAGGGTTCGCTCGTGCTCCTGGGTTATGACGTCGAACAGGTAGTGGAGCGATGGGTCGGCCAGCGTCGCGACGTAGCGCCGGGCGATGTCGAGGTCCGTCTTCAGCAGGACCATCTCGACGTTAGAGAGAAAGGCACGGAAAAAGACCCAGTCGGCGGCCATCGACTCGAGCTCGCGATCGAGCCCGGCAGCGCGTGCAGCCTCCAGGCCGGTTCCAACTCCGAACCAGCCCGGGATGATCTGCCGAGCCTGCGTCCAGCCGAAGACCCAGGGAATGGCCCGGAGGTCCTGGACCCCGGCGACCGCTCCCCCCCGCCGGGCGGGACGGGAGCCGATGTTGAGAGAGGCCAGCTCCTCCACCGGGGTGGAGGCCCGGAAGTAGTCGACCAGGCCCGGGTCGCCCATCAGTTGCCGGTAGGCGCCGTGAGCGGCGGTCGAGATGAGGGACATGACCTCGTCCCAACCGGCGATCATCTCCAGAGGCTGGCGGGGCTCCCGATGCAGGAGCGACGCTTCGACCACCGCCGCCAGCGCCAGCTCGAGATTCCGGCGGGACAGGGCGGGAAAGCCGTACTTGTCCGAGATGACCTCGCCCTGCTCGGTGATCTTGATGGAGCCGGTCAGGACGCCGAACGGCTGTGCGAGGATCGCCTCACCCGTGGGACCGCCACCCCGCCCGACGGTCCCCCCTCGCCCGTGAAACAGTCGCAACGTGATGCCGTGCCGGGCGGCCTCGTCCCGCAGAGCCCGCTGTGCCCGGTGGATCTCCCATAGGGAGGTCGTGATGCCGGCTTCCTTGTTGGAGTCCGAGTAGCCCAGCATCACCTCCTGCGTGTTGCCGCGCAAACTCACCAGGCGGCGATACCCGGGATCGCTCAGCAGCTCGTCCAGGATCCGGCCGGCGGACTGCAGAACGGACACGGTTTCCAGGAGCGGTACGAAGCCGATCGCCGCCACACCGGCCGGGACGTCCACCAGGCCGGCCTCCCGAGCCAGCACCGCGGCGGCCAGGACGTCGTCGGCACCACCGGTCATCGAGATGATGTAGCTCTCGATCGTCTCCCTGCCAAAGGTCTGGTGCGCCGTCCGGATGGCGTGGAAGACGTCCAGGACCGACGTGACGTCTTCGGCCAGGGGCGCCGCCGGTGAGGTGAGCGGCCTAGGACCGGCCAGCTCCTGGGACAGGAGCGCTCCCCGCTCGCTCCGGCTGAGGGCGAGGTACCCCTCCCGGGACGTGCCCAGGCGGTCGAACAGCCCGGCCAGGGCCGCGTGGTGCCGGTTCGCATGCTCCCGTATGTCCATGGTTGCCGACACCAGACCGCATGCCGCAGCGGACCAAAGGACCCGGTCGAGGACCCGGGCGACCACATCTCCGCCGTGCGACAGTAGCGAGGAGCGCATCTCCTGCAGGTCGGCGATCAGCTCCTCCACCGACGCGTAGTCCCGTCCCTGTCGGTGCGGCACCCCGTCGAGCAGCCGCTGCCGGGTGTTGACGAGCCGCTGCCTGACGTAGGAGCACTTCAGCCGGTACGGCTCCTGAGCGTTGAGCTCCCCGAACCTGGCATGAACGTCGGGAAGCAGCTCCCGGTCCCGGGCCAGGCTGGTGTCGAGGTCCTCGGAGGCGCCGATCAACAGGCGCGAGGAGCTGAGATTGCTGATCAGCTCGTCGACCCATCCGATGAGGTTCGCCAGCGCCACCTCCTGCTGTAGGGCGAGCACCTCCAGGCTCACGCCGGCGGTGACGTTGGGGTTGCCGTCACGGTCGCCGCCCACCCAGGTGCCGAAGCGCAACGGCCGGGCAGTCGGGGGAAGCTCGACGCCCAGCCGGGCGAGCTGGTCGGCCAGCTCGTCGATGACGTCGGGGAGGGCGGTCCGGAAGACCTGGTCGAGGTAGAAGAGCACGCCGTGGGCCTCGTCGACGGGTGTCGGCTTCTCGCGGCGCAGCTCGTCCGTTTGCCAGATGAGGTCGATGAGCTCGGCGAGGCGCCGCTCGATCCGCCGGCGGCCAGAGTCCGAGAGACGGGCGTCGTGGCGCTGCTCCAGCAGCATTGCCACCTGCTGGCGCTTGACGAGTATCGAGTGCCGGACCGCCTCGGTGGGGTGCGCCGTGAGCACGGGCCGGAGCTCCAGCCGCTCGAGAAGGGCTGCCACCTCCTCCGGCGGGATGCCCGCCTGCTGGATCAGGTCGACCACCCGGGCGAGGGAGCCCTCTCCGCCCGAGCGCACTGCCAGCTCGTCCGCCCGGTGGACCTGCTCGGCGATGTTCGCCAGGTGGAAGTAGGTCGACAGTGCCCTGACAAGCGAGGTCGCGAGGCCGAGGTCGAGGCTCCCGAGCAGGTCGTCGAGCTGCCGGGTCGCCCCGGCTTCGCCCCGGCGGGACGACTTGCTGAGCGCGCGCACCTCCTCCACGAGGTCCAGCAGCTTTGTGCCCTGGTGCCGGGCGAGGGTCTCGCTCAGAAGAGCCCCGAGAAGCCCGATGTCCGCGCGAAGCGGCTCGTCGTCAGCGGGAAGTTGGTTCACGGGAGGAGTTGAGCCTACCGCCTCCCGAGCCGCTTCAACCAGCCGCTCCGGCCGGAGTCGTCCGCCGCAGGTGGAGGAAGGTCCGCCAGGATGGCGGCGAGGTCGAAGGTCTCCTTGTCCGGCGCCGGTGCCGCCTCGGCGACGGGCGACGGGTACTTCTGCTCTATCTCCTCGGTCGGGAAGAAGTCACCGCCCAGGCTGAACGGGATGTGGTGCGGCAGCTCGGCGCGACCCAGCTCCTCCATGGTGAGCGCATCGACCACCAGAAGGAACGAGCTGCTCGCGTCGGAGTCCAGCACCACGGAGAGCAGAACGCCGTCGTCCTCCGCCTCGCCGCCCGGCCGGGGGACGAAGATCGGCTCTCCGGGGAAGCAGCCCTCCTGCTGCCACACCTTCGTCGGGCCGCCCTCGACGTCCACCTTGACCAGCGAGTTGGCGAAGTCGAAGGTCAGCGACTCCGAACCGGTGAGCGACCCGTAGCCACCGAAGCCGTAGAAGTAGCGGTAGGGCTTGCCGTTCACCTTGTCGTAGTTGATGCGAGGGAGCTCGACGACTGCGTCCCGGAGCGGCTCCGAGTAGATCCGGTCCTCGTCCGAGTTCACGCGGAAGCGGCGGGCCCGCGGCACCGGGATCGTTCCGCCGTTCCGGAGGTTCTCCAGGTACAGGGCGTCGATGATGCTGGGGTCCTGGTAGGTGACCATGTCGAGCACCACCCCGTCGTCGTCCTCGAAGGCGTTGATGTGGTGGAGGAAGAAGAAAGACTCCGTCGCGAAGGTGCGGAGCAGCTCGCCGGTCTCCCGGTCGATCACGTGGAACTTGCATGGCTGCTCGGGAAACCAGTCGAAGCAGTTGGCGAATGCGGTGCCGCCGGCGATGAGCTTCATGTAGTCCAGCCGGTACGGCTGCTCGACCATGATGATGTAGGTCTCGGTCATGGCGAAGCTGTTCAGGAACGACGGCGCCTCGGTCTCGATCGTGCACATGAGCTTGCGCGTGGTGCCGTCGTACCGGTAGAGGTTGTGGCTGACCGGCGGGTCCAGGCTGATCGTCCAGTTGTAGAGGTAGCCCTCCTTGTGGTCGACGTGCGGGTGGGGCGTCGTGAAGCCGTCCGGCAGGTTGTCCTCGAAGTCGAAGGTGCTGATGGTCTTCAGCGTCTTCGGGTCGAACTCGATCGGCATGGGCATCTGGGTGGTGGCCAGCACCTTGTCCCGGATCCGGACCACGTTGACGATCGCGTTGTCGGTGCCGTGCGGCTCGTATCCGTGGGAGACGTGGCGGAACAGGTTGGGGTCTGGGTCGGTGGCGAACTCCCGCATGGAGATCTGGTCGTTCTCCATCGCCTCCATGTAGGCCCGGCTCTGGATGTACTTGTTCCCGTAGGACACCTGCCCGCCGTCCAACGTGAAACGGTGAAGCATGCCGAGTCCGTCGAACCAGTGGTTGAACTTCTGCTGGCCGACCTCGAACTTCGCCGGGCCGGTGCGGACCAGGCTGCCGGAGAGCCACGACGGGATGCTTCCGGAGACGGGGGCCCGGTCGACCTCCGCCTCGGATTCCAGGGTCTCGAAGCCCAGCGAGTACTTCGGGCCGTCCCGGGGCGTGACCGGCTTCGGCTTCTCCCACCGGCCGCGGCTCTGGCTCATGCTACGCCCGCCTTCTCCCGGAACGGGAACATCCGTGGGATCGAGTAGGCGAACGTCGGGTCACCCCGGACCCACAGCTTGCCCTGCATGAACGCCTTCACCCCACCCAGCTCCTCGCACACCAGCCGGACGAAGTTGGGCAGCGAGACGGCGATCGTGGCGTCGGCGCCGGTGGGGTCCCGCTGCTCGCAGATGACGTCGTCGCCGGCGATCTCCACCCGCCAGTAGTGGACCTTCTCGTCGGCGCTGATCTCGAAGCCGATCACGCAGTCCCGGGCATGGCTGCGGTCGAGTTCCAGAGGCAGGATCGCCATGACGACCTCCAGGAACACCGCCGGCTTACCGAGGATGTTGACGAGCTCCATAATCTCCTGGTCGCTCTTGCCCCGCGTCTGCTCCCACAGGTATACGCGCTCTGCGGACATACCTCTCCCAGCGTCGTCTTCGCCACGACAAGTGTTACATGTAATTGCGTCGTCGAAATCCGATGACCTTGACGTTGTTAGGGAAACGGAAGTACGACGGGAAAACCGCCGTCGACGAAAGGAGGAAATCATGAAGGCCAGAATTGCCGCCGTGTTGGTGGGTGCCACCATGTCCATCGCTGCTCCGACCGCGGCGTGGGCCGATGCACCGGCCAACGACAACAACTGCGCCGGCGCATTCGTCAGCGATCTGACGCCTGCGTTTGTCGCCGGAGACCCGGGCAGCTTCGGCGAAGCCAAGAGTGAGGAAGCACAAACAGGAACCGTGGGCAAGACCGAGAGGGCGCTCACCGGCCAGCTGGCGAGCTGCGGCGTAGAGCGGGGATCGTAGCTGCTTCTAGCGGTAGATGTTTCGGACGGCCAATTCAAGATGGGAAGACTTCATCGCGGATGGACGCCCTTTTCATTTTCATAGCATGTGCTAATCAAAGCGAGCATCGTTCTTCGGTGCCTCTGCCGGGTAACGGAGCATTCGCGGGGCAAGAGAAGCGGTTGCGTCGCAGCGTCGGCGGTGTTACCTCTCCAGCAGCATCAGCATGG
>DATAAN010000258.1:0-2669 GCA_036260105.1 Actinomycetota bacterium
TTGTTGGCGGGCGTTGCGGTCCCCCTGCTTGCCAATCTCGTTCTGACCGCTGCGGTGGTTGTCGTCTCCGACCCTATCTTTGGATTCGGAATCAGGATTCAAGAGTTCGCCGGCCAGGCCTGGTTCGTGCCTGCACTGACGGTGCTGCTCACGGCTTTCGCTGCGGCCTGGGTTGCGCGAACGGTGGGAGAGAGTGCCGCTGCCCTGCACGGCCTGCTGGTCGGTGTGGTCGTTGCCGCCATCAGCCTGGCCTTCAGTAACCAGTCCAGTCTCACAACGCTGGCGCTGTTCGTGCTTACGGTCGCGGTCGGCTGGTCGGGCGGGCTGGCTCGTTCGAGCACGCAAAAGGAGGTTGCCTGATGTTCGAGGCGGTTCTTGGAATCGGCACGATGGTCGCGCCGGCCCTCCTTGCCGCGTGGTGGCTCGCGGGTTACCTCGCCGGACGCCTCGCCTTCTGCCGCACGCAGCGCCGGTTGCGGCTCGGCGTGTGGGCCTTGCTCACGGTACTGGGGCTCGCCGGTTTGCTCTCAGCGGCAGAGCTTTTCATGGTCGGGCAACTGGGGTCCTACGGCTGGCTCTTCGTGGAGGACAGGGTGATCTTGGGCCTGCCGCCGCTCGTCCTGCCGGCATCGGCCGTCCTCCTGCTCTCCGCCCCGAGGTTGTGGAGGGTCGTACGCAGTACCGTCGTGGAGTCGAAGGCTCCGGTAGATGCGGCGAGTAGATCCGGACTCTCCGATCCCCTCCTCGTCGTCCCCTTCCAGGCGACAGCAGCCGGCGCGGCCCTCTTCGCCTACCTGACCTGGTTCCCTCCTGGCCGCCCGTCGGTCGGCACTGCCCTCACCCTGTGGGGTCTGTTCGTCGTCTCCACCGCTGCACTGTGGGCCAGGCAGCGGCGCCGCCACCTGAAAATGGGCCAGCCCGAGGTCCCCACCGCTCCCGGGCTCGGCTTCCTCCTCCTGCGGATGGGCGCTTTCGCGCTCGTGATCTGCGTCGGATTCGCTGCCTGGTTCGCCTATTCGATGCAGGCGAGCGCGCTGCCTGACCGGTTCAGCATGATGGCCCACGAGAACGCGGACTACGGCGGCGGACCGGAGCCTGGACACGGAGATCACGCGCACCACTCCGGCCACGGGTCGTCGGTGAGCCTGACTGAGCTGACCGGCCCCCGCGAGGGAGAGCCAGACCGCCGGTTCACCCTTACGGCTCAAGAGACCAGGATACGGCTCAGCTCCGGCAAGACAGTCGAGGCGTGGACGTTCGACGGCAAAGCCCCCGGACCTGAGCTGCGTGCCCGTCAGGGGGATCTCGTCGAGGTGACGCTCGTCAACGAGGACATAGAGGATGGTGTGACCCTCCACTGGCACGGTATAGACGTGCCAAACGCCGAGGACGGCGTGGCCGGTCTCACCCAGAACGCCGTGCGACCCGGCGAACGTTACACCTACCGCTTCAGGGCGGAACAGACTGGCACGTACTGGTACCACTCCCACCAGGTCTCCTCGGAGCAGGTCAGGAAAGGGCTCTTCGGTGCCTTCATCGTGGAGCCACACGAACAGGTGGACGCGCGGGAGATCACGGTGATGGCCCACTCTTGGGAGAACGGGGACGACCGGGTGGCGACCATAGGCACCTCCGACACGCTCGAACGGAGGACCATCACTCCCGGGACGCCGGTGCGCCTGCGCCTGATCAACACCGACAGCTACCCTGTAACTTTTTCCCTGACAGGCGCCCCGTTCAAGGTCGCTGCGATAGACGGCACCGCGTTGAACACCCCTACCAATTTGACAGATACCCGCCTAGAGTCGGCAGCCGGTGGACGCTACGACGTTACGTTCACCATGCCGAGCAAGCCGGTCCGGCTCGGCGTCCCCGGGGCCATGGCCTTCGCGGACGAGAATCGAAACCTCGGCCTCCTGCTGAGCAGAGACGGCAAGGGTGAAGTACCCACGCTCGCGAGCGGTCCCGAGTTCGACCCCGTGAGCTACGGCAAGCCCGAGCCCACACCCTTCGACGCTTCAAGCGACTTCGACAGGGAGTTCGAGGTCGTCCTGGACAACCGTTTCGGCTTCCACGACGGTCTGTTCTACATGCTCTGGACGATCAACGGCGAGGTGTCCCCCGACACGCCAATGCAGATGGTCCGCGAGGGGGATCTCGTGAAGACGACCTTCGTCAACCGCAGCTTCATGGATCACCCTATGCACCTGCACGGCCACCACGTCCTCGTCCTGAGTCGTAACGGTGAACCCGTCAACGGCAGCCCTTGGTGGGCTGACACTCTGAACGTAGCGCCCGGAGAGTCCTACGAGGTCGCCTTCCGCGCCGACAACCCAGGCATATGGATGAACCACTGCCATAACCTCGACCACGCCGCTCAAGGCATGACGATGCACCTCGGCTACGAGGGGGTGACCACACCGTTCGAGGCCGGTAGGGAGCCGGGCAACCGTCCGGAGTGATCGGGATAGAGGAAGAGGGCTACCCAGGCGACTCGATAGCGGGCGACACCTGGCCTAGAGCGCCTTCGATCTCCCGCGCCGCCGCCACTACCGACTTTGCCAGGCGTTCCCCCGGACGCTCCCCTAGGCGTGAGACCGGGCCGCTCGCGCACACCGCCGCCCTCAACTCGCCTCCCGGCCCGAAGACCGGCGCGCTAACGCTCGCCA
>DATAAN010000259.1:0-8283 GCA_036260105.1 Actinomycetota bacterium
GTCATCGGACGAGGAGTCTGCGCCGGCAGCGGAAGCCGCCCCGCCCGAAGACTGGGCGTTGGTGGCGTAGATCTGCTCGGCCAGCTTGTGGGAGGCCTTGGTGAGCGTGTCGGATGCGGTCCGGATCCGGTCCACGTCCTCGCCCTTCAGGGCTTCCCGCAGCTCGTCCATGGCGTTGTCGAGCGCTTCCTTGTCGGCAGCCGCCAGCTTGTCGCCGTGCTCCTTGGCGGTCTTCTCGGTCTGGTAGAGAAGGTTGTCGGCCATGTTCCGGGCCTCGGCCATCTCACGCCGCTTGGCGTCCTCGGCGGCGAACTGCTCCGCCTCCCGCATCATCCGCTCGACCTCGTCCTTCGGCAGCGCCGACCCACCGGTGATGGTCATGGCCTGCTCCTTGCCGGTGCCGAGGTCCTTGGCGGAGACGTGGACGATTCCGTTGGCGTCGATGTCGAAGGAGACCTCGATCTGAGGCATTCCTCGAGGCGCCGGCGGGATGCCCACCAGGTCGAACTGGCCGAGCGACCGCACACCCGGGGAGGTGACCATCTGTCCCTCGCCCTGCACCACATTGACCGTCACCGAGGGCTGGTTGTCCTCCGCAGTGGAGAACACCTCGCTCTTGCGGGTCGGGATGGTGGTGTTGCGCTCGATCATCTTGGTGAACACGCCCCCACGGGTCTCGATGCCCATGGTCAGCGGGGTCACGTCCAGAAGCAGGACGTCCTTGACCTCGCCGCGCAGGACACCGGCCTGCAGTGCGGCGCCGATTGCGACGACCTCGTCCGGGTTGACGCCCTTGTGCGGCTCCTTGCCGCCGGACAGCTGCTTCACCAGGTCCTGAACCATCGGCATACGGGTGGAGCCACCCACGAGCACGATGTGGTCCAGCTGGCCGACCGCCTTGCCCCAGTCCTTGATCGCCTGGTTGAACGGGCCCTTGATCCGGTCGAGAAGGTCCTCGCACATCTGCTCGAACTGAGCACGGGTCAGGTTGACCTCCAGGTGGATCGGTCCCGACTCGGTGGCGGTCAGGAACGGCAGGTTGATGGTGGTCTGGGTCGCCTGGGAGAGCTCGATCTTCGCCTTTTCGGCCGCCTCCTGCATCCGCTGCAGGGCCATGCGGTCCTTGGAGAGGTCGACGCCGTGGCTGTTCTTGACCTCCTTCAGCAGGTGCTGAACGATCTTCTGGTCCCAGTCGTCGCCGCCGAGGTGGGCGTCACCGTTGGTCGCCTTGACGTCGAACACGCCCTCTGCAATCTCCAGGATGGAGACGTCGAAGGTGCCGCCGCCGAGGTCGAAAACCAGGATCGTCTGCTCGGCCTCCTTGTCCAGGCCGTAGGCCAGCGATGCGGCCGTCGGCTCTGCAACCAGACGCAAAACTTCCAGTCCGGCGATCTCGCCGGCTTCCTTGGTGGCCTGACGCTGCGCGTCGCCGAAGTATGCGGGGACGGTGACGACTGCCTGGGTGACCTTGTCGCCCAGGTAAGCCTCGGCGTCCCTCTTGAGCTTCATGAGGATCTGGGCCGAGATCTCCTGCGGAGTCCACGCCTTGCTGTCGATCTTCGTGGTCCAGGAGGTGCCCATCTGCCGCTTCACGGACCGAATGGTTCGGTCGGGGTTGGTGATGGCCTGGCGCTTCGCGACCTCACCGACCAGGATCTCGCCGGCCTTGGTGAACGCTACGACCGAAGGCGTGGTCCGATGACCCTCGGCATTGGGGATGACAACAGACTCCCCACCCTCGAGGACGCTCACAACCGAGTTGGTCGTCCCGAGGTCGATTCCGACTGCCTTTGGCATACGTGTTTCCTTTCGCTTGCTTTACTTGAGTTCGGAAGCTTCAACGCTCTACTTCCGGGCGGTATTCCAGATCTTTAGTGAAATCCGATAGTAAAAGTTGAGCGGGAGGGTGTCAACTTTAGCCCGACGGGGCCTTCCGGGTCTGCGAGTCAGGGCGGTCCGGAACTGTTACCGATCTGCCCGAATCCGCGAACGACCTGACCGCTCTACCCCTCGTGCAACCAGCGCCGGTGGGACGGCGACAAGCTAAACCAGGTCCTCCATCTGGGCATGGACCGCCTGCTCGAGGAGCCACCCCAGGTAGTCGTACATCGCGTACGCCGGGGCGTCCGGGTCATCGGCGTCCAGGACCGGCAGTTCCTCCGTCACGTCCAGCCGGGTCCCTAGAACAAGACGCAGGCTGTTGATGGCCTCCATCCAGCGCTCCAGAGCGGCGGCGTCTATCTGCTTGTGTGAAAGCGTGGACTTCACCGTTTCGATCGCCGCCAGACGGCTCTCGACCAGCTCTCCGGACATCATGCTCTGGTACTCCGCCTCTTTGTCTGGGTCGTTCGGGTACGCGACCGGGAACAGCCGGCGGGTGGTCGGGTCCCTGTCCTCGACCAGGCTCCGCAGCTCGGAGAGCAGCGAGCGCAGGATGAGCCGCTCAGGGCGGGGCAGGGAGACGGCGAAGCGTCCGGGCGCTACGCGGGCGATCCGGGGGTGGTCGGCGGTGGGCACCTAGACGTCGTGCTGCATGGTTGCCCACAGGCCGTGGGCGTGGAGGCGAGAGACGTCGAACTCAGCTTTCTCTCGCGGGCCGCTGGAGACCACCGCTTTGCCCTTGTGGTGCACGTCGAGCATGAGCCTGGTCGCCTTCTCGAGCGAGTAGCCGAACAGCTTTTGGAACACCATGGTCACGTAGGACATCAAGTTGATCGGGTCGTTCCACACGATGACGATCCACGGACGGTCGGGGACCGCCTCGTCTTTGCTGCCCGGCTGGTCAAGCTCTATCGGAGCGAGCGGCGCGACCGCCACGCTAGTCCCTCCCTAGACCGAAGGCCTCCGACAGCGCCGTCAGCCGCTTCAGCCGATCGGAGGCTTCCAGGCCGCCGGCGTCGGGCGTGATCACCAGCTCATCGGGGGCGATCGAGGCAACCGTCGCCCGCAGCTCCCCGGCGAGAGCCTCGGGCGTGCCCGCCTGGATGTTCATCTTGCGGATCGCCTCCTTCGGGTCCTCGGGCATGCCGGGCCGCTTGCGGGACTTGAGAAATACGTCGTGCCGGCGAATCCCCTCCAATAGCTCCTCGTCGTCCAGGGTTCCGACCCACGCGTTACGGGCCGTGACGATGCGGCCGTCGGGGTGGACGGCTCGGTAGGCTTCCGCCGCTCGGGTCTGCGAGACGGTGGGGTCCCAGCTGTTGGGCTCCGAGCGCCCCTGCAGCAGGCCGATGCCCAGAGAGGCCGCCCAGGCAGCACCTCGGGCCGACTGCGCTCCCAGAGCAACCTTGTCCAGCGCGTCCTCGATCGGCGGGTAGAGGGTTAGGCCGGCGCCGACGTCGCCACCCTGGAGCATGTCCAACAGGACTGGTAGCTGCCGGGACATGATGCCGGCCCGGTCGTCGAACGGGACCCCCATCGCCTCGAAGCCGAGCGGGTCGTCGCCGCTGCCGACTCCCAGGCGGGCACGGCCCCCCGAGATCGCGTCGAGGACCGCGAAGTCCTCTGCCAGCCGGTGCAAGTTCTCCAGCGGCAGGGTGACGACCGAGGGGCCAAAAACCAGCGTCTTGGTGCGCTCGGCCACCGCGGCGAAGATCACCAGCGGTGAAGGGATGGCGGCGTAGCCGGAGGAGAAGTGGCGGGAGGCGGTCCACAGCGACGAGTAACCGAGCTCCTCGATCGCCTGAGCAAGGTCGATGAACTCCCGCAAGTCCTCGGCGGGTCCCCGCTGGTGCGGCTCGGCCGCCAGGAATACGCCAATGTCCATTGGTTCATCGTAGCCGCGGGCAGTCCGTTGCGCCCCGGGGGTGAAACGGCCGCAGAGGGAACCCGGGCCGCGGCGACGTGCACCTCATAAAGGGCGTCGCGATACGGGGATGTGCGGGCGATTACCGGACCGAACCGGGCCGGAGCTACAGCGGTCCGCGGGGGGCGGGGGCGATTATGACCTCACTCCGGCCCGGTTCAGATCCAGTGGCTTGTTGCCCCACTTATATCGGCAACTTCCAACATTCGATAAGCACTATTTGTGGCAACTATGGCCACTCTGCGTGGTAAGAGACTTTCGACGAGGCACAGTTCCGAGGGAGAGAGGGCCGGACAGGGACCGGAGCGCCCACGGGAGGCGGGGGCTGTTGGGCACTCCGATCCGCGCCGACCAAGCTTTGTTGCGGCCTTTCTATCGGCAGGAGCGCCGCGAACTTAAGCCGGTAAGACAAAACCCGGGGAACCGGAGAGGTACGACGAACCGTCAAACGGTTCGGAAGACGAAACCGGAGCGCCGCGAGGCGGACGAGGAGCGAGCCATGATCAAGCGATTCGCAGCGACCTTTGTGCTTATCCTGCTGCTGGCGTTCGGAGCCGCCTGCGGCGATCGAGCTCAGGACGTCTCGTCCGAGACCCAGGCGGCGGCACCGACGAAGAGCGAGGCGTTCGCAGGCGCTGCCACCGACGCCGACGGCTCGGCTGCCGACTCCGTTGCGGCAGGGCGAGCAGGCGGCGGAGGGGCGCTTGCCGCTCCAGCGCCGGAGGCGGCTGCGGCTCAGGCGCCGGTTCCGGACCTCCCCGACGTCCCGCCCGGCGGACCGGCCTCCAGCCGGGTCATCAAGAACATCTCGCTGGAGGTGGAGATCGAAGACGACGCCTTCCAGCGCCAGTTCGCCCGCGCCGGCACGGTGGCCGAGCAGTTCGGTGGATTCGTCACCAACTCACAGGTCGCCGAGAGCGACGGCGAGCTTTCATCTGGTTCCCTGACGATCCGGGTTCCCTCCAACCGCTTCGAGGAGGCGGTCTCCCGGCTGAAGCAGCTCGGGAAAGTCAAGGCCGAGGATCGTAGCGGCCAGGACGTCTCCAAGCAGTTCGTCGACTTGGAGGCGCGGCTGCGCCAGGCCAAGACGGAGGAGGGCTTTTTCCTTCGGCTGATGGACGAAGCGGAGGGTGTCTCCGACATGATCCAGATCCAGAGCCAGCTCTCGGCGGTTCAGCTGCGGATCGAGGAGATCCAGGGCCAGCTCAACTTCCTGAGGGACCAGACCGATTTCTCGACGATCACCGTCCGCCTCTACGAGCCCGGCGCGCCCACCGGCGCTCCGAAGGGCCTGGCTGGGGCGTGGGAGGAGGCGGTCGACGGCTTCCAGTCGGTGATCGGCGGCATTGTGGTCGGACTGGGGTGGCTGGCTCCGTTCGCACTGCTCGGCCTCGTTGGATGGCTGGTCTACCGAACGCGAAGCCGGTCCCGGGTAGCGGTGACCGCCGAGGCTCCCCCGGCGTCGAGCTAGAGAGCGGGTGAGGGGAATCGGACCCCCGCCTGAAGCTTGGGAAGCTTCCGTTCTACCATTGAACTACACCCGCAAGAGGCGTCTGTCTCCATCTTATAGACATCACGGCGGCTGATCAGCGAGCGGAAGGCGGGCAGGCGGCCGGAGGTAGAATCCGGCCACATGATCCTTTCCGACCGCGACATACGGGCCCAGATCGAGGCCGGCAGGATCGTCATCGACCCCTTCGACCCGGCCCGGGTCCAGCCTTCGTCCCTCGACGTGCGTATCGACAACCAGTTCCGCGTCTTCCACAACCACCGGTATCGGGTGATCGATGTACGCAACCGCATGGACGAGCTGACCGAGCTGGTGACCGTCGCCGAGGACGAGCCGTTCATGCTGCATCCCGGTGAGTTCGTGCTCGGCTCCACCCGTGAGTGGGTCGAGCTGCCGGACGACATCGCCGGCCGCCTGGAAGGCAAGTCCTCGCTGGGACGGCTCGGGCTGGTGACGCACTCGACGGCCGGCTTCATCGACCCGTCGTTCAAGGGCCACCTCACGCTCGAGCTCTCCAACCTCGCCACGCTTCCCATAACCCTTTATCCGGAGATGCTCATCGGGCAGATCGCCTTCTTCCGGCTGTCGTCGCCGGCGGAGTCGGGCTACGGGGCGGGCAAGCTGCGCAGCAAGTACCAGGGCCAGCGGGGGCCCACGCCGTCCCGCTACTGGGAGAACTTCTCCGCCGGGCAGTGACGGCGGTTCCGCATCAGGCGGCGCCGGACATCCACCTCAGAAGCTGGTCTGCGACGGCATCGGTATCTATGGGGACCCGGCCGTCGACCTCGATCACGGGCCCCGGTAAAGCGAGCGGTTTGCCGGACTTCAGCATCTGATCCAGCTCTCCGAGCGTCTGGTCGTCGACGTGTCCGGGGTGGCGCAGGGCCTCCCGGGCCCTGCGCTCCAGCCGATCCACCAGTGTGGGGCGGTCGGCGGAGCAGTGCACCTGCGCCAGCCGGTGGGGCGGCAGCTTCGCCAGGGGCTCCGCCGCCTCGGGGCGGAAGTTGGCCTCCAGCATCAGCGATCGCCGGGCGGCCAGCTCGAGCCCTGCCACGTGGAACAGAAGCGCGTAGGCAGCGTCGCTCATCGCCCGGCTGGTGTCCCGGTCCCCCCACCCGAGGGCGTCGAAGAGGATCTCCTTCAGGTCGTCCTTGGTGATCAGCGGCATCTCGAGCCGCTCGGCCAGCGGGCGGGCAAGCGTGGTTTTGCCGGCCCCGGGCGGTCCGGTCACCAGGACCAGCACGGGAGGTGCCGGGAAGGAGTCGGCTTCCATGGCGGCATTGTCGCAGGGACGGCCCCGGGCCCAGGGCAGGTGCCCCCGAGGGCCCTTTCGCTGTGACGGACCGGTGAACGTCCAAGCCGGTTGGGGTGCGGGGCGCCGGTTGGGGGTTCGGGGCGCCGGGTAATGGTTCGGTGTGGCCCCGACCATCGGCTTTCACGCCTCCCATGAGCAGTTCGCTCCCTCACGGCTTCTCCGGCTGGTAAAGCAGGCCGAGCAGGCCGGCTTCCAGCACATCCAGTCCTCGGACCACATCGAGCCGTGGGGCGTCGAGCAGGGCGAGTCGGGGTTCGCCTTCGCCTGGCTGGGAGCGGCCATGCAGTCGACGAACCTCAACTTCACGCTGGTCAACGCGCCCGGTGACCGCTACCACCCGGCGGTAGTGGCACAGGCCATCGCCACCCTGGAGGAGATGTTCCCGGGGCGGTTCTCGGTGGCGCTCGGCTCGGGGGAGGCGATGAACGAGCACATCACCGGCAACCCGTGGCCCCCGAAGCACCTGCGCAATCAGCGCCTGGGCGAGTGCGCCGCAGTCATTCGGCGGCTCCTGGACGGCGAGAGGGTCACCTACGACGGCATGGTGACGGTCCACGACGCGAAGGTGTGGTCGCGGCCCGAGACACCCCCACCTCTGTACGTCGCCGCGCTGTCGCCTGAGACCGCCCGGTGGGCAGGCACCTGGGCCGACGGTCTCATCACCGTGAACCAGCCGGAAGAGAGAATGCGGGCGGTGGCCGACGCCTTCCACGAGACCGCCGGGGAAAAGCCGCTTCTTCTCCAGGTCCACGTCTGCTGGGCGGAGAACGAGGACACTGCGGCGGAGATGGCGCTGGAGAGTTGGAAGGGGAACATGCTGCCCGGCCCCGTGGCGCAGGACGTCCGGCTCGCCGAGCACTTCGACATGGCGGCGCAGTTCATCAAGCAGGAGGACGTGAGCTCCGTGGTCGACGTGTCGTCCGACCCCGGTTGGCACGCGGACAACCTCCTCCGCTACGCCGGTCTGGGCTTCTCGATCCTCAACGTGCACCACGTCGGACCGACCCAGGAGCAGTTCGTGGACTTCTTCGGCGACAAGGTGCTGCCTCAGATCCGGATCGCCTAGGTGGCCGCCGGAACCCGCATCGAAAGCGGCGACCTATGGTGGAAGAACGCCGTGCTCTACGAGCTGGACGTCGAGACGTTCATGGACGGCGACCGGGACGGCGTCGGAGACTTCCGCGGGCTGATCCAGCGCATGGACCACCTCGAAGCCCTCGGCGTGACGTGCCTGTGGATGATGCCGTTCTACCCGACTCCGAACCGGGACGACGGCTACGACATCGCCGACTACTACACGGTCGACCCGCGGTACGGCACGCTCGGCGACTTCGTTGCGTTCATCCACGCCGCCGACGAGCGGGGAATCAGGGTGGTGATCGACCTGGTGGTGAACCACACGTCGGATCAGCACCCGTGGTTCCGGGACGCCTGCTCCAGCCGTGAGGCGCCCCACCGGGACTGGTACGTGTGGTCGGACGAGCCGATCAAGGAGGCCGAATCCCTGATCTTCCCCGGCCTGCAGACAACGAACTGGACGCAGGACCGCCAGACCGGCCAGTACTACTTCCACCGGTTCCACGACTTCCAGCCTGACCTCAATCTCGCCAACCCCGAGGTGCGGGAGGAGATCAAGCAGATCATGCGATTCTG
>DATAAN010000260.1:0-4996 GCA_036260105.1 Actinomycetota bacterium
AGCGCATTTCTTGATTCGAACGGCAGGGCGCTCGGCGTCCTCAGCACCCTGGAGGTAGGCATTCCGGACGGCGTGGTCAACGGTGTCGGCGATATCCGCAGAGAGCTGGACTACATGAAGGCCACGACCGACGAGTTCGACGGCGTGGTGCTGGCCCCGGGAACCGAGCCCTTCAACAAGAACAAGCTGCCGCTCGGCGGCCTGCTCTAAGGTTCGTCCTTGGCAACCTCGGCGTAGGAGAAGCGAGACCCGAGCGTCCTGACCGAGTTGCCCTTGGGAGCGACGACGGTCACGTCCACGGTGCCGGTCCCCGGCGGCGCCTTGACTGTGATCCGAGTGTCGTCGGCCGCTTGGGCGTCCACCCCAGGAGCCTTGCCGAACATCACGTCGGTGGCAGCCGAGAAGCCGCTCCCTGTGATCGTCACGACCGTCCCGCCCGCCGGCGGCCCGGACGGCGGTGACACCCTGGCGACCACCGGACGGCCTCCGGCGGCCTGTGGAGTGCCTGCTGCCTCGCTGCGGTCGGCCTGCGTGGCCGCCCGAGTGCCGAAGTAGAAGCCCGCGATCGACGCGAATACGGCGAGCAGCGAGTTGACGATGGTCTTGCGCAGGTCCTCGGCGCCGGAGATGTTGAAGAAGGAGAGGCCGAGCTGGGAGACGGCGACGATGGTGATCACCACGAACGCCATGAGGCTCCGGGAGAGTCCGGGGTATCCGCGGGGCGGTCGTGAGAGCTCCCGCAGCAACACCTGCAGCTCCTGGCTAGTGAGGTCCTGGCCGGCCGCCCGGTCCAGGAACCGGCCGGTGATCTGCGTCCGCACCTCGGCAAGAGCCCGGTAGGAACGCGTGAGGTCCCAAAGCATCGGGATCAGCCAGATGAGCGCCACCCCGATGGAGCCGAGTACCACCAGCAGCAGGGCGGTGTTGGGGTCGACCTCGGCCAGCGGGATCCCGCTCGAACCCGGTGACTCCACCGGCGAAGGCACCGGCGTGGGGGTGGGCGTCTGCGCGGTGGCGGCGGAGGTCCCTAGGATGAGCAGGAGAAACGTGCCGCCCGAGACGGCGGCGAGGCGGCGGAAGCCAGGCCGGCTTTGCACTTCGGTCTCCAGTTAAGGGAACGCGCGAAATCTATCCCGGCACCGGCCGGCACACAACCACCGGCCGAGCGGCATCCGCAATGGAATTAAACTGGATCGTTCGACGCTCGAACTAATCGTCCGAGGGAGCATTGAGGTCATGGGTCAGACACTGTCGGAGAAGGTGTGGGAACGCCACGTCGTGCACCGCGCCCCGGGTGAGCCCGACCTCCTCTACATCGACCTTCACCTCGTCCATGAGGTGACCTCCCCCCAGGCCTTCGACGGCCTGCGGCTCGCCGGGCGCAAGGTGCGCCGGCCCGACCTGACGATCGCCACGATGGACCACAATGTGCCGACGATGGGGCTGGACAAGCCGGTCGCAGACCCCGTCTCGGCCAAGCAGATTGAAGCGTTACGCCGCAACTGCGAGGAGTTCGGGATCAAGCTGCTGCCCATGGGACACCCCGGCCAGGGAATCGTGCACGTGATCGGCCCCGAGCTCGGACTGACGCAGCCGGGCATGACAATCGTCTGCGGTGACAGCCACACCTCCACGCACGGCGCCTTCGGCGCCCTGGCGTTCGGCATCGGGACCAGCGAGGTGGAGCACGTGCTCGCCACCCAGACGCTCAGCCAGACCAGACCCAAGACCATGGCGGTGACCGTGCAGGGGCGGCTGCCGGAGGGCCTGGCGCCCAAGGACATCATTCTCGGCATCATCGCCGCAATCGGCACGGGCGGCGGCGCAGGCTCGATCATCGAGTACCGCGGTGAAGCCATCCGGTCCCTGTCCATGGAGGGCCGGATGACGGTCTGCAACATGTCGATCGAGGGCGGCGCCCGGGCGGGCATGATCGCCCCGGATGACACCACCTACGCCTACCTGGAGGGCCGGAAGTACGCGCCGAAGGGCAAGCACTGGGAGAGCGCCCTGGACGACTGGCGCAGCCTGGCGACCGACCCGGACGCCGCTTTCGACCGGGAGATCGTGATCGACGCCTCCAACCTCCGCCGCTACGTGAGCTGGGGCACCAACCCGGCGCAGACCGTGGGCCTGGAGGATTCGGTCCCCGACCCGGAGGAGTACACCGACCCGGCCCTGCGGGAGGCTGCTCGCCGGGCACTCGATTACATGGCGCTGACTCCCGGCACCCCGATTCGGGAGATTCCGGTGGACGCCGTTTTCATCGGCTCCTGCACCAACGCCCGCCTGGAGGACCTCAGGGCCGCCGCAGAGGTGGTGGCCGGCCGAAGGGTGCGGGAAGGCGTGCGAGCGATGGTGGTTCCGGGTTCGATGAAGGTCAAGGCGGACGCCGAGGCTGAAGGCCTGGACCGGGTCTTCATTCAAGCCGGCTTCGAGTGGCGCGAGGGAGCCGGGTGCTCGATGTGCCTCGGCATGAACCCCGACCAGCTAGGGCCGGGACAGCGCTGTGCGTCGACCTCCAACCGCAACTTCGAGGGACGGCAGGGCAAGGGAGGGCGCACGCACCTGGTGTCTCCGCCGGTGGCGGCCGCCACGGCGATCGCCGGCCGGTTCGCGTCGCCGGCAGACCTGAACGGCCGCTGATGGAGCCGGTCACCAAGGTCGTCGGGAGAGGCGTTCCGCTGAAGCGGAGCGACGTCGACACCGACCAGATAATCCCCGCCGTGTGGCTGAAGCGGGTCGAGCGAACCGGCTTCGGCAACGGCCTGTTCTCCGCCTGGAGGGAGGATCCGGACTTCGTGCTCAACCGCCCCGAGTACAAGTCGGGCACCATCCTTTTGGCCGGACCCAACTTCGGCTGTGGATCCTCCCGGGAGCACGCGGTGTGGGCGCTGGCCGAGTCCGGTTTCTACGCCGTTGTCTCCTCGAGCTTCGCCGACATCTTCCGGGCCAACGCTCTAAAGAACGGCCTGCTGCCGGTTCAGATCCCAGAGGAGACGGTTCAGGCCATCGTCGAGCTGGTGGAGAGGGACCCGTCCACGGAGATCGCCATCGACGTCGACAAGCGAACCGTCACCGTCGGGTCGGCGGGCATCGAGACCACTTTTCCGCTGGACGACTTCGCGCGGTACCGCTTGATGAACGGCCTGGACGACATCGGCCTCACCATGCAGCGCCAGCAGGAGATAGACGGCTACGAGTCCTCGCGGCCGGCCTGGCGGCCGGCAATCAGCGACCGCTGAGCCGCCGGTGACGGTTAGGCGGCTTCGGCGCCTCAGGCAGTCGGAGAACCTCCGGCGCCTCGTGGCGGAGACCCGGCTGGACCCGAGCCGGTTGGTGCTTCCTATCTTCGTATCAGACGAGGCGCAGCAGGAGACGCCGCTGGAGGCCCTGCCCGGTCACTTCCACTGGCCGAGCGCCCGGGTTGGACTTCTCGCCAAGCAAGCGGAATCGCTGGGCATCCCGGGCGTCCTGGTGTTCGGCGTCACCGACCGGAAGGACCCGGGAGCGTCCCAGGCCTTCGCCGCCGACGGGCCGGCGCAGCGAGCGATCGCCGAGATCAAGTCCTCCGCGCCGGGCATGGTGGTCTTCGCCGACACCTGCCTCTGCGGCTACACCGACACAGGACACTGCGGCCTGGTGCAGGGAGAGAAGGTGCTGAACGACGCCTCCGTCGAGGTGATCGCCCGGACCGCGGTTTCGCAGGCCGAGGCCGGGGCCGACTTCGTCGCCCCCTCCGACATGATGGACGGCCGGGTGGCCGCCATCCGGGCCGCCCTGGACGGCGCCGGCTTTGCCGACACCGGCATCCTGTCCTACGCCGCCAAGTTCGCCTCCTCCATGTACGGCCCCTTCCGCGCGGTGGCCTCCTCGGCGCCCGCGTTCGGCGACCGCCGCAGCTACCAGATCGATCCCGCCAGCGGCCGCCAGGGCATCGCAGGCATCGCCCGAGACCTGGAGGAGGGCGCCGACATGGTGATGGTCAAGCCGGCCCTGGTGAACCTGGACCTGATCGCCGAGGCCCGCAAGCGCTTCGACGTGCCCCTCAGCGCCTACAACGTGAGCGGCGAGTACGCCATGGTGAAGGCCGCCGCCGAGCGGGGCTGGATGGACGAGAGGCGGGCTGCCCTCGAGATACTGGGCTCCATGGTCCGGGCAGGCGCCGACTTTGTCATCACGTATCACGCGCTCGAAGCGGCCCGGTGGATGGGCGAGGGTTGATGGAGCGCTCAACCCGCAGGTCGGAGCAGGCCTTTCGCACCGCCCAGAAGGTCATGCCGGGCGGCGTCTCCTCCCCCGTCAGGGCCTTCGGGTCGGTCGGCGGCACGCCGGTCTTTATGAAGGCCGGCTACGGGTCCGAGGTCACCGACGTCGACGGCAACCGCTATATCGACCTCCTGGCCTCCTGGGGTCCGCTGATTCTCGGCCACGCCAACCAAAAGGTGATGCGGGCGGTGTTCGGAGGCGGCATGAGCGGCACTTCGTTCGGGGCGCCGATTCCGAACGAGACCCGGCTGGCCAAGATGCTTGTCGAGGCACTGCCCTCGGTGCAGATGGTCAGGTTCGTCTCCTCCGGGACCGAGGCGACGATGAGCGCTCTGCGCCTCGCCCGCGCCGCCACCGGGCGGGACAAGATCCTAAAGTTCGCCGGCTGCTACCACGGGCACGTCGACGCCCTGCTGGTCCAGGCCGGTTCCGGTGTGGCGACGCTCGGGCTGCCCGACTCGCCGGGCGTCACCCGCGGGACCTCAGGCGACACGGTGGTCGTGCCGTACAACTCGATCGCCGGCGTTGAGCAGGCTTTCGAGCGGCACGGCGATGACCTCGCTGCGGTGATCGTCGAGCCGGTGGCCGCGAACATGGGAGTCGTCCCGCCGGTTCCCGGCTTCCTGGAGTCTTTGCGTTCCTTGACCGAGCGCGCCGGCGCCCTCTTGATCTTCGACGAGGTGGTAACCGGCTTCCGGGTTGGCTATTCAGGCGCTCAGGGGATGTT
>DATAAN010000261.1:0-5014 GCA_036260105.1 Actinomycetota bacterium
GGTTGAGGAGGGCGTTAGCTTCGTCGGGATCGAACTCGAAGCCGTGCTCATGGAAAAGGGCAACCGCCTGGCGGGCGAGTGTCTCCGCTTCAGTGAAGCGGTGTTCTTCGCGAGCGCCCGTCGAGCTGCACCGCCGCTCGACGGGCGCTCGCGAAGAACACCGCTTCACTGAAGCGGAGACACTCGCCCGCCAGGCGGTTGCCCTTTTCCATGAGCACGGCTTCGAGTTCGATCCCGACGAAGCTAACGCCCTCCTCAACCTGGGAGGGATCCGCGAAGCTCTAGGCGACCTCCCGGAAGCAGAATCCTGCTTTCGCCGCGCCAACGAGATACTGGCCCAGCTTCCTTCGGACGACGGAGGGGATCTCGACCGCCTGAAGGTCCATGCTCTCCGCGACCTCGGCAGCAATCTGCGTGCCCAGGGACGTTATGACGAGGCGGAAGGCCTGCTCCGCCGGGCCCTCGCCGATGCCGAACAAGCTTTTGGCGCCGAAGACCCCGACGTTGCCAGCAGCGCCAACAACCTTGCCGTCCTCTACAAATACACCGGCAACTTCGACGACGCTGAAACGCTGTACCGAAGGGCACTTCGGCTTATCGAGGCGCAGGCCGGTCCGGTCTCGGCCGACGCTGCCACCGTCTGGCACAACCTCGCGGGCCTGGAGCATGCGAGGGGGCGCTTCGCCCAGGGGGAGCCCTACGGCCGGCGATCCGTTGAGATCCGAACCGCGGTGCTAGGCCCCGACCATCCTGCGGTCGCCGCCGACCTCGCCAACCTCGGTGGCTTGCTGTCGGCTCAGGGAAAGGACGAGGAGGCGGAAGCCACCTTCAACCGGGCTATCGAGGTATTCCAGGGGTTGTTCGGTCCCGAGCACTACGAGATCGCCGTCAACCTCAACAACCTTGCCGCCATTGCCGCAAAAAGGGATGAGCTGGAAAAGGCGGAGCACCTCTTCAAGCGGGCCATCTCGATAAAGAGAAAAGTTCTCGGACCCGAGCACCCGGAGATCGCCACCACGATCAACAACCTGGGCGTTCTATACCTCGAAGCGCAGCGGTTCGGCGAAGCCCGCTCGGCGCTCGAGCAAGCGAAGGAGATCCTCGAAAGTCGCGTCGGTGAGACGCATCCCGTCCTGGCCTTGGTCAGAGAAAACCTTCGTGACCTGCCTTCCCCGCGGCTCTCCCAGCCACCTACTGCCTGATCACCATAAGGGCCGGAGACTCCTCCACGACCACCGGCAGCGCCGAGGAGAGAGTCAGAGGATCGAGGGAGCCGAAGCTCTCGTCCAGAACCAGCAGGTCCGGCCGCTGCACGATCGTACGGGCCACGAACACGAGGCTGCGTTCCCCGTGCGACAACCGCCACCCCGTCTCACCCACCATCTGGGCCATACCCGACGGCATCCTGCTCAGGAGAGAGCCGAGGCCAAGGCGGTTGCAAACCCGGCGAACCTCCTCTAGGTCGTTGCTGCTCGCCGGCCAGTGCCGCCCCATCAGGATGTTGAACGTGAGGGGCGCCAGCAAAAGGTGGTTCTCATGGAACTGCGGCGAAAGGATCACCTCGCCGCGTCGGTCCACCGACCCGCCGCTCGGCTCCTTCAAGCCCGCAAGAAGCGCTCCGAGGGTCGACTTGCCAGAGCCGGAACGCCCCTCCAGCAGTATGCGATCCCCTTTTGAGACCACCAGATCAACGGAGCGCAGAATTGGCTGCTCTCGACCCGGTCGGAAGAAAGCAAGGTCCTGCAACTCGACGACCGGTTCCCTGGAGCTCCTGGGCCTAGAGTCTGCTGGTCTGGGCAGTCCCAGGAGGGGTTCGACTTCCCGCCAGGCAACCGCGGCGCCCGAGAGTTGAACCAGGCCCAAAGCCAGGAGTTGGAACGCCTGAAAGGCCAGGAGCACGCCTCCTACCGCAGTTGCCGTCTCCTCCGGACTCCCTCGCATAAGGGCGATCGAGGCCACACCTATCACCATCCACCCCCGGTGCATGGTGGAGCGCAACACGACCTCCAGCCGGTCCATCGGTATCGACAGACGTTCGTACTCGGAACGGTCGGACTCCTCGCCATCGTGCCAGTGCTCGGGACTCTGCTGGGCCAGCCTGGTCCGGTGTCCGACCATCCGCTCGACCAGCCGGAAGCTGAGCCGGTGCCGCTGTTCGGTCCAGCGCGCAGTCTTGCGCTGGTAAGCCACGGCGAGTACGACAACCAAGCCGAACCACATTGCGAGCAGCGCGCCCCGTAAAGCGCCACCGGGTCCGAGGGCGAGCACCGACCCGGCGATCGTCAGCTCCAGGACGGACATCAACGCTACGAGACCTCCCGTGACGGCCAGATCCTGGACGGTCTCGGCATCTATCACCCGTCCCAGCAGCTGCCCGGTGCCCTGATGGCGAATCGTGTCGGGATCGATCTGCAGGATCCCGTCGAAGACCCGCCGGCGTAGGAGTCGCGCGGCGCGCCGACCGGCCTGCCCCTGCAACCAGCTCGTCAGGCTGCGGAACAGAATTACGCCCGCCAGTAGGGCGGACCAGGCCGCCAGCCCGGCCGCCGACGTCGAACCAGAAAACGACTCCTTGCCGAGAACGATCCAGGCCTGCAAGAACAGCAGGTACTGGGCTAGATGGCTTCCCAAAAAGGCCGCCGTGGCCGGGAGTACCCCTTCCCGCCATGCCTGCTTCAAAAGGCCGGTCTCCCCCCGGCGGACTCGCCACACCCTCAGCGGCTCTCCCCGAGCGGCGAGCTCGGTCACCAACGCCACCACCGCCCGCTTGCGTGCGGTCCGGTCACTCAGAAGATCGAGGGTACGGGTCCCGCCCGACCCAACGGATGCCAGAGACTGAACGAGCTCCACCGGCTCGACCAAGGCGGTCGCGCCACCGGGACGCACGAGGAGGAACCGGCCCCGCTTCCAGTCTGCAATCGCAACCAGCCCCCCGGAGGCGGCGGGCACGATCGCGGGAAGTGCCTTTCGTAAGCCCCTGAAGAGGTCGTCCTCGATGGGGAAGTCGTGGACCGACACGTCCAGCGCGCCGGCTCTTGCCGCGAGTTGCTCCTGCACGGAACCCGTCTGACCCCCGCCGAGCGCGCCGGCTGCCCTGTGTCGATCCACGAGACCCGCTCGGAGGGCAAGGGCGTGCAGCGCATCCCCCGCGCGGTCCGATGCCCACTCCACTGCCGTAATCCGGGAGTCGAGCTGGACGCCGCCGGGGGAGCTCATGACGAAAGGCTCGGACTCGGAGCCGGCTCCAGGAGGCGCCCGTCGTCGAGATAGAGCCTCCTCCAGGCCACTGCACCCCAAACTTTTTCGACCTCGTTCTCGCCCTCTATGAGCCGGCGATAGGCCGACCCCGCGTTGGCCGACAGCCGCCCTGGTTCGTCGAACTCAACGATCCGGCCCTTCTCGACGACGGCCACGCGGTCGAAGTTCAGCGTTTCGGTGACGTCGTGGGTGATGCAAAGCATCGTGGCCCCGCTCCAGACTCGCCGGCAGTAGTCGAGCAGCTCATGCCTTTGAGCCCGGTCCAGGCCCCGCAGTGGCTCGTCGAGTACGACAAGGCGGACGCCCGGACGGAGGAGCGCGCGCCCGAGCCTGACCCGCTGCCCCTCCCCGCCGGAGACCAGACCGCCACCCTCTCCCAAGGCAGCATCCGCAGACGGCAGGTTGCCTGCCACATGATCCAGGCCGGTCCGCTTCAGCACCTCCTCACGGGTCACTGGGGACGGACCCCAGTTCCCGTAGTCGAGGTTGGCGGCGAGCGAGTCGTTCCATAGCTGGACCGTGGGGTCGACCCAGGCGGTGAACCGGCGAACGCAGTTCAGCGCTTCACCCCTCAGATTCGCCCCGTCCACGAGGACTTCCCCGGTCGCTGCTTCATGCCATCCGAGCACGAGGCCGGCCAGGGTGGACTTCCCCGCGCCCGAACGCCCGACCACGGCTACGTGCTCGCCCGGCCGCACGTCCAGGTCAACATCGCTCAACACCGGCTGGCCGGCAAGGATGACGCTCACGCCCGTCATCCGCAGTGCGGCTCCCTCCACGCTTGAGGCCACCGGGCCGGTGCCGGCTTCCGAGTGCACCTCCACCGTCTTTCCGGCTCGGAGGGGTTCGAACAACCTCAACGCCACATTGCGTTGGAGCGGATACTGGCGCGCCGCCAACCCCAGGGTCTGGCCGGCGAGGGTTAACGAGACGGCCCAGAATGCGAGCAGCAGTCGTTCCGAACCGTCCAGACGCCCGCCGGTGTTGGCGATGAGAAGCGTCGCAGAGCCGAAGCCGAGCAGCAACTGGACGGCATCGGTGGCGACGACCGCCCTGTAACCGGCAGCGGCGGCTCTGTCCCAAAATTCGAGCTGGTCGTTGTGCTGCCTTCCCACCTGCGCGCCGGCACGATGAGCCCTGATGGCGAAAAGCCCCAGAAGCGTGTCCAGGGTCAGCCGGGCCATGGCGCCGGCGTGGTTCCTGACCCGCTGGTCCCGTTCGGAAAGCACAGGCTGGACCGCGAACGGCAGGCCGGCCGCACAGAGCGCGGCAAGAACGGCAAGAAACCAGTTGGACGGGTCCAGCACGGAGATCGCGACACCGAGAGCAACTATCTGCCCGGCCGACCGGAGCATCTCCGCCAGAAGCGACGGAAGCTGCCGAAGCGCGTGCATGCGCTGGGCTCGTTCGGCCAGGTCGGAGGTCGGCCGGCTGCTGAGATAGCGGTCGGGCATCCGAGGCAGAAGGTCGTCCAAGGTCTTTCGCAGGTCTCCTTCAAGGCGCCTGCCCATCCGGACGGAGCCCCTGAACACCGCCGTCTCAACCGCCAAAAGCAGCAAGGCGAGTACCAAAAGGGCCGGCACGGAGCCCGCGCCGTTGATCAGCCTCCAAAGCAGAAGTCCTTCGCCGACTACGCTTGCGCCCGAGACGAAGGAGGCAACGGCCAGAAGGACGGGCCGTACCGACCCCGTGGCTCGCAGGAGGTCGATCAGATCCCTCGTTGCCCTCTCGGGCGGCTCAGATAGCGCTTCGGCCA
>DATAAN010000262.1:0-2499 GCA_036260105.1 Actinomycetota bacterium
TTCGGCCCCGCGGAGTACTTCTCGCTCGTCGTGCTCGGTTTGCTCGCGTCGATTGCGCTGGCCCGCGGTTCAACCCTCAAGGCGCTGGCGATGATCGTTCTGGGCGTCCTGCTGGGGGCGGTCGGGCAGGACATCTACACCGGCACGCCCCGCTTTGTGTTCGGGGTCCGCGAGCTGTACGGCGGCCTGAACTTCGTCTCGGTGGCGGTCGGGATGTTCGGCGTCGCCGAGATCCTCCGCAACCTCGAGGACGAGAAGACCCGCACCGTCGTGGTGGAGAAGGTGAAGAACCTGTGGCCGACAAGGGAGGACCTGCGTCGCATGGTGGCGCCGGTGCTGCGGGCGACCGGGCTTGGGTCGGCGCTCGGTGTCCTGCCCGGCGGCGGGCATGTGCTCGCCGCCTTCGCCTCCTACTCGGTCGAGAAGCGCCTGTCGAAGCGTCCGGAGGAGTTCGGCTACGGGGCGATCGAGGGAGTGGCCGGTCCGGAGTCGGCGAACAACGCCGCCGCGCAGACCTCGTTCATCCCCCTCCTGACCCTCGGCCTGCCGGCCCACCCGGTGATGGCACTCATGATCGGCGCGTTCATCATCCAGGGCATCACGCCGGGCCCGAACGTGATCACCGAGCAGCCGGAGCTCTTCTGGGGTCTCATCGCCTCCATGTGGGTCGGCAACGTCCTGCTGGTGATGCTGAACCTGCCCCTGATCGGCCTGTGGGTGCGGATGCTGACGATCCCGTACCAGATCCTCTTCCCGGCGATCATCGCGTTCGCCGCCATCGGCACGTTCTCGCTGGGGTTCAACCCCTTCCACGTGTACGCGATCGCCTTCTTCGGGATCCTGGGCTACGTCCTCATCAAGTGCGGCTGCGAACCGGCGCCGCTCCTGCTGGGCTTCGTCCTCGGACCCTTGCTGGAGGAGAACGTCCGCCGGGCGCTGATCATCTCGCGCGGTGACCCCACGGTGTTCCTCACCCGGCCGATCTCGGCCACCCTGCTGGCCGTCGCGGTCGGCGCCCTGGTCCTGGCGGTGCTCCCGGCGATCCGGAGGCGCCGGGAGGTCGTCTTCCAGGAAGAGCAGTAGCGTGGTCGGTCCTCCAAGGGCGCTCCTGTTCGACGTGTTCGGCACGTGTGTCGACTGGCGTTCCAGCGTGATCGCCGAGGGCGAGGCGCTCGCGGGTCGCCTGGGCCTGGAGGGGGTGGAATGGCCGGCGCTGGCCGACGCCTGGCGGGCACGCTACCAGCCGCAGCTGGAGACCGTGCGCAGGGGCGCCCGGCCGTGGACCAACCTCGACGTGCTGCACCGGGAGGCGCTCGACCAGGTGCTGGCCGACTTCGCGCTGGACGCGGTGCCAGAGGGCGACCGGGCCGACTTCAACCTCGTCTGGCACCGGCTGGCGCCGTGGCCGGACACGGTCGAGGGCCTGCGGCTGCTAAAGCGCCGCTTCATCATCGCGCCCAACTCCAACGGGCACATCGCGCTGCTGCTGCACCTGTCCAAGCGCGCCGGCCTCCTGTGGGACGCGATCCTCGGCGCCGAGATCGCGCGCGCCTACAAGCCGGCGCCCGAGGCGTACCTGCGCAACGTCGAGGCGATCGGCCTGTCCCCGCCGGAGGTGCTGATGGTCGCGGCCCACAACGACGACCTGGTCGCCGCCGCCGCCTGCGGGCTCAGGACCGCCTTCGTCCCGCGCCCGACCGAGCACGGCCCCGGGCAGACCAGCGACCTGCGCCCGGACCACAACGTGGACCTGGTGGCGAGCGACTTCATCGACCTTGCCCGCCAGCTCGGCGTGGGCGATGAGCACAGGCAGGGCGGCGACGTCTCGTATCCGGCCCGTCAGACCGGCCCCGGAACACGACGATGACCAGCGTCGCCGCACGTCATCAGGGTGGGGGTGGAGGTGAGGGGATTTGAACCCCTGGCTTCCCGATGTGGCCCCAGGTTGGTTCCGGGCCGGGTGTGGCAGGGACCCAGCATGGGCGAACGCGGGGCTACTTGTCAGACCAGAGGGCCAAGGCACGACCTGATCACGCAGCACTACGGGATCCTCAAGAGCGATCTTGTGATCGTCGTTGACCTCGCGGCCGCCTCGGCCGTTGGCCGGCATGGCGGCTGTGGTGAACACGGCGACTTTCCAGGCTGTCTACATTCGCTGGCCCTCGGCCGAGTACGGAACGCCATCGAGTGGACGTCGGCTCCGGGCTGGGATGCGGAGCTAGTGGAGGAGGACTAGGTGTACTGCCCATGGAGGTTGTTGACGTGAGGTGAGGCCTCCGAGTGAGGTGCGGGCTGTTCCGGCACCGCGCTCATCGGAGGCCTCATGGCGCACGCTAATGCCCGGCTGACCCCGGCGGGAAGGCTCACCCTGGTGGAGCGGATCGCCGCTCAGCCGCGACGGCCGATCGCCCACATCGCCCAGGAGATGGGCATCTCCCGGACCACCGCCTACCGCTGGTGGGCTCGCTACCAGCAGCACGGCCAGGCGGGCCTGGTCGA
>DATAAN010000263.1:0-10940 GCA_036260105.1 Actinomycetota bacterium
GTCTCGCTCGGTGCGACCTGCAGGTCGCGAAGGATGTGCTCGGCCTCCTCCTCCACCTCCAGGTCGATGAAACGGTGAGGGATGCGGTTGCGGTTGGCGAACTCACGGAGCCGCTTGGTGTCCGGCGAGTACCGGGACCCGAGGATTCTAAGTCCCGACCCCCGGCCGATCAGCATGGACCTGCGGGCGATGCAGGCTCTGAGGATTGCGTCGGAGAGGTTGGTGTCCCGGCCCATGAGACTGCGAAGCTCCGAGACGGGCACGGCGAGCACCTCGGACGGCTCCCGGGCGGCCGCGGTCACGAACTCCGGCTGTCCGCTCAGCAGGTTCAGCTCTCCCAGGAAGCGGCCGGCCCCGTGAGTGCTCAGTGTCCGCTCACTGTCGCACCCGTGGTCCTCCACGATGTCGATGGACCCGGAAAGGATCACGTAGAACTCGTCACATGGCTCCCCGGCCCGAAAGAGGACCTCGCCGGGCGCGACTTTCCGGCGCTGCCCTTTGCTGCCGAGCGCGTCCATCTGCTCTACGGTCAGCCTGGGGAAGGCGGCAGAAGTGTCCGGGAAATCGGACTCTTCGCGTTTCGGTGAAGGCTCGCCCATACCCACTCCTTGACCCGGCTCCTTGGGGCGCCGCCTCCGGCGGGCTGCGCACACCGATGTCTTCGCTTCTCCAGGAAGTTCGGTTGTGGCCGTGCTCTACAGCCGGAGGCACCTGACAGGTGGTCGAACGGTGATGTACCCCCCGTGCGCCGGGGCAAACGGGGGAAAGGTTACTCGGTGGAGATTGCTTCCAGGACGTTGAGCCGGCCGGCACGGCGGGCGGGAGGAAGGGCCGCCAGAACGCCGGCGAAGCCGGCCAGGATGACGTAGGTCGTAAGCTGGCCGTAGGGAATCCGAAGCTCCGAGATGCCCTCCGACTCCAGGCTCGTGACCAACGCCCAGCCGAAGAACAACCCGATGGCCAGGCCGAGGACCGCTCCCAGAACACTGATCACCACCGCCTCCCAGCGGATCATGCTTCGGGTCTGCCGCCTTGCCATGCCGACGGCACGGAGCAGGCCGAGCTCCCGCGTCCGCTCGAAGACGGAGAGCGCAAGGGTGTTGGTGATGCCGAGCAGGGCGATGATCAGCGCCAGACCGAGAAGCGCGCTGACCAGCCCGAGAAGCTGGTTCACCTGCGCGGCTGACTCCTCCTTCGTCTCCGTCTGGTCCTGCAGCTGGACGTTCGGATACTCCTCCAGGAGCGGCTCTATCGCCTCGCGGGCTTGCGCTGGAGCGACCCCCGCAGCGGCCTTCACGTACACCTGCAGGTCCACCCGTTCGGGGAAGTGCTCCTCGAACGTGTCGAGTCCGATTAGGTAGTCAGTCTGGACCAGCGACTTGTTGTCGAACAGCCCGGCCACCGTCAGGTCGTGGCTTCCCGTGGCGGCGAACTGCATCTCGAACCGGTCCCCCACCTCCAACCCCTGCTCGGCAGCCGACTCGGAGTACAGCAGGAGCTCATCCGGGCCGAGGCCGGCCAGCGTGCCGGCGGAGACCTCCAGGTCGGTCACCTTGTCGAAGTCGCCCGGCACGATGCCGGCCACGAAGAAGCTGCGGTCGTCGCTGCGCCGGAACTGGCCGATCCTGAGAGGGGTCGCCACATCGACCTCGGGCAGGGCGTTCATGTCCTGCGTCAGCTGGGGGCTTACGACCCCGCCGGTGAAGCCGCCGGCGGAGACGGTGAAGTCCGCCCGCAAGGCCTCGTCGACAACCTTCTCCGTCGAAGCCTTGATCGACTCTCCAAGGATGCTCACCAGTCCCACCAGCGCAAGGCCGATCATCAGCGCTGCGGCGGTCGCTGCGGTTCGCCGCGGGTTCCGGGCGGCGTTTCGCCGGGCTAGCCTCCCGGGCATCCCCAGGGCCCTCAAAGGGATGCCCAGCACGCCCGCAAGCGATCCGGCGAAAAGCGGCGCTAGGAACGCCACGCCGAGGAAGGTGACGAAAGCGCCGGCCCCGACCAGCTGGACCGGTTGACCGACATCGGTGAACAGGCCGGCCAGAAGGATCGCAACCCCGGCCAGCGTGACCAGGAGACCGGCGGCAGTCCGGCGGGCCGAGAACCGGGCCGGCTTGGGCGCCGCTTCCCGGAGAGCCGCCATCGGCGAGATCCGGGCCGCCCGCCGGGCCGGCCCGATGGCCGAGACGACCGTGACCCCGATGCCGACCACTGCCGCGACGATGCCGGTCCGAGGCAGGAAGATCAGGTCTTCGGAGGGAAGCTCGATGCCGAAGGCCTGAAGCAGCGCGTTCAAGCCGGCCGCAATGCCGAAGCCGGAGGCGATGCCGACGGCGGAAGCCAGCACACCTATCAACAGCGCCTCCAGGAAGACGGCTCCGGTGACCTGGCCGCCGCTCGCGCCCAGCGCCCGCAGGAGCGCAAACTCCCTGGTCCTCTGGGCGACGGTTATGGAGAAGGTGTTGAAGATGAGGAAGGCGCCGACGAACAGCGAGATCCCTGCGAAGACCAGCAGGCCTATGTTGAAGAAGCCGAGACCCTCCTTGATCGCCTCGGACTGCTCGGCCGCGACATCGCCCGAGGCGGCGGCTTCTACTCCCGCCGGGAGCACCCGCTCCAGGCGTTCCTGCAGCTGATCGGTGCCTACCCCTTCCTCGGCCGCCACGTCGATCGAGTCGACCTGGCCCGGCTTCTGAAGCACCTCCTGCGCCGTCGGCAGATCGAACACGGCGAGGGTGGCTCCGCCGAGGTTGTCGGCGTCGCCGAACCTGGCGATCCCGCTTATCCGGTACTGCCCCGGGCCGGCCTGGGTGAGCACAGTGATGCGGTCGCCCACCTCGAACCCGTGCTTGCCGGCGGTGCCGGCGTCCACGACCACCTCCTCGGCCCCCTGCGGAGCCCTGCCCTCCCGGATCACCAGCGAGCCCTTCGGCTCGTCGTACCAGGAGCCGCCCAAGGTGGGCGCGCCGCCGGTGGTGACCGCCTCGCCCTGCTTGTCGACGAACTGGGCGTATCCCTGAACGGAGCCGGCGGCCGCACGGACCCCGTCCACTCCCCGGACGGTTTGAATCAGTCCGTCGTCGATGGGCTTGCGGCTGCCGCCGAGCTGGCTCTGGAACTCGCTCTCCGCCCGGACCACCACGTCGATGCCTTTGTTCACGTCCACGAACAGGTTGTCGAAAGCCGCATTCATGGTGTCGGTCAACACGAAGGTGCCGGAGACGAAGCCCACGCCGAGCACCACCGCCAGCGCCGTCATGGCCAGCCGCAGCTTTCGGGCGGAAAGGTTGCGCAGGGTGAGCTTCCACATCGGTCAGCCCTCCAGCGTCTTCACGAAGTCCAGAATCTCGTCGGTCTTCGGGTTCTCCAGCTCCTCGACGATGCGGCCGTCGGCCAGGAAGACCACGCTGTCGGCGTAGCTGGCGGCGAACGCATCGTGGGTGACCATGACGATCGTCTGGGAGAACTCGTCCACCGTCCGCCGCAAGAACTGCAGCAGCTCCTGCCCGCGGCGGGAGTCAAGGTTGCCGGTCGGCTCGTCGGCGAAGACGATGTCGGGCCGGCTCGCCAGCGCCCGGGCCGCGGCCACCCGCTGCTGTTGGCCGCCGGACAGCTCGGCCGGCAGGTGGTGGAGCCTGTCCTTCAGCCCCACGGTGTCTATCAGGTAGTCGAGCCACTTCCGGTCGACCGGCCGGCCCGCCAGGTTCATCGGGAGGGTGACGTTCTCCAGGGCGTCCAGTGTGGGAACGAGGTTGAACGCCTGGAAGATGAACCCGACCTTGTCCCGCCGGAGTCGGGTTCTCTGCTTCTCGTCCAGCCCGGACACCTCCACGCCGCCGACGAACACCTTGCCCGACGTGACGTCGTCCAGTGCGGCGAGGCAGTGCAGCAAAGTGGACTTGCCCGAACCGGAAGGGCCCATGATGGCCTTGAACCGGCCTTTGGGAACTACCAGGCTCACTCCGTCGAGCGCCCGGACGGCGGCCTCTCCTTCGCCGTAGATTTTCACCACGTCCACTGCAACCACAGCGGACCGGTCCAGCAGCTGCTGCGCGCTGGTCCGCTCAGCCGGCTCGGCCCGGCGTTGTTCCATCGCACCTCCGTTGTTCGGCGTGGAGCCCGCTTGCCGGGCGACTTGCAACCGTATCAGCGAACCGCGGCTACCCCGTCACGATGCGCGCGATCGCGAACACGCCGACCGCCAGGACCGCCCCTCGCAGCGCCGGCGCCGGGAGCCGCCGGCCCACCCGGGCTCCCACCTGCCCTCCCAGGACGGAGCCGGCGGCCAGCAGCAGGGCGACCCGCCAGGACACGTCGGCCACCAGGACGAACAGGATGGCCGGGACGATGTTGACGGTGGCGGCGATGACGTTCTTGGCGGCATTCACCCGCTGCAGGTGCTCGTCGAGGCCCAGGCCGAGAATGCCGAGGAGGAGCACTCCCTGCGCCGCCCCGAAATAGCCGCCGTAGATGCCGGAGGCGTAGACCTGGAGGAGCAGCGCCGGGCCCACGTCGCGCCTGCTTCGGTTGCCGGCCTCCGCTCGGGCGGCCAGCCGGCGCGCCACCACCGGCTGCAGCAGGACCAGGATGCAGGCCAGCGCGATGAGAAACGGGACCACTCCTTCGAAGACCTCCGACGGCATCGCGAGCAGCACCAAACCGCCGGTAAGGCCGCCGAGGCCGCCCGCCACGCACAGCCGAACCAGGCGTGGCCGCTGACCTTCCAGCTCGCGGTGGTAGCCGAGGGCTCCCGAGACCGAACCGGGAATGAGGCCCACCGTGTTGCTCACGTTTGCGGTGACGGGCGGAACTCCGAGCGCAAGGAGAAGCGGAAAGGTGATGAGAGAACCGGCGCCGACGATCGCATTCATCGCACCGGCCGCCAGGCCGCCCAGAAACACCAGAGCCTGCTCCCAGCCGGTCATCGCGGTCCGCCTAGCCCAGGCGGGCGAAGACCGGGGTGCCGAACCTGCCGGCGGTAAGGCGCTTGATGCCCAGGGGAAACTGGGAACCTGCTTGGAAGTGGCCGTCGGCAAGCTCCTTCTGGGCGCCGGCATCGCCCGCAAAGGCGGCGATGCAGCGCTCGGGGTCCGCGTTGGCCAGCCCGAGGATCGCGCCGGCGCACCCCAATGGCCCGGCGTAGGAAAGCAGGGCGGACGACCCCACGTAGAGGGGCCGGTCCCACGACGTGACCGTCTTCAACAGCCGGTCGGCGTCGCCGGAGGAGTCCTTGAGCCCGTCGACCGGCAGCCCCGGCAGCGCCTCGACTGGTATCCCGGGCGTCGCCATGGCCGGCCAGTGGTAGGCCAGGACCGGTATGCCGCCCGCGGCTCGGGCGACTGCGTCGTAGTAGGGACGGGAGTCCGCTATTCCGGGCGGCGAGAGGACCAGCGCCGCATCCGCTCCCTCCTCCAGAGCCGATCTGGTGAACTCCACCGCCTGCCGGGCGGACGGCGCCCCGGTCCCGGCGAGAACCGGCACGGTACCTGGAGGGAGCTGCTTGCGGACCGCCCTGACCAGCAGCGTCCGCTCGTCGACGGACAGAGCGGCGGCCTCCCCGGTGCTGCCCGCCACCAGGACGGCCCGCACGCCAAGCTCGACCAGCCGGGCCGCGTGCTCGGCCGTCGCGCCGGCGTCGACCTCTCCCGACTCGTCGAAAAGGGTGACCAGCGCCACGCCGACGCCGGTGAAGACCGGCTCGCTGCTCACGATTGCGGCGTCTCTCCGCCGTCTTCTGCTGCCGCGGCGGTGCGCTCGGCGGCCGATTCGCGCATGCTTCGGAGCTCCTCGGCCACCTGGTCGGGCTCGAGGGCCGTGTCCAGCTGCTCGTCGGGCGGCTCTGACACCACCGACTCCTGCTCGAAGAACTCCCGGCGGGAGGTCACCACCGGGATGTCGAAGTCGAATCCCTTCTCCTGCTCGTCCGCCACGACGCTCCCCTTTCGTTCGACGAACTCGAACTCAAAGGCTAGCAGGCGCCTCCCGCTTCAACCGACCATCATCAGGAGGGCTTTCGAGCCCGCACAATCGCCGAACCGGCCGCCTCGTGGACACGGTGCGTCTCGGTCACCTCGATGTCCTCGAGTCCTGCCGCGGCAAGAAGGTCGATGTACTGGCTCCGGGTCAGCGCTCCGGCTACGCAGCCGGTCCAGCTCTGCATGCTCTGCCTGGTCTCGTCGTCCATGTCCTCGTCCGCTATGACGTCGCTCACGGCAAACCTTCCGCCGGGACGGAGCACCCGGGCCGCCTCCCGAAGCACCTGTGCCTTGTCGGCGGACAGGTTGATCACGCAGTTCGAGATCACCACGTCGACCGACTCGTCCGGTAGCGGGATGTCCTCGATGTGGCCTTTAACGAACTCGACGTTCGAGATCCCCGCTTCCTCGGCGTTGCGCCTGGACAGCTCCAGCATCTCGTCAGTCATATCAAGGCCGTAGGCCTTCCCCGCCGGACCCACCCGCCGGGCAGAGAGCAGTACGTCGATCCCTCCTCCCGAGCCCAGATCGAGGACCACCTCGCCCTCCCCGAGGCCGGCCACGGCCGTCGGGTTCCCGCAGCCGAGCGACGCATTCGCTGCCAGCTCGGGGATCTGCATGAGCTCAGAGCTGTCGTAACCGGTGGTGCCAAAGCAGCAGTCACCGCCCTCCCCGCAGCAGCTCACGCTACCGGCTGAGGCAAGTACGGCCAGCTCGGTGTAACGGGCCCTCACGGCCTCACGGATCTCCGGTTCTTCCACTGTCTTGTCCTCCGGCGGTTCGGGCAGTAAATCGATGTTCATCGATATGCCTGCAACTATATATCGATATCTGTCAATATGGGGCCGTGGAAAAAGAGCTGGAGCTCATGGTCGGGGCGGACGATTGCTGCACTCCCCCCTTGCCGCCTTTGGGCGAATTGCAGGCTGCCGATCTGGCCCGGTCCTTCGCCGCCCTGGCGGATCCCGCCCGGCTTCGCCTTTACTCGCTCATCTCGTCGCATGACGCGGTTTGCGCCTGCGAGCTCGTCGAACCCCTGGGCCGCTCACAGCCCACCGTCAGTCACCACCTCAAGGTGCTCTACGAAGCGGGGCTGGTGGAGCGGGAAAGGCGCGGCTCGTGGATCTGGTACCGGGCAGTTCCGGATCGCCTGGAACGCCTCGTTGCACAGCTGGCGCCTCGGCTCCCGGTGCCGGGATAGGGGGTTATCCTTTTTCCATGCCTTTCGCCTTCGGTTGACGCTCCCTACCGCCTGATGCCCGGCGGCTGAGCCGGCTGGCCGTCGGATGGGCCACCCTCTCCGACACGGTGCCGCTCTACGCCGTCTACGTCCTGCTGTTTGCGGACACAGGGCTCTCCGAAGCGCAGATCTCCCTGCTGTTCATCCTCTGGTCCGGGGTGGCGGTCCTTTCCGAGGTGCCGTCCGGGGCGCTGGCCGACCGCTTCTCCCGGCGCGGCGTGCTCGTCGCCTCCAGCCTGTTCCAGGCGCTCGGCTACGCGCTGTGGATCCTCTTCCCGGGATTCGCGTCCTTCGCTGCCGGCTTCATCCTCTGGGGGTTCGGCGGCGCACTGGTCACCGGCGCCTTCGAGGCGCTGCTCTACGAAGGACTGGTGGAGCGGGGCGCCGGCGAGCACTACGTGAAGGTCAACTCGGCGGTAAACGCCGTCGGACTCCTCGGGCAGCTTCCGTCGGCCGGATTGGCGACCCTCCTCTACTGGGCCGGTGGCTACGCCCTCGTCGGCTGGGTGAGCATCGGCGTGTGCGCCGCTTCGTCGCTTCTCGCCACCCGCCTCCCGGAGCCGCACCGGACCTCCCCCACCCAGGACCGGCCCGGTTATCTCACGACGCTCCGGATCGGCATCCGGGAGGCGCTCGGAGGGTCCGCCGTGCGGCCGGCCGTCCTTGCGGTGGCACTCATCGGCGCCATGGACGGGCTGGAGGAGTACTTCCCGCTGATGGCCCGGGTCTGGGGAATCCCGACCGGAGTCATCCCGTTGGCCGTGCTGGGCCTGCCGCTCGCCGGGGCGGCGGGCGCGGCCCTCGGCGGGCGCGCCAACCGGCTCGCCGGCCGTCAGCTGGCCGCCATGCTGGTCGGAGCACTGGTGGTGCTGGGCGCGATGGGCCTGATTGCGGTGCCTGCGGGGCTCGCCGGAGTCGCCTTCTTCTGGGCGATCCACCAGATGGTCCTGGTGGTCGCCGATGCCCGTCTCCAGGAGCGAATCGAGGGGCCGGCACGGGCGACTGTAACGTCGGTCGCCAGTCTGGGGACCGAGCTGGTGGGCATCGGCCTGTTCGCCGCTTGGGCTGTGGACGGTCTGATGCTGGTGGTGGCGCTGTGGCTTCTAATCGCCCTCGCGCTGCCTAAGCTCCTGAGGCGCCCGGCGTTCTAGCCGGCGACGGCAGGCGGCGGTGTGGGCGCGGCCTGGCCCGGCGGGGGGGTGGGTGCAGCCTGGTCCGGCGGCGGGTTGGGGACCATGGTGGTCCACCTCTCGAAGTGGCCTCCCCAGCCAACCGACGGATTGGAGACGACAACCTGCAGCAGCCGCGCCGAGGGCTGGGTGATTACCGTAGCCGGGATGTCGGGCGGGATCAGAAAGCACGCCATCCGCCCCTCCTCCTTCTCCCGGGTGTGCGTGTAGCGCCAGATGTCTCGGCTCGGCCTGCCGGCCCGGCACCCGCCCCTTCGATCGGGCAGCCTCAACGGCCGCACTATGTGCTCGAACTGGGCGTCCATCGCGACCACGTCGGCGTAACGGAAGTAGGTCGCACGGCTCAGGTCGTCACTGCACTCCATGGCTTCCACCGGAATGCCGCCGGTGTCCAGCTGCTTGCAGGAGGGCCGCAGGCGGGCGGGAACCCGGTAGATGAGGTCGGAGGTAGGCAACAGCGGCGCTCCCGATGCCAAGGGCTCCGGCGTCTGCTCTTCGGCGGTCTGATCCTCGGCGACCGGTCCGGTACGGTCCCTCGGCAGCAGGAACGCCGCCACCGTGAGGACCATGAGCAGCACGAGGGGACGCATCGACCACCGCCGTCCTTGGACGGCACGGCCGGCCACTGCGTTCTTGGTTGCCGCCACCTTCTGTCTCCCTCCGCCTGCCGCCGGTGTCTGCACTGTTGTACCCAATTACGCCGGACCGGCCCGCCGCCCGTCTGGTAGCGTGCGGGCAGCGCATCGAGCGCACCACAGGGGAGCCCCGGAGTCGGGGCTGAGAGGCCGTAAGAGGCGACCCTTTCACCTGATCCGGGTAATGCCGGCGGAGGGAGTAATCATGAGCACGTCTGAGTTCATTCGGATCACGCACGCCCCGGCGGCGGCAAAGCCCGCTCAAGAGCACTTTCCGGCAAGCCGAAAGGTCTACGTGGCCGGCAGCCGGGGGGTCCGGGTTCCATTTCGCGAGATTGGACTGTCGCCCACCGCCGGCCTGCGCAAGGTGGAGGCCAACGAGCCCGTGCGGGTGTACGACGCGAGCGGCCCGTACACCGACCCCGCCGTCGAGATCGACGTCGAGAAGGGCTTGCATCCGCTTCGCCGGCACTGGATTCTCGACCGTAGCGACGTCGACACGGTGGCGGATGGCACCGACCCCCGATTTTCCCGGCGAGGCGGGGTCCTCAAAGCAAAGCCCGGCAGGACCGTGACGCAGATGCACTACGCCCGCAGGGGGGAGATCACGCCGGAGATGGAGTTCGTCGCCCTGCGGGAGGGAGTAGGGCCGGAGTTCGTCCGGCAGGAGCTGGCTAGCGGCCGGGCAATCCTGCCCTCCAACGTCAACCATCCCGAGAGCGAGCCCATGGCGATAGGCCGCAAATTCCTGGTGAAGATCAACGCCAACATCGGCAACTCTGCGGTGACCTCTTCGGTCTCCGAGGAGGTGGAGAAGATGACCTGGGCGACGCTGTGGGGCGCCGACACGGTGATGGACCTGTCCACCGGTTCGGACATTCCCCGCACCCGAGAGTGGATCCTGCGCAACTCCCCCGTGCCCATAGGGACCGTGCCCATCTACCAGGCGCTGGAAAAGGTGAACGGCAAGATCGAGGATCTGTCGTGGGAGGTGTTCCGTCAGACGCTCGTCGAGCAGGCGGAGCAGGGGGTCGACTACTTCACCATCCATGCCGGCGTGCTCCTTCGGTACATCCCGCTGACCGCGAACCGGGTGACCGGGATCGTCTCCCGTGGAGGGTCGATCCTGGCCGCCTGGTGCCTGGCCCATCACACGGAGAACTTCCTCTACACCCACTTCGAGGAGATCTGCGAGATCCTGGCCGCCTACGACGTCGCCTTCTCGCTGGGTGACGGCCTGCGCCCCGGCTCCATCGCCGACGCCAACGACGCCGCCCAGTTCGCCGAGCTGGAGACTCTGGGAGAGCTTACGAAGACTGCTTGGCAGCACGAGGTGCAGGTGATGATCGAGGGTCCCGGACACGTCCCGATGAACAAGATCAAACACAACGTGGACCGGCAGATGGAGCTCTGCGGAGAGGCTCCCTTCTACACTCTGGGGCCGCTCACCACCGACATAGCTCCCGGCTACGACCACATCACCTCGGCGATCGGGGCGGCGATGATCGGCTGGTACGGGACGGCCATGCTCTGCTACGTGACGCCGAAGGAGCACCTCGGCCTTCCGGACCGCAAGGACGTGAAGGACGGGGTCATCGCCTACAAGATCGCGGCGCACGCCGCCGACCTGGCCAAAGGACATCCCGGAGCGCAGGCGTGGGACGACGCCCTGTCCAAGGCGCGCTTCGAGTTCCGGTGGGAGGACCAGTTCAACCTGTCGCTGGACCCGGTCACCGCCCGGTCGTTTCACGACGAGACGCTGCCGGCCGAGCCGGCCAAGAAGGCCCACTTCTGCTCGATGTGCGGCCCCCATTTCTGCAGCATGCGCATCACGCAGGATGTGCGCGATTACGCTGCCCGGCAGGGGCTCGACCCATCGGAGGCGATTGCTGCCGGGATGGAG
>DATAAN010000264.1:0-14711 GCA_036260105.1 Actinomycetota bacterium
GCAGGTACCAGTTGGCGTCGCCGAGAAGCTCCATGGTCGCCGGCACCAGCACCATCCGCACGAGCGTCGCATCGATGAGGACGGCCGCCGCGAGGCCCAAGCCCACCAGCTTGGCGTTCGGGTTCTCGCCGAGCACGAACGAGAAGAAGACGGTGATCATGATGGCCGCTGCCGCTGTGATCACGCGGGCGGTGGACGCAAGCCCGTCGGCGACCGCCTGGGCGTTGTCCTTCGACTTGTCGTACTCCTCCTTGATGCGGGAGAGCAGGAAGACCTCGTAGTCCATCGAGAGCCCGAAGAGGATGGCGAACAGCAAGGTGGGGCTGAAGTGGGGGATCGGACCGGAGCGGTCGACCCCGATCTGCTCGGCCGGGAACCAGCCCCACTGGAACACCGCAACGAGCACACCGAATGCGCCGGCGATCGCGAGGACGTTCATGATCGCCGCTTTGAACGGCACCAGAATCGACCGGAAGGCCGCCATGAGGAGCAGGAAGCTCAGCAGGATCACACCGCCGAAGAAGTACGGGAGCCGCTCGGTCATCTTGTCGGTCAGGTCGACGCCGATGGCGGCGAGGCCGCCCGAGTGGATCTCCAGGCCGTCGCCCCTGGCCGGCGCGATGACCTCGTTCCTCAGGCGATGGACCATCTCGTCGGTCTCGGCGTCTTGAGGAGCGTACCTGCCGATCACCTGGATGAGGGCAGCGGACGGGTTTGCCGGGTCGTTGGGGATAACCGGGCTTACTCCGGCGACCGCCTCGTCCGCCGCCAGCTGGGTAGAGAGCGCCTGAAGCCGGGGCAGTGCGGCCTCCGGGTCGTCGAAGCTAGAGACCACAAGCAGTGGACCGTTGTACCCGGCGCCGAAAGCCTCGGCGAGCAGGTCGTACGCCTTCCGGCTGGTGAGCTCTCTGGGCCCGTTGCCGGCGTCCTGGTTGCCGAGGCGGATGCTCAGGGCGGGCGCCGCTATGGCACCCAACGCCAGAAGGCAGAGAAAGGCGGCGATCAGGGGGTGGCGCTGGATGCCGCGGCTCCACCGGTACCAGAACCGCCGGTTCGCCGGTTTCTCCGGATGCCGCCTGGACAGGAAGTGGATCGACAGCTTGTCGATCCGCCGGCCGACCATGCCCATCAGAGCCGGTAGGAGGGTGATCGAGGCGAGCATCGTGACGAACACCGCGATACCGGCGCCGACCGCCAGCCCGTTGATGAACTCGAGGTCCATCATGAACATGCCGAGCAGGCTGATGATCACCGTGATCCCGGCGAACAGGACGGCGCGGCCCGCAGTGGTCATCGCACCGACCACCGCCTCCTCCGGTTCATCGCCGTCCTTGAGGTTCTGCCGGTAGCGGGTCACGATGAACAGCGCGTAGTCGATGCCGACCCCCAATCCGATCATCATCGACACCAGCGGGGCGAAGGTGACTACGTCCATGTAGTTGGCGAGCAGGTTGAGGGCAAGCACGCCGATTCCGACGCCGAACAGGGCCGTGACGATGGGCAGTGCCATGGCGTAGAGCGAGCCGAAGGCGACCAGCAGGATGAGGACTGCCGCGATCAATCCGATGGCCTCGTTGATGCCCGGCTTTGGGGCCAGCTCCTGGAACGGTGGACCGCCGAACTCAACGGTCAGGTCCCCATCCGCCTCGACCGCCTCGGTTACCGCCTCCTGAATCTCCTCCGAGAGCTCGACCGGCAGCTCGAAAGCGCTCCGGTCGAACTGCATCTCGGCATAGGCGATCTTTCCGGCGGCGGCCCCGCTGCGGGCGACCTGGGTCGCCGCGCCCTGCGGCGTATACGGGCTGTTCAGCGAGACGAGGTACTCCCCGGCCGCTCGCTCGGCGGCTGCAAAGCCGGCCTCCATCCGCTGGCGGACCGCTTCTACGCCGTCCTCAGCTCGGAAGACGATCTGGCCGGAGTCGCCCGCCCTCGCAGGCATCTTCTCCTGCAGGAGGTCGAAGGTCTCCTGGGTCTCGCTGCCCGGAAGCTGCAGGTTGTTGTTCAGGGTGCCGCCCTGGGTCTCCGAAAGGTAGAGCGTTCCTGCCAGGAGCGCTATCCACAAAAGGAGCATCAGCGCTTTGTGCCGGTAGCTGAAGCGGGCAACCCCTCGAAGCACCCTTTACCTCCCGAGACAGGATCGGACGTGCCGGCTCCTAGGGTGGCCGGCGCAGTGACGTCCGACAATTATGGAGGACGCGGCGTCGCAGCCGTTTAGGGCATTCGTGGTCCCCATTTATGATGCGGCCGGGCCTCCGCCGGTCCGGGGCCTGCCGGAGTACTACCTTCTCTGCGTGAAGACTGGGCGGCTTAGCCGCCAGCTTCGGGTGAACGTCAAGTTAGCGGTCGGGCACGTCGTAAGCGCATGCACCATAGAAGCCCTGAGAGTCTGAAGCGGTTTGGAATTCGCCTCCAACCGTTAGGCAGAATCCAGCCAGGAAGAAGCAACTGGCTACTCCCTCGCACCAGACGTCGACCTTTTTGCTACTGGTGCCTGGCTCTGGGGCGGGGCCAATTCCGGTACAGGTTCCTTCAACCGCCCCTTGCCGCGTCCTTTCCCTGTACGACCCTCTCGCCGTAAGGCAGATAGTCCTCAAGTGCTCACAATTGCGCACGCAGGTAAATCGGTTTGCTTTCGTGCTTTCACACCAACCAAGCAGTGTGGGAGTCGAATCTTCTTGAGCCGGCACCGCCTGGATCATGGAACCGCCGCACTCGCTCGCAAGGTCCTGACACTCGGTTAAACCGACGCACCCGACTCCCGGTTCTCGAGATTTGGAGTGCGCTGGGCCGACTCCGGTGAGAACGAGCGCCCCGACAGCCAGCGAAACCATCACGGCGCAACTACGTCGGATGGATCGGCGTTTCCTAACACCTAGGACATGCCTTGGTTCGAAGTTCGAATTCGCTCCGGTCAAGGCTCGAACAGTCTTCAAAGGTCTCACCGCATGCCTCCTTCCAAAGATGCCAAGGGCGCGTCGCCAGGCCACGTCTGCCTCCATACGTCTTAGGGGTAAAACGGGCGTGTCGTAGCAGGAGACCATTTTTTGGCTTCAAAAGATCGCCGTCAATAAGTTTTACGGACCCACTGATAGACCGAATCACCCTTAGGTCTCACCCTCGGGCCGGTACGTGGCGCGGGCGATATGACGGAGCGAGCACCGGTTCCGGCGGCCCTGAAGCCTCCAGCTAGAGGTCTAAAGGTGGCGTAGGTCCCGGCTAATCAAGCGCCGTGCTTCTCGTTGTGGACCTTCACTCCCTCGAGGAAGGTGTTCCAGCCGAGCAGAGCGCACTTGATGCGAACGGGATACTTCTGGACGCCCTGAAGCGCCACCAGGTCGCCGAGCGAGTCCTCGTTCTCCGGGTTCTCACCCTGCATCATGGCCTTGAAGGTGTTGGCGAGGCCCTCGGCCTCCTCGAGCGACATTCCCTTCAGCTTCTCGGTCATCATCGAGACCGACGCCTGGGAGATGGAGCATCCGCGGCCCTCGAAGCCGACGTTCGTGACCTTGCCGTCCTCGATGTCGACGTACAGATCGATCTCGTCGCCGCAGAGCGGGTTGTCGCGGTGGAGGTGGACGTCGGCGCCCTCGATCTTCGTCCGGTTACGGGGAGTCCGGTAGTGGTCGAGGATTACTTCCTTGTACAGCTCTTCCAGGTCGCTCAACGGATGGCCTCCCTTAACCGAACATCTTCATGCAGCTCCGGAGGGCGCCTACCAGTGCGTCCACGTCGCTGTGGGTGTTGTAGATATAAAAAGAGGCCCGGTTGGTCGCCCCGACCCCGAGCCTCCGCATGAGCGGCTTCGCACAGTGGTGTCCCGCGCGGATCGCCACGCCCTCGCCGTCCAGGATCGTGCCGACGTCGTGCGGGTGAATGTCGCCGATGTTAAACGACACCAGGCCTGCCTTGATCTCGGCGTCGGTCGGCCCGTAGATCACCATGCCGGGGATCTCCGACAGCTGCTCGAGTGCGTACCTGGTGATCTCCACCTCGTGCCGGCGGATCTCGTCCCAGCCGATCCCGTTCAGGTAGTCGATGGCCGCACCGAGACCGACGGCCTGGGCGATCGGAGGGGTTCCGGCCTCGAACTTGTACGGAATGTCGTTGTAGGTGGAGTGGTCAATCCACACGTCCAGGATCATGTCGCCGCCGCCGTGGAACGGCTCCATGTTCTCCAGGATCTGCTCCCGTCCCCAGACGAAGCCGATGCCGGTGGGAGCGCACATCTTGTGGCCGGTGCCGACGTAGAAGTCGCAGCCCAGCGCCTGGATGTCGACCTCCATATGCGGAACCGCTTGAGCGCCGTCGCAGACGACGATGGCTCCGACCTCGTGCGCCTTCGCCGACATCTCGGCGATCGGGTTGATGGTGCCCAGAACGTTCGAGACGTGACCGACTGCGACGACCTTGGTCTTGTTGGACAGCAGCCGTGCGTACTCGTCGAGGTCCAGCGTCCCCTCCTCGGTCACCGGGATGGCTCGGATGGTCGCGCCCGTGTCCTTGCACGCCAGCTGCCAGGAGACGATGTTGGAGTGGTGCTCCATCTCGCTGACCAGCACCTCGTCCCCGGCCACCAGGTGGTGGCGGCCCCAGGCGTAGGCGATCAGGTTGAGGCCTTCGGTGGCGGACTTGGTGAAGATGACACCCTTGGAGCTGGGAGCCTTGAGGAGCTCGGCGACCTTCTCCCGGGCACCCTCGTAGAGAACGGTGGCCCGCTGCCCCAGCGTGTGCACCGAGCGGTGGACGTTGGAATTGTCCTCCTCGTAAAAGCGTTTCACCTCATCGATGACCGCGAGCGGATGTTGCGAAGTTGCGCCGTTGTCCAGGTACACCAGCGGGTGGCCGTTCACCTGCTGGTGAAGGACCGGGAAGTCCTTGCGAATCGCTTCGGCGTCCATGCGTAAATCCTACCCCCGGGGCGTCAACTAGTCGGCCCGGGAGGCACGGTGTTACTCTCGAACAAGAGGAAAAGGAGACAGATGTGAAGACGGGAATTCACCCCGACTACAAGATGACGACCGTCCACTGCTCGTGCGGCAACACGTTCCAGACCCGCTCGACCAAGGACGACATCCGGACCGAGCTCTGCGCCGAGTGCCACCCCTTCTACACCGGCAAGCAGAAGATGGTCGACACCGGTGGCCGGATCGAGCGCTTCGAGCGCAAGTACGGCAAGCGCGCCAGCGCCTAGGACGCGGTTGAGCGGAAGGAAGCCGGTCCTCGCCCCTCCTATCCGCAGGCGCCTGAGGACCCTCGATGCCGAGTAAGCCATCCATCGGCGGCCAGGCCGTGATGGAGGGTGTGATGATGCGCGGCCCGGAAAGCTGGGCGGTCGCGGTGCGCAAGCCGGACAAAGAGATCGTTGTCCACGCATTCCCTCTTCCGGAGTACGCCAAGAACCACCCCTGGACCCGCAAGCCGCTGCTGCGGGGGGTGTGGACGCTCGTCGAGTCGCTGAACCTCGGCTTCAAGGCCCTCAAGATCTCAGGCACCTACGCCGTCGAGGAGGAGGGCGACACGCCCGAGGACATCGCCAAGGTCGAAAAGGCTATGAACGCCAGCCTTGGCGTCGGCATGGTGATCGTCCTGGCGCTGTTCGTGACGATCCCGGCCTTTCTCTCCAAGTGGGGAGGCGAGAGGGTCGGCGTGGACGGGGATCTCAGCCACAACCTCATCGAGGGCGGCATCAGGATCGCCTTCTTTCTCGGATACATCCTGCTGATCTCGCTCGTGCCGGACATCCGGCGGGTCTTCCAGTACCACGGCGCCGAGCACAAGACGATCTACGCCTACGAGAACGACGACCCGATGGACCCTGAGGTCATCGACCGGTACTCCACGCTCCACGTACGCTGCGGGACGAACTTTCTGTTCATCGTGATGTTCGTGGCGATCATCGGACACTTCACCGCCGACGTGGTCCTGGCCGGCGCCCCGCTGGCAGTGAAGCTGGCGGCCCGCGTGCTGATGATTCCGGTGGTGGCCGGGCTGTCGTACGAGGTGATCCGGGCCGCCGGCAGAAACGACCGCTCGGTGATCTTCCGTACGGTCAGCCTGCCGGGGCTGGCGCTGCAGAAGATCACAACCCGGCCGCCGACCCACGACCAGATCGAGGTCGCGATCAAGGCGATGGAGGGAGTCATCAACCGGGTGCCCGCCGCCGAGCCCGAGAAGGTGACGGTGTACGAGGTTGCCTCCCCGGTGGACAGCGTCGACCACATACTGCAGCCCGACAAGGGCCTGCCCGGCGTAGAGCCGGCTTAGCGTCACCGCAGCAAGTCCCCGGTTCGTCGCGCCCGGAGAACCCTGACGAGGAAAGCCAGTAGACGATGAGTGAAGAGCTGTACGGCCGGATGAGCGAGATCGACGCGCGCTATCAGGAGGTCCAGTCGAAGCTCATGGACCCCAATGTCACTTCCCGGCCGGACCTGTTGCGCCAGCTCGGAAAAGAGAACGCCGAGCTTGAGCCGACGGTCCTTACCTACCGGCGGTGGCGGGCTGCCCTCGGCGAGGTGGACTCGGCGCGCAGGGTGCTGGACGAGACTTCCGACCCAGAGATGAAGGAGATGGCGGAGATGGAGATCTCCGACCAGCAGTCCCTGGCGGACAAGCTCGAGGAGGAGCTGAAGGTCCTTCTCATCCCGACCGACCCCAACGACGACAAGGACGTCATCGTCGAGGTGAAGGCGGGGGAGGGGGGCGACGAGTCGGCTCTGTTCGCCGGCGAGCTGTTCCGGATGTACGAGAACTACGCCGAGAAGCACGGGTGGAAGACCGAGGTCCTGTCGTCCACCCCGTCGAACGTCGGGGGTTTCAAGGACGTCACGTTCGCCGTCAAGGGCAAGGGTGCGTACTCCCGGATGAAGCACGAAGCCGGGGTACACAGGGTGCAGAGGGTGCCGGAGACGGAGTCGCAGGGCAGGCTGCACACCTCGGCGGTAGGCGTAGTGGTGATGCCGGAAGCGGAGGAGGTCGAGGTGCAGATCGACCCCAAGGATTTGAAGTGGGACGTGTTCCGCTCGTCGGGTCCCGGCGGGCAGTCGGTGAACACCACGGACTCCGCGGTGCGGCTCACCCACCTGCCGACGAACACGGTGATCAGCTGCCAGGACGAGAAGTCGCAGCTGCAGAACCGGGACAAAGCGCTGCGCATCCTCCGGGCTCGCCTGCACCAGAAGGAGCTGGACCGCAGGGCCTCCGAGGAGTCGGCCGCCCGCAAGGGTCAGGTCCGCAGCGTCGATCGCTCGGAGAAGATCCGCACCTACAACTTCCCCCAGAACCGCGTGACCGACCACCGGGTGAAGGTATCGGTCCACAACGTCCCCGAGGTGATGGGCGGCGGGCTGGACCCCTTCATCGACGCACTCATCACCAAGACCCGCACCGAGCAGCTGGCCGGGGACCCGGCAGGGTAGCTACCGGATATGAGGCTGACCGTCGGGAGCGTGCTGGACCAGATCGCGGGTGACCTGGAGCGCTGCGGCGTGTCCGGCGCTCGCAACGAGGCCGAGATCCTCGTCGGACACCTGCTGCAGCTCCGGCGGGCCGACCTGTACGCCGGCATGGAGAAGCCGGTCACCATCTCGCAGGTCGCCGAGCTGGACAAGATGGTTGCCTCGCGCTGCTCGGGGCGGCCGCTGCAGTACATCACAGGCGTCCAGGGCTTCCGCCGGCTCGCTCTGAAGGTCGGGCCGGGCGTCCTGGTGCCCCGTCCGGAGACCGAGATGCTCGTCGAGCGGTGCCTGGAGCTGCTCAGGGATCTCCATAACCCGGTCGTGCTGGACCTCGGGACCGGGTCCGGAGCCATCGCCCTGTCGCTGGCCACCGAACGGCCCGATTGCCGCGTGTGGGCAACCGAGATCAGCGAAGATGCCCTGTGGTGGGCCGAGACGAACCTCAAGAGCTCCGGCCTGACCAACGTCGAGCTGGGATACGGGGACCTGTTCGCGCCCGTGCCGGCTTCCGAGAAGGGAATGTTCGACTTGATAGTCTCCAACCCGCCCTATCTCTCCCAGGAGGAGCTGCAGAGAGCTCCGGTGGAGGTGCGCGAGCACGAGCCGGAGATGGCTCTGCTGTCGGGGGACAAGGGCCTGGCGACCTGCATCCGGATCATCCGGGAGGCCTTCGTATGGCTGAAGCCGGGCGGCAACCTGGTCATCGAAACCGCCGGCACCTCACAGTACGAGGACCTGCGCATCTTCCTCGCCCGCCGCTACGACGACGTGAAGATCACGAACGACCTGACCGGCAAACCCCGCTTCGTCGAAGGGAGGAGGCCATAGCCACCATCCTGTCTGCCGGCTCACGCTCCGCCGTCTACAAGACCGCCAAGGTCCTGGAGGAGGGGTCCGTCGTGGTAATTCCGACCGACACCGTCTACGGCCTCGCCGCGCGGCTGGACCGGCCGAAGGCGATCGACAGGATCTTCAAGCTCAAGAAGCGGCCCCGCTCCAAGCCGCTGCCGGTCCTGGTCCCCGACGTCAAGACCGCCCGGACCCTCGGCGAGTTCGACAAGGACGCCCTCGAGCTTGCAATGAAGAGCTGGCCAGGTGCGGTCACGATCGTCGTCCGTTCCACCGAGGAAGTTCCCGACATCGGAGGCGACGGAACGACGGTGGGCCTTCGTATACCGGACCACCCGTTCACTCTGGAGCTTCTCCAGGAGTGCGGGCCGCTGGCGGCCACGAGCGCCAACCCCAGTGGTAACCCAACCGCCGCCGTGCTGCAGGAGGTGCTGCTTGACCTCGGCAACGGCCCAGCAATCTATGTCGATGGCGGAACCCTGAGCTCTCCTGCGTCCACCGTGATCTCGATGCTGGGAGAGCCCCGCATCCTGCGTTGACGCCGGGGACGCCGGCGTTGGGTAGAGTAGCGCCCGTGAAAGTTGCCATCGCCTCCGACCACGCAGGCTTCGCTCTCAAAAGCGATCTCATTGCCTACCTGAAGGAAGCCGGCCACGAGGTCTCGGACTTCGGCACGGACTCCGAGCAGTCCGTCGACTATCCGGCCTTCTGCGCGGCAGCCGCGCGGGCCGTAGCTCGAGGGGAGGCCGACAGAGGCATCGTTCTGGGCGGAAGCGGCCAGGGTGAGCAGATCTCGGCGAACAAGGTGCACGGGATCCGAGCCGCTCTCTGCAACGAGCTGTGGACTGCGCGCCTGTGCAGGCTGCACAACGACGCCAACGTTCTCGCGATGGGCGCACGCATCGTGACTACCCACATGGCACACGAGATCGTGGACCTGTTCCTCAACACCGAATTCGAGGGAGGCCGGCACCAGCCCAGGCTGGACCAGGTCCGCCAGATCGAACGGGAGGAGTGCGAAGCCGCCCGAGGCGGCTAGCTGGCGCTCCCGGTGACGCTGGGCGGCACCCGAAGCGGCGCCAGCTTGTCCATCGTCTCCTCGGAAATGCCCATCCGGTCGTGCGCGGGCATAGGCTCGCCGTTGGAAAGAAGCGCCGCGGCCGAGCCCTCGGAGATGTCCATACGCTTGGCGATCTCGCTGACTGCCAGGCCCTCCGCCTCCAGTGAGGCCATCAACTCTTCTGCCCTGGCTTCCCGCTCGGCGGCAACGGTTTCCAGCAGGGCGACGTTCTCCAAAAGCAGCCGCGCCTCGTCCAACCTCTCTTCGTGGTCCAGCCCGGACATTGATCTCCCCCCTGAGTTCCTTCGAACCACGTGTACGACCCCTTTGTTTGGGGCACCAATTGTAACGACCAGGAGGAAAGTTCTGGAGTTGTTGCGCGAACGCCTTCTGTGCACCCCGGAGTCCGCTTCTCAGGCCCGCGCCATGCTACGGCGGTTGGCCGCTCCTCTTTCCAAGAGCGACCTCTCTACCGCGGCCCTGGTGCTGACCGAGCTGGTGACGAATGCAATTCGCCACGGCTGCCCGGAACCGGGCGGAGAGATCGAGGTGGCGATTCGCCGTAGTTCCGGCAAGATCCGGTTCGAGGTCACCCAGCCCCGCCCGCTGTACGACCCGCAAGCCGTGCGGGTGCGGAAGCCAGGCGTGGACCGCGGCTGGGGGGTGCTGATCGTCGAGAGACTGTCGAGCAACTGGGGTCTGGACGGACAGTCGCGGACCTCTTGGGCCGAGGTGCCGGTCGACGCCGGGGACTGACGGTTACGCTTCGAGCGCCGTGGGAATCATCGCTCCATGACGAACCCTCAGCAGCCGGAGCTCGCCCGCAACCGTAAGGGCAACACCGACCAGAGCGCCCGTGAGCTCACCGCTTCCGAGACGAACCCCATGCAGCCGGAGCCTTTCGGGAAAATTCCGGATGAAAACCAGCCCGGCCATCACCCGGACCAGGAGCAGGACAAGCCGCAGGGTCCCCCAGGTTAGTTAGATCCGGCTTCTATCAGCCGCATCGGACGGCAACCGGTGCCGTCGGAGTCCCAGCGAGTGACCGTCCGGCCCGCGTTAGGAGCTGAGGGTTCCGGGGGCCGGGAAGTTGCGGCAGAGGTCGGCGATCTCGCCGGAAACCTTCTTGGCCAGGTCGTCGTCCTCCGGTGCCGAGATGATCTGGTCCATCCAGCCGGCGATGAGCTGCATCTCCTGCTCCTTCATGCCCCGGGTGGTCACCGACGGCGTACCGAGCCGGATGCCTGAGGGGTCGAACGGCTTCCGAGGGTCGAAGGGAACCGTGTTGTAGTTCAGCTCGATGCCGGCGCGGTCCAGGGCTTTCGCGGCCGGCTTGCCGAACACACCCTTGTTCGTCAGGTCGATGAGGATGAGGTGGTTGTCCGTGCCGCCTGAGACGAGATCAAAACCTCGCTCGGTGAGGGCGGCGGCAAGCGCCTTGGCGTTGGCCACCACCTGATGGGCGTAGTCGCTGAACTCCGGCTGGGACGCCTCCTTGAGGGCAACCGCGATGGCCGCGGTCGTGTGGTTGTGCGGGCCGCCCTGCAGGCCCGGGAAGACCGCGAAGTTGATCGCCTTGGCATGCTCGTCACGACACATCGCCATGGCTCCCCGGGGGCCGCGCAGTGTCTTGTGGGTCGTCGTGGTCACCACGTCGGCCACCGGCACGGGCGAGGGATGCGCTCCGCCCGCCACCAGACCGGCGATGTGGGCGATGTCGGCCGCAAAGACCGCCCCCACCTCTTTGGCGACCTCGGCGAAGATGCCGAAGTCGATCTGGCGGGGAATGGCGGTGCCGCCTGCCCAGATGAGCTTGGGTCGCTCCTTGAGGGCCAGGTCCCGCATCTCGTCGTAGTCGATCAGGTGGTTGTCACGGCGGACGCCGTACTGGACCGCTCTGAACCAGCGCCCGGTCGCCGAGACGCTCCAGCCGTGAGTCAGGTGGCCGCCCGACGGCAGGGCCATGCCCATGACCGTGTCCCCCGGCTGGAGGAAGGCCAGGTAGACGGCCAGGTTGCAGGGCGAGCCCGAGTATGGCTGCACGTTGGCGTGCTCGGCGCCGAACAAGTCCTTGGCCCGTGAGACAGCCAGGTCCTCGATCGGATCGATGAACTCCTGGCCCTCGTAGTAGCGCCGGCCGGAGTAACCCTCCGAGTACTTGTTTGTCAGTAGAGAGCCGGTCGCGGCAAGGACCGCCTCGGAGACGTAGTTCTCGGAGGGGATGAGCCTGATCGTGGAGGCCTCCCGTTTGGCCTCGCCGACGATGAGATTCGCAATATCGGGGTCGGTGGCTTCGAGAGCAGCCCAGTGGTTCTCCATCTACGGAACCGTACGGCGGGGGGCCGGTACGGTCAAATACGAGCCGAAACGAACAAATTGGAAGAAATCTCTTTCGAACTCGAAGTAACCTTGCTACCTTCTTTGATCGAGGATCAGACAGCCCCCCACAGTTCTGACCCGCTACATAGGGAGGGTGAGATGAAGCTGCGAGTTCTGATCCTGTCCGTCCTGTCTCTCGGCCTTCTCGCCATAGCCTCCCTGACCCTTGCCGACCCGAACGACGTCGCGGTCGAGCCGGCCCCCAAGTCGGCGGCCGACATCCACGGTTCGTCGCACCACCAGCACGGTGGCAAAGACGGCCACCTCCCGGCAACGTCCTCCAACGTGGCGCTCGTGGGCAAGGGGCGGGTCAAGCTCGACGTCGGGAACCGGCTGGGCGACGTAGGCGTGCTCGGCGACTACGCCTACGTGGCGGCGTTCAACGAGCCGAACTGCAACCGCGGAGGCGTCTACGTCTTCGACATCGCGAATCCTGCCGCTCCCCGGCAGGTGAGCTTCATCCCCACGGGCAACAACAGTTACGTGGGTGAGGGGGTTCAGGTCGTCCACATCGATACCCCGGCCTACTCGGGCGACGTTCTTACCATGAACAACGAAGTGTGCCAGAAAGGCCTGAGGGGGACCGTCGGAGGCCTCACTCTGGTGGACGTCAGCAACCCCAAGCAGCCGGTCAAGCTGGTTGAGGGCTTCGGCGACCTGACGCCGGCAGGCTGGGCCGGACCCGGCAAAGCACATCAAATCCACAGCGTGTTCGTCTGGGACGCCGGCGACAAGGCATACGCCGTCGTCGTCGACGACGAGGAGAACGCCGATGTGGACATCCTGGACATAACCGATCCCCGGCGCCCGCAGCTCATCGCGGAGCATGACCTCGCCAGGATGTTTCCCCACATCGAGCAGCCCGAGCTGCCGCTGGACGACGTGCTTCACCACGACGTGATCGTCGAGAAGGTCGGGGACCGGTTCGTCATGTTGGTTTCCTACTGGGACGCCGGCTACGTGAAGCTCGACGTCACCGACCCGCTCAACCCGGTCTATCTGGCGGACAGCGACTACGCCTTCCCGGATCCGCTGCTCCAAGAGCGGACCGGACTGGCCCGGCGTGCGGAGGGCAACGGCCATCAGGCCGAGTTCTCTTCGAACAACGACTACATCGTGGCTGCCGACGAGGACTTTGCGCCGTACTCGGTTCAGGGTTTGAACGTGCCCGATGGCATCGACTTCCCGGCGCACCCGGCGTGGGGTGGAAATCCCATCCCGCCGCCGGGAACGGTCTATGAGGGGGACGCCGTGTTCGTGGGTCGAGCATGCCCCGGCGATCCAGCAGTTCCGCCCGGCAACGGAGCTCAGATCGCCGTGCTGGAGCGCGGCAGCTGCCAGCTGTTCGGCAAGCTAGATGCGGTCAACGCAGCCGGCGGGTACAAGGCGACGGTGGTGGTCAACGGAACCGCTGCCGGTCTTCCGGGGGGAACGTCTTGCGACCGGGTCCTGACCCTGTGGTTCCAGATCCGGGATTACCCCATGACGTGGCCCGCCTTCGGCATCACCCCGCGCCAGGTCGGTTACGACCTGTTCGGGGCGCCGTACGACAACACCGCCTGCCGGACGTCGCCCACCGACGAGCGGATACCGGTCCAAGTCGGAACGGTGGGAAAGCAGGTGCGGCTGAAGTACGGGTTCGACGGTTGGGGGTACGTCCGGCTGTTCTCGAACAACAACGGAAAGCTGACCGAGCTCGACACCTGGGCGATTGCCGAAGGGCACGACCAGAGCGTCGCGGACGGCCACGGCGACCTCACCGTCCACGAGGTTGCGATGTCCAACCGGGCGAACGACCTCGCCTACCTCTCCTACTACGCCGGGGGCCTTCGGGTCGCCCGCATCGTGAACGGCAAGCTCCAGGAGACCGGCCGGTTCATCGATCAAGGCGGCAGCAACTTCTGGGGCGTCCAGGTCTGGGAGAAGAACGGCAAGGAGTACGTGCTTGCCAGCGACCGGAATTTCGGGCTCTACATCTTCGAGTACACGGGGCCGGGCAAGGTCAATCCGTAGCCGTTGTAGGCGCAGAGGCCGCGCATAGAATGGCGCCGTGGCCCTCTACCTTCTCGTGCTGTTCGCCGGCGCTCTCGTCACCTATGTAGTCACTCCGACCGTACTCAGGTTCAGCCGCCGCCTCGGCGCGGTGGACGTCCCGAACGATCGCAAGGTTCATGCGGTACCGACTCCGACCCTCGGCGGCGCCGCCATGTTCGCCGGCCTGCTGGCGGCCCTGTCCTTTGCGGCCCTGCAGGAGCCGTTCGCCGCCAGCTTCCGCCCACTGTTCGTCTGGCCGTTCCCGGAGCTTTTCGCCATCCTGATCGGGACAACGCTGATCTTCGGCCTGGGAGTGATCGACGACCTGCGAAACCTTCGGCCTCCGGTGAAGCTTGCCGGCCAGCTGCTGGCCGCGGGATTCGTGTTCCTCTGCGGCGTTCGCTTGGAGTACTTCCGGGTTCCCTTCCGCGGGGTGGGGGCCCTGTCCATGTCGCCCGACGTCTCCGCCCTGGCGACCATCGCCTGGATCGTAGTCATCGTGAATGCGGTGAATCTCATGGACGGCCTTGACGGCCTGGCCGCCGGCGTGACGGCAATCGCGGCCGCGACCTTCTTCGTCTACACCTACCAGCTGATGCAGCAGGGACTCGCCGGACCCGAGCCGACCGCGGTTCTGCTGTCCGCAGTCACCGTGGGCATCACGTTGGGGTTTCTTCGATACAACTTCAACCCGGCGAAGATCTTCATGGGCGACTCGGGGAGCATGGTGCTGGGTTTCCTGCTGGCCACCTCCACCGTGGCGGGCGTGGGCCGTTCGGCCACCCAGAACGCGTCCGACATCTCGGCCGCCTTCCTTTTCTACCTGCCCCTTGCGATCCCATTGATCGTCTTGGCCATCCCGCTGCTCGACACCACTCTGGCAATTCTCCGGCGGGCCAAAAAGGGACTTCCGGTGTTCCACCCGGACAAGGAGC
>DATAAN010000265.1:0-3386 GCA_036260105.1 Actinomycetota bacterium
CACGGCTCACCCTGAGTTCACCGACGAACTTCGGCTGGATCTCGACCCGCAGCCGGGCACGGACTTCACCCACGTCCGCGAGGCAGCGCGCGAGCTCCGAGCGCTTCTCCACGAGTTGGATATCGTCGGCTACCCAAAGACGACCGGTAACAGGGGACTGCATGTCTACATCCGGCTCGAGTCCCGATGGGACTCCTATCAGGTTCGGTTCGCAGCCTTGGCCGTCGCTCGAGAGCTGGAGCGGCGCCGCCCCGACATCCTGACCGCTCAGTGGTGGAAGGAGGACCGGGGCGAGCGGGTGTTCCTCGACTTCAACCAGAATGCTCCACACAAGACAGTTTTCGGTGCGTGGTGTGTGCGTGCTCGCCCCGGAGCGCAGGTGTCGACCCCCATCCTGTGGGACGAGATCGACATCATCCACCCCGATGAGCTGACAATCGCCTCGCTCCCCGAGCGGGTTGAAGCCGCCGGCGACCCGTGGTTGGAGATGAACGAGAATCCGCAATCGCTCGAACCCTTCCTCGAGATGCATGCACGCGACCGAGCGAACGGCCTTGGGGACGCGCCGTGGCCACCGGTCTATCCGAAGCAGCCCGGTGAGCCGCCCCGAGTGTCACGCAGCCGCGCGAAGAAGCCCTAGGCTTAGACTTAGTGCTCGTTGACTAGTGCTACGAAGAGGCCGGTGAAGCGCCTGCATAGGATGAAGGCCTAAGGTACTCACGAGTCAGGCACCCTGGCCGTGGCAAAAACCACCTGTCGCCGAGTCTGAAACCCCTCCGGTGGCATCTTCGCCAGGTCTTCATCAGCTCCGCGGAGACAGTATCGTCGAGCTTCTGGACTGAGCAATTCCAATCGGCGCTTTATCGGCCCACTGCCCGTCACCCTGCGAAGGAAGGTGTCGCGGCTTTCCTCGTGCTCGATCCATCCGCCCCACGCCCGTTCCGCCGCGAAGCCCGCCGCCTTGAATAGCTCAACTATCTCGGCCGGGTCGTTGATCAACTCGTGCTGGGGCGGACAAGGATCTGGATGAGCATGGTGCATATCAAGCCGACTAGCCAATGCCCCGAGCGCCGGGCAGGTCGCCGCCTTTCCCCAAGTGATGGTGCCGATGGCCCCTCCTCGCTTCAGCACCCTACGAGTCTCCTTCAGCCCGTGAAGCGGATCTGAGAGGTGGAAGAGTACAAACGTCATGATCGCCACGTCGAATGCCCCAGGTCGAAATCCGAGCGCGGTCGCATCCATGATCACCCTTGCAAAGACCGGAGAGGCCCTTTGAAGCATCCCGGGTGAGCGGTCCACTGCAATGACGGTCGCTTGAGGTGCTCCTTTTTGGATGGCCGGGAGCAGAGTTCCTACTCCAGAGCCCACGTCCACGATCCGGTCTGCCTCCTTCAAGGGCAGGCTATTCAGAAGCTCCTTACTCGCGAGTGCAAGGACGGGAGCCCACAGCTCTTCGTATAAGGCGGCCTCAGAGTCGTAGTGCCTCGCCAGCATCCGACCCCATGTTGAGCCATGAGGGCCGACGCCCGGCGGTCCTAGCTCCCTCCGCGACTGACGGCTCGTCACGGGCCCGCCCGAAGATGCACTCGTTCCCCTTGCTTTCCGAAGAGACTGAGGAACTCCACCGCCTCGTCGTCGGCGGCGCCGAACCAGTGCGGCGTGCTGGTGTCGAACTCCGCCGCCTCCCCGGGGTAAAGCACCAGGTCCTGCTCGCCGAGGATGAGCCGTAGCCGTCCGCTGAGGACGTACACCCATTCATAACCCTCGTGGGTCTTTAGGTCGGGCTCACGTCGGCGCTTCCCCCCCCGGATCACAAGCTTGTACGCCTGGATGCCGCCCGCCCGACGGGTCAGAGGCAGCATCGTCATGCCGTGACGCTTAACCGGACGTAAATGGATCCGCGGGTCGCCGGTGGGTGGAGCTGCAACCAGCTCGTCGAGTGTGACGCCGTACGCCCTGGCCAGCGGAAGCAGGAGCTCGAGGGTCGGCCGGCGCTCCCCTGCCTCCAGTCGGGAAAGGGTGCTAACCGAGATACCGGTCTCCGACGAAAGCTCGGCCAGTGTGGTGTCGCGCTCCCGGCGCAGCGCGCGCAGTCGCGGTCCCACCGCGGCATGCACCCTGTCTAGATGGTGGTCCATGAGCCTAGTTTGCCATATTGGCAACAGCATTTGCCAATAGCCGTGGGTCGCCCGTACTCTTGACCCCGGAGGTGGTCACGGTGATCGATGAACTGATGGACGGCTATGACGTGGTGGTGATCGGAGGAGGTCCTGCCGGCTTGAACGGTGCGCTGATGCTAGCCCGTTCGCGGCGGTCGGTGGCGGTGATCGATGCGGGGGCCCCGCGCAACCGCCCGGCCGAGGGCGTGCACGGCCTGCTCGGCCACGACGGCATTGCGCCCCCGGAACTCATCGAGCGAGGTCGCGGCGAGGTCCGACGGTACGGTGGCCAGGTGGTGACCGGAGAGATCATCCGCGCAGTACGCGACGGGGACGGGTTTATCGTGGCGCTGGCCGACGGCCGGTCAGTTGGAGCCCGCCGGCTGCTGGTGACCACCGGACTGGTGGACCAGCTACCGGACCTGCCAGGAGTGCGGGAGCGGTGGGGTCGAGATGTGCTCCACTGCGCCTACTGCCACGGGTGGGAGGTCCGTGATGGCGCCATCGGCGTGCTGGCCAGCGGACCGATGTCAGCCCACCAGGCTTTGCTGTTCCGGCAGTTGAGCGAAGACGTCATGTACTTCAGCCATACGATGCCCCCAAATGAGGAACAAGCCGAGCAGCTCGCCTCCAGGGGTATCCGCGTGGTCGACGGCGAGGTAGCGTCCCTCGAGGTCCTCGAAGACCGCCTCACCGGCGTGCGTCTGCATGATGGCACGGTGGTCGGCCGCGAGGCCTTGGTGGTCTCGCCGCGGATGGTCGCCCGGGCCGGCTTCCTGAGCGATCTAGGACTGAGACCGACGGAGCATCCGTCGGGACTCGGGGAGCACATCAGGGTTGACCCGACCGGCCGCACGGACGTTGCTGGAGTTTGGGCGGCAGGCAACGTCGCCGACCTGGGCGCCCAAGTCGGTGCTTCGGCGGCCGGGGGCGCTTTTGCGGCGGCCCAGGTCAACGCAGACCTGGTGGCGGAAGAGACTCGCCGGGCAGTCGAGCGCAGCCGGAACGTGTCGTCGGTCGCGACCTAAGAGGGTCACACGGGTCCGTTGCTCAGACTCCGCTTCCTCCAGCCGAAGTCGCAGGCCGCGGCTACTTTGGCTCCTCTACAGAAGTATCCTGCTCCCAATGCAACGGCTGGCGGAGGGGGGCGATGAGCATTAGTCATCTTGAAGAAACTCGCGCGAGCGGACCTTCGGCAGAACGCAGTGTGCTGACCCTCAGCGGCGC
>DATAAN010000266.1:0-20689 GCA_036260105.1 Actinomycetota bacterium
CAGGACCGGCCGGATCGCTCGTGGCAAGCAGGCTCAGTGCCCTGCGCTTACCCCGGACAGCTCCTTCACGACGTCGGCGATGTAGCCCTTGGCGTCGCCGAAGAGCATCATCGTCTTGTCCATGAAGAACAGGTCGTTCTCTACACCGGCGAAACCGGCCGACATTCCTCGCTTGACCACCATTACGGTCTGCGCCTGATCGGCGTTCAGGATCGGCATGCCGTAGATCGGGCTGGTCTTGTCCGTCCTGGCCGCCGGGTTCACGACGTCGTTGGCCCCGATGATCAGAGCCACGTCGGTCTGCGGGAAGTCCGAGTTGATCTCCTCCATGTCGATCAGCCGGTCGTATGGGATGTCCGCCTCCGCCAGGAGCACGTTCATGTGGCCGGGCATACGACCCGCCACCGGGTGGATGGCAAACCGGACGTCGATGCCCCTCTTCGACAGCGCGTCGTACAGCTCACGCACCTTGTGCTGCGCCTGGGAGACCGCCATTCCGTAACCGGGGATGATGATCACCGAGTCGGAGTTCTCCAGCATCTGAGCGGTTTCCTCCGGGCTGATGCTGCGCACCGAGCGCTCCTCCACCGCCCCGCCCTTGGTTGCCGCCACGGCGCCGAACCCTCCGAACAGCACGTTGGCGAAGGACCGGTTCATTGCCTTGCACATGATGATCGACAGGATCAAGCCCGAGGTTCCATCCAGGGCTCCGGCGATGATCAGAAGCTTGTTGTCCAGGGCGAAGCCCATCGCCGCGGCCGACAGACCGGCGTAGCCGTTCAGCAGTGCGATGACCGTCGGCATGTCGGCACCGCCGATCGGGATGATGAGAAATACGCCGAACACCAGCGTGAGGGCGATCAGCCACGGGAACAGGTGCGCCGCCGAGGGGTCGTAGACCAGGTACCCGGCGATCGCCACCGCGGCGCCGAAGACGCCGAGGTTGATGAAGTTCTGCCCCGGATAAAGGATCGGCTTGCCGGTGATCAAGCCCTGAAGCTTGCCGAAGGCCATCAGGGAACCGGTGAAGGTGAGGTATCCCAGGACGACCTCGAAGCCGATGGCTGTCAGCGCCACTTTGGACAGGTCCTCCCCGTGCAGGTAGAACTCCGCCGTACCGACCAGACCGGCTGCCAGGGCGCCCAGGGCGTGGGAGAAAGCGGTTCGCTGGGGGACCGCGGTCATCTTCATCAGCAGGGCCAGCGGCGCACCGATGAGAGCGCCAATGACCATCGCCACCGCGATCCACTGGTACTCGACGATCTCGTCCTTCAGGAGGGTTCCGACGATCGCCAGCAGCATGCCGATCTCACCGGCCTTGACGCCTTTACGGGCGGTGCTCGGGTGGCTCAGCCACTTGAGCGACATGATGAAGCCGATTGCGGAGATGAGGTAGATCAGATCGATCCAGGTGTCGATGTTGGAGCCGGAGGACCCGGTGGCTTCCGGGGCCTCGGTTGCCAGGAAGGTTAGTAAGTTCATGACTTGGCCGGCCCCCTCGTCTTGAACATCTTGAGCATCCGGTCCGTGATCAGGAATCCACCGACGACGTTGGCGAACGACGCGGCAACGGCGACCGCACCCATGACGGTGGCGTACGGGGCCTGAGCCGATCCGGCCAGGATCAGCGATCCGACCAGCGAGATGGCCGCGATGGCGTTGGTCAGCGACATCAGCGGCGTGTGCAGAAGCACGGACACCCGGCTGATCACCTGATATCCGAGGAAGGCAGCCAGTACGAAGACGTACAGGCTATTGGTAAGCGTTTCGTCCATGGAGCGATTTCCCCCTGGGTAGCGTCGACGACTTGACTTAGGTGGTTGCGTTCTCCGACTTCACGGAACCGTTGGAGCTTCCCTCCGGTGCGCCGACTTTGAGCTCCGCGGTTCCCGCCGGTGCCGGGCCCGGCGTCTCGGCCGTGGCCGCGGTGGCGGCTCCCAGCCCCAGCGCCTCCCGGAGCCTGGGCAGGACAACCTCGCCGTCCCGGGCGAGAAGCGTCTCGACGGTGATCTGGTCCTCCATGTCCCACTTGAAGGCGCCGTCCTTCACCAGGTGCGTGAGGAAGGTCACCAGGTTCTTCGCGTACATGGAGCTGGCGTGATACGGCACGGTGGCGGGAAGGTTGGTCGGCCCCATGATCGTCACGCCGTTGACGAGGAGGGTCTCGTTGGCCCGGGTGAGCTCGCAGTTCCCGCCCCGCTCGGCGGCCAGGTCGACGATGGCCGAGCCCGGCTGCATCTTCTCGACCATCTCTTTGGTGATCAGGACCGGCGACTTCCTGCCCGGGATGGCCGCAGTGGTGATGACCACGTCGGACCGCATGACGACCTCCATCATCAGCTCGCGCTGCTTGCGGATGAACTCTTCACCCTGTTCCTTGGCGTAGCCGCCCTTGTCCTCGGCGGCCGAGGTGTCCAGGTCCATCTCGACGAACTTGGCGCCGACGGAGACGACCTGCTCCTTGACCGCCGGTCGCACGTCGTAGGCTTCGACGACCGCACCCAGTCGCTTGGCGGTTGCGATCGCCTGCAGCCCGGCGACGCCGGCGCCGATGACGAAGACCTTCGCCGGCCGGATGGTTCCGGCAGCCGTGGTCAGCATCGGGAACATCTTCGGCAGAGCAGCGGCAGCGACCAGGACCGCCTTGTAGCCGCCCACGGTCGCCTGGGAGGACAGCACGTCCATGCTCTGCGCTCGGGTGATGCGGGGCATCAGCTCGACCGACAGGATCGTCGCACCGGTCTTGGCCATCTCCTGCACGCCCTGCGGATTTCCCAGCGGGTCGGTGAACCCGATTACCACCTGACCCTTCTTGAGCAGCGGCAGGTCCTCCTTGCCGGCCTGGGGGTTTGACCCGAAGGTCTGCACCTGGACTACGACGTCGGCGTTGAAGGCGTCGGCCCGGCTTCCGACGGTGGCGCCCTTGTCCGAATACTGGAAGTCCGGGAAGCCGGCCGCTTCGCCCGCCCCCGACTCGACGATTGTCTTCATTCCTGCCTTGGACAGCGCCTGTAGTACCCCCGGCACCAAGGCCACCCTGGCCTCGCCCGGGAAGGTTTCGGCTGGCACCCCAACCGTCAGCTGCCGGTCCTCCGCCACTTTCGACCTCCTTAAGTGATTCAACCCTCGGCGAGGGCTCCTTCCGAGCCCTTCAGGGCGCGGCAAATTAGAAAAATGTGCTTGCGTAGGCTACTGGAAACAGCGCTGCGAAATCATCTTTGAAACACGCCTGAACCCGTGCCTCAACGGCGCGCTCCGAGGCGCCTTCGAGGGGCCGGATCGGATTGCCGCTAACCGGTCTTGCCTTATACTTTTTTGTACAGAGTTACCAAAGCGTTTTGGGCGCACAGAGATTTGAAAAAAGTGGGCTTCCGGCCCACTTTTGGTTTCACGGAGCAGGTTTTGCCGTCCAGAGCACGCAAAACGGCTGCTTCACGTGGATTTGTAGGGATCCGGCCGGGAACATCGCGTGCCGGGGACAACTTGAGGAGGTGGCCTTGGCCCGGCTTGAAGTGAGCCCCGCGGTACGCGCCATCTGTCAGGAAGTAGCGGACCGGCACTCCGTGGAGCTCGTCGAGGTGAAGTTCGGCCGCTCCGGCAGAAATGTGACGCTCGAAGTTGTGGTCGACCGGGACGGCGACGTCGACTTCGACCTGATCACCGAGGTCTCCAAGGACCTCTCCGACGCACTCGACGAGGACGAGGACGTCATTGAGGGCAGCTACATCCTGGAGGTTTCCTCCGCCGGCCTCGAGCGTCGGCTGTTGAAGCGTGCCGACTACGACCGGTTCACCGGCCGGGAGGTCAAGGTGGTCTGCCGGCAGGCGGTACAGGGAAGGAACCAGTTCCGGGGAACGCTTGCCCAGGCGGGCGACGAGTCCTTCGGCCTCGACGTGCAGGGGGCCGGCAGGGTCGAGATCCCCTACGAGTTGGTCAAGAAGGCACATCTGTGGGTCGATTGGGAACAGGAGCTGCGCAAGGCGGAAGAGCACCGGCTTGACGAGGTCGACGAGATGCCGCGTCGCCGCAAGAAGAAGTTCGTTGAAGGGAAGAGATAGATGAATCCAATAGATATGGATGCTCTCCGTTTGGTTGAGCGCGAGAAGGGCATCGCGTTCGAAAGCGTAGTGGTGGCTCTCGAACAGGCTCTCGCGGCAGCGTACAAGCGGTCCCCGGAGGCGGCAGCCCCCGAGGCTCGGGTGGAGATCGACCGCCGGACCGGCGAGGTCGTGGTCTACGCGCAGGACGTCGAGGAGAACGAGGAGACCGGCGAGGTAACGGTCATCAAGGAGTGGGAGGCAACGCCGCCTGACTTCGGCCGCATCGCCGCCCAGACCGCCAAGCAGGTCATCCTGCAGCGCATCAGGGAGGCGGAGCGGGAGATCACCTACGGTGAGTACTCCGGCCGGGAGGGCGACATCGTCACCGCGATCGTCCAGCAGGCCGATCCTCGGTACGTGCTCCTCGACCTGGGCAAAGGCGTCGAGGCTCTGCTGCCCCAGGCTGAGCAGGTTCCCGGAGAGCGGTACGACCACGGCTCGCGCGTCAAGGCGTACATAGTCGAGGTTCGCCGGTCCCCGAAGGGGCCGCAGATCGTCTGCTCCCGAACGCACCCCAACCTGATCAGGAAGCTGTTCGAGCTGGAGGTGCCGGAGATTGCAGAGGGCATCGTCGAGATCAAGCAGGTGGCCCGTGAGCCGGGGCACCGGTCGAAGATAGCGGTGGCCTCCAACGACAAGAACGTGGATCCGACCGGCGCTTGTGTCGGCCCCCGGGGCTCTAGGGTCCGGATGGTGGTCAACGAGCTGCGCGGTGAGAAGGTCGATATCATCACGTGGTCCGACGACATCGGCCAGTTCGTCGCCAACGCCCTCTCTCCGGCCAAGGTCAAGGAGGTCCAGATCGACCCCGAGACCCAGACCGCCGAGGTGACCGTGCCGGACTTCCAGCTGTCGCTTGCGATCGGCAAGGAGGGCCAGAACGCCCGCCTGGCGGCGAGGCTGACCGGCTGGCGGATCGACATCAGAAGCGAGAGCCAGGCTGCGGCCGACGCAGCCAAGGCGAAGGGCGACGCGGGCGCCGACAGGAAGAGCTCGGCGGTTGGCGGTTGAGCGCAGCTGCTGCGCCTGCCGTAAACGCCGGGGAAAGGAATCGCTGGTCCGCTTCGTAGCAACATCCGGGGGCGTTGACCTTGACGTCAAAGGCACCGCTCCCGGCCGGGGCGGGTACGTGTGCCGCACGGTTTCGTGCATCGATCTGGCCCTGAAGCGCGGGGCACTGGCAAGAACCTTGAGGGTGGCGCTGCCTGCCGAGCAGGCGGGCGCCCTCCGAGACCGGTTCGTGGGATATCTTGGAGTTGTAGATGGCAGGCATCAGAGTTCATGAGGTAGCGAAGCGTTTAGGGCTGTCCTCAAAAGAGACAGTCGAAAAGTTCGTCGCGCTCGGAATTCCGGTGAAGGGCCACTCTTCCTCGGTGTCCGAGGCCGATGTCACGCGCCTTGTGAAGTCGCTGAACGGCGACGGAGCCGGGCCCAAGACAACCGCGTCGACGGCTTCCAGGCCGGCTACCAAGCCGCCGGCCTCCGGCTCCACCCGTCCGTCCGGCTCGGCAGCCGCCGCGGCCCAGCCGCCGTCAGGCTCCGGCGGAACTGCCCGCCCGGCTTCTTCCACGGCTTCGCCGGGGGCGTCCAGCCGCCCGGCGGCATCGGCGTCCAGCCGCCCGGCGGCATCGGCCGCGCCGGGCACCCGTCCTTCGTCAGGTGGAGGACCCCGGCCTTCATCAACGGCCGGAGGCAGCCGGCCATCGAGCTCGGCTCCCTCATCGCAGTCGGGTCCTTCCCAAGCAGCGCGCCCCGGTGCGCAGGGCGGCGGGCAGAGGCCCGTCTCCCGCCCGGGTGGCCAGCAAACGCCGGGCCGTGGTGGCGGCAGGCCGGGAGGCCAGCAAGGTCCCACCCGGCCCGACTTCCGCCAGCCCGGGCAGGGTCAGGCCCGGCCGAGCGGACGGTCCGGCGGTGGACGTCCCGACTCCCGTCAGGGGGGCGGCGGTGGACGTCCCGACTCCCGTCAGGGTGGCGGCAGGCGGCAGGGCGGGTCACCGGTACACGCCGACTCGGATGCGGGCCAGCAGGCGGCGCCCCCGGCGCCGGCTCCGGCAGCGGTCGCTCCCTCGGAGGCAGCGCCCGCATCCGGTCCGATCCACGTCCCGCATGGAGTGACAGTCGAGGAGCTGGCCGAGAAGCTCGGCCGTTCACCCGGCGACATCATCAAGACCCTTCTTCTGCTCGGCGAGATGAAGACCATCACCCAGTCCCTGTCGGACTCGCTGGTAGAGCTGGTTGCCGAGGAGATGGACGTCCCGGTGGAGATCGTCTCCGTCGAGGAGGAAGCCAAGGAGCACGAGGGCGAGGCCGAGCCTCCGGAGGACCCGGCGAACCTGATTCCGCGTGCGCCCATCGTCACCGTCATGGGCCACGTCGACCACGGCAAGAGCTCGATCCTGCAGCAGTTCCGTAAGAAGGAGATGCTCTCCCTGGAGGCCGGTGGGATCACGCAGGCCATCGGCGCCTACCAGGTGCACACGGCCGACGGCCGGACCGTCACCTTCCTGGACACCCCGGGTCACGAAGCCTTCACCCAGATGCGAGCCCGCGGCGCCCAGGTGACCGACGTAGCCATCTTGGTGGTCGCCGCCGACGACGGCGTGCAGCCGCAGACGGTCGAGGCCATGGACCACGCCAAGGCGGCCGGCGTTCCGATCATCGTGGCGGTCAACAAGATCGACAAGCCGGAGGCCGACCCGATCCGGGCCCGCCAGCAGCTCGCCGAGCATGGCTTGAGCCCGGAGGAGTGGGGCGGAGACACGGTCTTCGTCGACGTTTCGGCCAAGCAGGGGACCAACCTGGATGACCTGTTGGAGATGGTCCACCTGGTCACCGACATGCAGGAGCTGACGGCGAACCCGAAGGCAGGCGCTCGCGGCGTCATCATCGAGGCCCACCTGGACAAAGGCCGCGGCCCGGTCGCAACGCTGATCGTGCAGAAGGGCACGCTGAAGGTCGGAGACCCGATCGTCTCGGGCGGCGCCTGGTGCAAGGTGCGCGCGATGACCGACGAGGCGGGCAAGAGCGTGAAGAAGGCCGGGCCCTCGCAACCCGTCCTGGTCACCGGATGGAGCAAGGTCCCGGAGGCCGGCGACGAGTTTCGTGTGGTTCACGACGACCGGGAGGCCAAGCGGGTCGCCCAGGAGCGTGAGGGCAAGATCCGGCAGGCCGAGTTCGCCGAGGGCGGCAAGGCCATGAGCCTGGAGGAGCTGCTATCGAAGGCCCGCACCGGAGACATCCCCGAGCTGAAGCTGATCGTCAAGGCCAACTCGCAGGGCGCGATCGAGGCGCTGAGCGAGTCCATCGAGAAGCTGGACCAGTCGCTCGTGCGCACCGTGATCCAGCGCAAGGCGGTCGGCGCGATCAACGAGAACGACATCTGGATGGCCAAGGCTTCCGGTGCCATCGTGGTCGGCTTCGCCGTGCGGCCGGACGCCGGAGCCCGGCAGCTGGCGGAGAAGGAGGGCGTGGACGTCCGGCTGTACGAGGTCATCTACCAGCTTCTCGACGACATCACCAAAGCCACCCACGGGCTACTGGCCCCGCTGGAGGAGGAGGTCGTCATCGGCGCCGCCGAGGTACGGGAGACGTTCCGCACGCCGAGGGCCGTGGTCGCCGGCTGCTACGTCACCGAGGGGCGCATCGTCCGGAACTCGCGGGCTCGCCTGCTCCGTGACGGCAAGGTCGTCCATACCGGAGAGGTCTCGAGCCTCCGGCGGTTCAAGGACGACGTGCGAGAGGTTACCTTCGGCTACGAGTGCGGCATCACGATCGCCGGATACAACGACATCAAGATCGGTGACGTCATCGAGGCGTACGAGGTCCGGGAGGTTGCCCGCACCTAGCCGGTGGAGTCGTTCGACGGCCGCCACAAGGCCGTCCATGCTGTACTGATGTTTGTGGGCGTCGGCAGGTTCGACTTCCTGGTGCCCGGATCCACCTCATTGAAGGAGAAGAGGCGGGTGGTTTCGAGCATGATCGGCACCTTGAGCGCCAAGTTCAACGTGGCGGTGGCCGAGGTCGACCATCAGGACCTCCGCCAGAGGGGGACTCTCGGCGTTTCCTGTGTGTCGAACTCATCCTTCCACGCCCAGAAGATGCTGCACGAGGTGGAGCGGTTCGTCCGCAACCGCTACGAGATCGAGCTGGTGGACGTGAACTTCGAGGTGATGACGCCGGATGCCTAAGAACTACCCCCGCTCGAACCGGGTGGAGGAGCTGGCGCGCGAGGTCCTGAGTGAGGCGGTGCTGGAGCTGAAGGACCCCCGCGTCGGTTTCGTCACCGTCACCGGGGTCAAGCTGGCGAAGGATCTGCGGGTGGCGCACGTCTACGTGAGCGCCATGGGCTCCGACGAGGAGCGAGAGAACACGCTGGAGGCGCTGCGGCACGCAAAGCCGCACCTGCGGTCGGTGCTCGGTCGGGAGGTGCGGCTGCGCAGGCTGCCCGACATCGAGATCGTGGAGGACCAGACAGCCCAGACGTCGCAGCGCCTGGAGGAGCTGCTCCGGGGCCTCGGCGTCTCCAAGGCGCCGGAGGTCGAGCCGCTGGAGGAGCCGGAGGAAGAGGATAAGTGATCCCCGAGGAGGAGTGGAACCGGGCCGTCGAGGCACTGAAGGCGGCGGACGAGGTCGCCATCTCGTGTCACGTCTCGCCCGACGGTGACGCCTTCGGCTCCATGCTGGGACTGGGGCTGCATCTGCAGAGCCTCGGATGCAAGGTCTGGATGAGCTGGGGAAGCGCCGAGATCGTCATTCCCGACAACTACGCGTTCCTGCCCGGGCTGGAGGGGATCGTCCAGCCGGACCAGGTGCCGGACGGGGTGGAGGTGTTCGTCGCCATCGACTGCGGCGACATCCGCCGCCTGGACCTGTTGACGCCGAAGTTCCTGGCTGCCCGCACCAAGGTCAACATCGACCACCACATCTCGAACACGAACTACGGGGACATCAACCTGGTCGACGCCGAGCGCGCCTCCTCCGCCGAGCTGGCGCTGGAGCTCATAGTGAGGATGGGCGGCAAGGTGACTCCGGAGATCGCCACGGCTCTCTACACCGGCGTGGTCACCGACACGGGACGCTTCCAGTACTCCAACACCACGCCGCAGACGCTGCAGGCGGCAACCGCGCTCCGAGACGCCGGCGCGGACCACCTGACGGTGGCGGCCAACATCTTCGAGTCGGCGCCTTTCGACCAGCTGCGCATCCTCGGGAAGGTTCTCAGCCGGGCGAAGCTCGAGGAGGGCGTCGTGTACAGCTGGCTGTATCTCGACGACCTCGACGGTCAGGGGCTGGAGATCGCCGAGGACTTCATCGATTTTCTGAAGGTGGTCAAGGAGGCGCGGGTGGCCCTGCTGCTGAAGGAGCGGCCGGAGGGCGGTTGGCGGGTGTCGTTGCGGGCCCGGGACAACACCGACGTGTCGGCCGTGGCGCAATCCTTCGGAGGCGGCGGGCACACCAAGGCGGCGGGCTTCAGCTTCCGCGGAAGCCTGGACGAAGCCGTCTCCCTGGTCCGGGAGCGCCTGGCGGAGGCCCGAAGGTCGCCATGAATTCAGAGGCGTCGGTGTCCGGGCTGGTGGTAGTCGACAAGCCGGCCGGCTGCACCTCGCACGACGTCGTCAACCGGCTGCGGCGCGTCTTCGGCACCTCGAAGGTGGGCCACGCCGGGACCCTCGACCCGGCGGCGACCGGGGTGCTCCTCGTGGGCATCGGCAAGGCGACGCGCCTGCTTGCTTTCCTGCAGGGGACGGCCAAGGAGTACCGGGCGGTCGTGAGGTTCGGCATCACGACCACCACCCAGGACGCCGAGGGCGACGTCGTCTCGGAGAAGCCCTGCGACGTCGAACTGGAGCGCATCCGGTCGGCGGCGTCGGCCTTCCTGGGGGAGATCAGCCAGCTGCCGCCCATGGTGTCGGCGGTCAAGGTGGGTGGCGAGCCTCTCTACAAGGCGGCCCGCCGGGGGGAGCAGGTCGATCGGGAGCGCCGCACCGTGCGGATCTACGGGCTCGATGTGGAGGATTTCGATCCCGAAACGCAGTCCGCCACCATCTACGTGAAGTGCTCCAGCGGCACCTACATCCGGACGCTCGGCGCCGACCTGGGAGACTCGCTGGGCTGCGGCGCCCACCTCTCGGCCCTCCGCCGCCTGGCGGTCGGGTCCTTCAGGGAGTCGGAGGCGGTGGCGCTGGAGGAGCTGGAGGCCATGGGACGGGAGGCGGCGGAAGCCCGTGTGCTGCCGATGCTGGAAGCGATGCGGGACTTTCCCCGGCGGAAGGTCGACGGGCTGGAATTCGATCACGTCAGTCACGGCCGGGAGCTGGAGGCCCCAGAGGCGCCGCGCCGGCTCGGCGAGCTGCCTTTGATGACGGTCAAGCGCAGCGGGGACCGGCCACCGCACGAGGCCGGGATGACGGCCGGCATCCCGGTGGGGATCGTCGGGCCCGACGGAGACCTCATTGCGGTCTACCGGCGGTCGGCGAAGGGCCTGAAGCCGGCGGCGGTGCTGATATGAGGGTGGTCCGGGGGCTGGAGGACTCGCCCGGCGTTCCCACCGCGGTCACCATCGGCAACTTCTACGCGGTCCACAAAGGCCACCAGTCGCTGATCCGAAAGGTCCGCCGCCGTGCCGGGGAGCTGGACGCCCTGGCGACGGTTCTCACCTTCGAGCCGCATCCTCAGAAGGTGCTCAGGGGCATCGCCCCTCCGGGACTGTGCACGCCCGAGGGCAAGCTGGAGTTGCTGGAGAGATTCGGCGTCGACCAGGTGGTGATCCTGCAGTTCACCCCCGAGCTGTCGAGGGTGGAGCCCGAGGAGTTCATCGAACGCATCCTGGTCAAGGAGCTGGCGGTGAAGGCGATCGTCGTCGGCTCCGACTTCCGGTTCGGAAGGTTCGCCCGCGGCGACGTCACGATGCTCAAGTCATACGGCCGCCGGCTGGGATTTCTGGTGGAGGGCGCCCGCATGGCCGAGGCCGACGGCCAGACGATATCCAGCACCGCAATCCGCCACGCCCTTGCCGAAGGCGACGTCCGTTGGGCCGCCAAGGCGCTAGGCCGGCCCTACCGGCTGCCGGGCAAGGTGGTTCATGGCGCCGGCCGGGGCAGGGGGCTCGGCTTCCCGACGGCAAACCTGAACCCGCCACCCGAGGTGTGCGTGCCGGGCCCCGGAATCTACGCCGGCTACACGATAAACGCCGGGCGGAAGCGCCCGAGCGCGATCAGCGTGGGAACGAACCCCACCTTCGGCGAGAACCCGCTGAGCGTCGAGTCCTACGTGATCGACTTCGAGGGAGACCTGTACGGACAGGACGTGGAGTTCGAGTTCACCGCCCGGATTCGCGACCACGTCGCCTTCCCGAGCGTGGAGGCGCTGAACGAGGCGATCGCCTCGGACGTCGAGGCGGCCCGGCAGATCCTCGGGTCGGGCGGCCGCTAGAAGGAGTGGCTGCCGCCCCGGCGGCCGCCCATGCTGCGGACGCCGCGCGGCCGGCGGCTCCGGATGTAGACGAACAGCAGGATCGCTCCCGCGACAATTGCGAAGAACGGTACCAGTGACCCGTCCGAGCTAGCCGGCTCTGCGTCGTCAAGGGCCGCCACCAGGTCGGAAGGTGACGGCGTCGGCGACGGGCTTTCGGTCGGGGACGGGGACGGAGAGGGGCTGGGGCTCTCGGTGGGGCTCGGCGAGACCTCAGGGAGCACTCCTGTCGTTCCGCTCGTCGTAGACCTGTTGGCCGTGCTGGTGCTCCGCCGCGTGCTGGAAGAGGAAGCGGGAGCCCGTGCAGGCGGCGGAGGGGCAGGTGCTGTGGGGCGCCCGGACGCTCCGGCGCCACCCTGCTGGCTGCTGCCGTCGCGACCGTTTGCGGAGTTTGACCCGTTGGCGCCGGGCGGCCCGGGAGCCGAGCAGCTACCGGTGCACGAGTTCCCCGCGCCGTCGTTGCCGGCGAGGGATGGGTTACCACCGTTGTCGTTGTCGAAGTCGGCTCCGCCGCCGATGCCGTCGCCCTGCGATGCTTCGCCGGCCTGGCTGGGATCGTTGCAGCTCATTGGGAAGCACCCGGCCAGAGCGGAAGGCGCCCAGACCATACAGAGCAGAACGGTGAAGACGACGGCCAGCCGGGAGAGCTTCTTAGCCATGCGTGCCAGTGTAGGCCAAGCCGTTACGTGGGTCGACCTTTGTTGCCAAGTTAGTCCTTCTGTTACATCCCTTAGTAAGCGTTCCACCCGATCACCAAGCTGTGGAAAGGACGGAAGCGAGGCGTAATGCTCGGGCGCACTCTGACTTCCGGCCCGGCGTTTTCCTAGTTCCGGCGCTGTGCCGGGGCCAGCACAATCTGGCGAGCCGCTCGCCGGAGGGCCGCGGCGTAGCGGTCCTTCGACCATCCGGCGTCGACGATGAGGTCCTCCCACGTCCGGATGGAGGTGAGGACGAAGAGGAGCTCCACGGCGTCCTCCACGCTCCACTCGGGATGGAGCACTCCCTGGTCCTTGAGGCGCCCGACGATCCCCCGGCACGCCGTCTTCCGGTCTTCCATGCGGTTGTTCCACGCCGCCGCAGCAGCCTCGTCGACGCGACGGGCCTGATCCAGGGCGCGGGCGATCGCATAGATGCGGGGGGTGTACTCGGCCTGTAGGTCAACGAACCCGTCCAGCTGGTCGACCACGCTTTCGTGCTCGAAGACTCGGGCTGCAAGCTCGTGAAGGCCCTCGGATTCGTCGACGAACGTGACGAGAGCAACCAGTAGGCCCGACTTCGACCCGAAATGCAGGTAGACCGCCTGCCGTGAGACGCCGGCCGCACGCGCCACGTCTTCCAGCCGGAAGTTCATCCCGGACTCCGCGAGCACCTGTCTGGTCGCTTCGAGGATCGCTCGGCGAGTTCTCGGATAGCCACTTGACACGAAGTAAAGTCTCGCATACTTTACACAATGTCAAGTACATTGACACAGCGTCAAGTCGAGCGGAAAGGGACCAGGCGATGTGGGAAGCGATGCGATTCGAAGATGCCGAGCGAAACCTGCTGGAGCAGCACGGGCTCCGGCCCCGGGACAGGCGAGTGCAGCTGCGTGAGCCGCTGATCAGGGCTCGTGTGCTCGAACAGGGCGAGGGAGACCCGTTGTTCCTCGTCCACGGCGGGGGATCCTTCGCGGCCATGTGGGCTCCCCTGATGGCGGAACTCGACGGCTACAAGATGTTCGCCGTCGACCGCCCGGGGTGCGGGTTGAGCGACCCGTTTCTCTACTCCCGGGACATGGACCTCCGGCGCCACGCGGTCTCGTTCCTGGAAGGGACGCTGGACGAGCTCGGCCTGGACACGGTGTCCGTCGTAGCGAACTCCATGGGCGGCCTGTGGACTCTCTGGCTGGCGCTGGACCGTCCCGAGCGCGTCTCCTCGATAGTTCAGCTCGGTTGCCCGGCGGTGCTCCTGGACTCGGGAGCGCCGTTCGGTTTGCGTCTGATGGGGGTCCGCCGGCTGAACCAGTGGCTCGCCAGGATGCAGCCTCCGTCGAGGGAGCAGGTGCTGCAGGTGTGGGAGCGAATGGGGGACGGCAACACCATCGAGGACATCCCCGGTGCGATTGACGCCTATATCGCCTACGAGCAGAACCCTGCATGCGGAGCCGCCTGGTTCACCCTGCTCGAATCGGTTGTGCGCTTGACCGGCACCCGCTTCAATCTGGGGGCCGACGAGCTGGCCCGGGTTCGTCAGAGGACCCTGTTCGTCTGGGGCGAGAACGACAAGTTCGGAAGTCCGCAGGTCGGTCGCCGAGCCGTCGACATCATGCCCAATGCCGAGCTCCAGGTGCTGCCGGGTGGCCACCTGCCGTGGCTGCGTCACCCCCGGGGCATCGCAAACTCCATCCGGCGGTTTCTGGAGGCCGGAGGGGCCCGAAGCGAGGTCCCCGAGCTCGTTGGTCACGGATCCGGACGGCTGGCGCAGGTGTGATCACCCTCGTGCGGGAGGGGGTGAGCCGGTGGATTCGTCGAAAGGCGCACCCCCGAACCGCGACGGCGACGCATTTGAGCTAATATCGAAAGAACTACCAGCAGCTAGGCGGGGTATCGCCCTGCGCTCGAACAGAAGGTTCTATGGCACTCGACTCCACAGGCAAGGCTCAGATCATCGCGGACCATCGCCGGTCTGACGGCGACACCGGTTCCCCCGAGGTTCAGGTCGCAATCTTCTCCAAGCGCATCGCCGAGCTCACGGAGCACCTGAGGACCCACAAGTCCGACCACTCCTCCCGCCGGGGCCTTCTTCGCCTCGTCGGGCGGCGTAAGCGGCTGCTGGAGTACCTCAAAAAGGAAGACGTCGAGCGCTACCGATCTCTGATCGAAAGCCTGGGGCTGCGTCGATAGCAACCGCTTCTCAGAAAGTGAGGGCCTTCTAGAACCCTAAAAGGCGGCGCCTTGACGGCGCTGCGAGACACCGGGAGAAGGGTCCCCCGCACCAGTTATCAGTTGCGAGTGCTTAAGCAACAGTTGAGCTCTCACCACTGACAACTGGAAGAAGAGGCTCCTCCTCCCGCCATTCCAAAGTGGAGGAACAATGAGCGAAATTCATTCCGTCGAACGCAAGATCGGCCAGCCGGTCGTCAAGTTCGAAACCGGGCGCATCGCACAACTAGCCGACGGCGCCGTGCTTGCCCAGATCGGCGAGACCACCATCACCGTGGCGGCGACCGCCGCCAGCAGCGTCCGCGAGGGGACCGACTTCTTCCCGCTGACCGTTGACATCGAGGAGCGGATGTACGCCGCGGGCAAGATTCCCGGCGGATTCTTCCGCCGTGAGGGCAAGGCCTCCGAGCGGGCGACGCTTACCGCGCGCCTGATCGACCGGCCGCTCCGCCCATGCTTCCCCGACGGCTTCCGCAATGACGTGCACGTCGTTGCGATCGTCAACGGCGTCGACATGGAGAACCCCTTCGACATCCTGGCAATCAACGCCTCGTCCATGGCTCTGATGCTCTCGGGCATCCCGTTCGAGGGACCGATCGGAGCCGTGCGGGTCGCCCACCTGAACGGTGAGTGGGTCCCGAACCCGACCTGGGACCAGGGCGAGGAGGCGACCTTCGAGATGGTCGTCGCCGGCCGGCGCAGCGCCGATGGCGGCGTCGACGTCCTGATGGTCGAAGCCGGAGCCACCGAGATCGCCCTCGAGCTGGTTGCCGAGGGCGCACCCGAGATGAACGAGGACCTGGTCGCCCAGGGCCTGGAGGCCTCGAAGCAGTGGATCCTCGAGGCGATCGAGCTGCAGGACGAGCTGGTCGGCAAGGCCGGCCGCAAGCAGAACCGCAAGAACTTCGTGATCGCCGGCGACGGCGACGAGGCCCTCTACGACCGGGTCAAGCAGACCATCGGCGCCGAGCTCGCGCAGGCCCTCACCATCGCCGACAAGGAAGAGCGTGAGATGAAGCAGGACGAGCTGGGTGCCAAGGTCCAGGAGGCGCTCGCCGCCGACTACCCTGAGCAGGCGGCCGACATCAAGGCAGCGTTCAAGAAGCTCACCAAGGCGACGATCCGCAAGCGGATCATCGACGAGGGCGTCCGTATCGACGGCCGGGGACTCACCGACATCCGTCCAATCTCCTGCGAGGTGGGACTCATCCCGCGGGTACACGGAACCGGCCTGTTCAACCGGGGGCAGACCCAGGTGCTGTCGACCGTCACGCTCGGCATGCTGAAGATGGAGCAGCAGCTGGACGACCTCGGCGTCGCCGAGTCGAAGCGCTACATGCACCACTACAACTTCCCGCCCTTCTCCACCGGGGAGACCGGCTTCATGCGCGGTCCGAAGCGGCGTGAGATCGGTCACGGGGCACTCGCCGAGCGGGCCCTGCTGCCGGTGATCCCGGACCCGGAGGAGTTCCCCTACGCGGTTCGGGTCGTCAGCGAGGTGATGAGCTCCAACGGCTCCACCTCGATGGCCAGCGTCTGCGCCTCGACCCTTTGCCTCATGGACGCCGGAGCCCCCATCAAGGCGCCGGTGGCCGGCATCGCCATGGGCTTGATCAGCGAGGGCGGCAAGTTCGTCACGCTGACCGACATCCTGGGAGCCGAGGACGCCTACGGCGACATGGACTTCAAGGTTGCCGGCACGGAGAACATGATCACCGCCCTGCAGCTGGACACCAAGATCTCGGGCATTCCGTCCGACGTCCTGGCGGCCGCCCTGAAGCAGGCTCGGGACGCTCGCCTCTACATCCTGGGCAAGATCGCCGAGGTACTTCCCGCCCCCAGGCCCGAGCTCAACCCGAACTCCCCCCGGGTGGTCGCGATCAAGATCCCGGTCGACAAGATCGGCGAGGTCATCGGCCCGAAGGGCAAGCGGATCAACGAGATCGTCGCCCTCACCGGCGTGCAGATCGACATCGAGGACGACGGTACGGTCCGGATCGGTGCGGTCGAGCAGTCGGCGGCCGACGAGGCTCGCCGGATGATCGAGGAGGTCGCCAACCCGAAGATTCCGGAGGTCGGGGAGCGCTTCCAGGGAAGGGTGGTGAAGATCGTCGACTTCGGCGCCTTCGTCAACCTGACCGGCGGAACCGACGGCCTGGTCCACATCTCCAAGCTGGGCGGCGACATCCGCCTGGCACGGGTGGAGGACGTGCTGAGCGAGGGTGACACCCTGGAGGTCGAGGTCACGGAGATCGACTCCCGGGGCAAGATCTCGCTCACCCCGGTCAACCTCCCGCCCCGGGTGGCGGAGCTTCCCGCCGACTACGAGGCGAAGAACCCGCGCCCGTCGCGACCCGGCGGGGGCGGCGACCGCCCTCGGCGTGACCGGGACGGCGGAGACCGTCGCGAGCGGCGTCCGGCCGGAAGAGGTTCCCGCCACTGACAACACCCCAGCGGCCGTTCGAGAGAACGGTCCTGCCGAGCGGACTGACGGTCATCACGGAACGTATGCCGGAGGTCCGGTCGGTCGCGCTCGGGTACTGGGTGGGTGTGGGGTCCCGGGACGAGCCGGCCGCCCTCCAGGGCTCCTCGCACTTCCTGGAGCACCTTTTGTTCAAGGGAACCCATACCCGTAGCGCGCGGGACATCGCCGAGACCTTCGACGCGGTCGGAGGCGAGGCAAACGCGTTCAGCGAGAAGGAGTACACCTGCTACTACGGCCGCGTGCTGGACAGGGACCTGCCGATGGCGGCGGAGGTGCTGAGCGACATGATCCAGAACTCGATCATCGCCGCGCCCGACATCGAGGCCGAGCGGAACGTGATCCTGGAGGAGCTCGCCATGCTCGAGGACACGCCGGAGGACCTGATCCACGACTTCTTCGCCGAGACCGTGTTCGAAGAGCACCCCCTCGGCCGCGAGGTCATGGGGACGGTGGAGACGGTGGCATCCATCGACCAGGAGGCGCTTAGAGCCTTCCATCGGGACAACTACCGCTCGCACAACATCGTCGTGGCCGCCGCCGGCAACGTGGACCATGACGACGTCGTCCGCCGGGTCGGAGACGCCTTCGGCAGCAGCCGGGAGCGTTTCACCCGGCAGACCGTCGAGCCGGCGCCGAAGCAGCGTCTGCGAATCCTCAACCGGCACACCGAGGGTGCCCATCTGATCGTCGGGGGGCTGGGTTATCCCAGCCGGCATCCCCTGCGGTTCGCCTGGGGAGTGCTCGACACCCTGCTCGGGGGCGGCATGTCGTCCCGTCTGTTCCAGGAGATCCGGGAGATTCGGGGACTCGCTTACTCCGTCTTCTCCTACCGCAACCTGTTCACCGAGACGGGCGCCTACGGCATCTACGCCGGCACCGCACCGGGCAACGCCCAGGAGGTCGTCAAGCTCATCACCAGGGAGATGGACGTGATGCTGGAGTCCGGCGTAACGGAGGCCGAGCTGCAGCGGGCGAAAGGTCACATGAAGGGGGCAGTGGTGCTGACGCTGGAGGACCCGGCGTCACGGATGACCCGGCTCGGCAAGTCGGAGATCGTCGGCGGCGAGATCCTGTCGATCGACGAGATTCTCGCCCGTGTCGAGGAGGTGACGCTCGAAGACGTCTCCATGGTAGCCAAGGAGCTCCTGCAGCCGGAGAGCCGGATCCTCACCGCCATCGGCCCGTTCCGCGAGGAGGACTTCGCGGACTGGCCGGCAGCCGGCTAGAGCCGGCGATGATACGCGTCGGCGTCCTGGGCGCGAACGGCCGCATGGGCCGGGAGGTATGCGCCGCGGTGGAGGCGGAGCCCGACCTCGAGCTAACCGAGGAGGTCGACGTCGACCTGGGCAGCATGGACGCCCTGGTCGAAGAGGGCGTCCAGGTAGCAGTCGACTTCACCAACGCCGCTGCAGCCGCCGAGAACATCCCGTGGTGCATCAAGAATGGGATCCACGTCGTGGTTGGGACGTCCGGCCTGCCGCCCGACAGTGTCCAGGAAATCCGTGAGCTGGCCCCCAAGTGCGAGGGCAACGTCCTCATCGCCCCCAACTTCGCCATCGGCGCGGTCCTTGCCATGAAGTTCTCGGAGATCGCAGCCGCCTGGATGCCCGACGCCGAGGTGATCGAGCTGCACCACAGCGGAAAGATGGACTCGCCATCCGGCACCGCCCTTCAAACGGTCGAGGGCATCCTTCGGGGCCGCAGGACCCAGCCGGCGAAGCAGCCGGGAACCCTCAAGGAGAACCTTCCCGGCGCCCGGGGCGCCGAGAAGGAAGGTGTTCACGTCCACAGCGTGCGCCTGCCGGGACTGGTCGCTCACCAGGAGGTCATATTCGGCGGACCGGGCCAGATCCTCACCATCCGCCACGACTCCATCGATCGGAAGTCGTTCATGCCCGGCGTCATCCTGGGCATCCGCCGGATTGCGGACCACCCCGGGCTGACGGTCGGCCTGGAACACTATCTAGGCCTCTAGCGAGCCAAAGATCTTCCGTAAGTGCCCAGGCCACTCGAGCACTTCGTAGAGAAATATGAGCGACAACGCCCCTTTCCCTCTGTTGCACGTTGACTCATCGTTGGGAGTCCGGGTTTATGTGCCGTTGGCGAGAACGGAGGGAGCAATGAACAGTGGAGAGCAGATCCTGGGATCCATAAGGCCTAGGCCGGAGGTTGTTCCGGGCCTGAAGCTGCCGCCGCTCAAGCAGGCGGTCCGGATCCGACGGGACATCTGGAAGCTCGAGGAGCAGCAGGAGTGGCACCCGGTAACCCGTGCCTACGCCGAGGCCATCCGGATCATGAAGGCCAGGCAGGATACCGATCCGACGAGTCTTGCGTATCAGGCGGGTATCCACGGCCATGCGCAAACCGACCAGTGGCTGAACACCTGTCAGCACCGCAGCTGGTACTTCCTGCCCTGGCACCGCATGTACCTGTACTGGTTCGAGCTGATCTGCCGGGCAGCCATCAAGAGCAGCCCGAACGTGGACGACAAGACCAAGTCCAACTGGGCGTTGCCTTACTGGAACTACGACCGGGGAACTCCAACCAACACGATTCCTCCTGCCTTCAGGGCGGAAACCACTCCGGACGGAGACCCCAACCCGCTGTTCGTCCCCGGGCGGCTTATGAACGACGGTTCCGCGATGCCAGACGGTCCCGAAGGAGTGACTACTCCGACCGCGGCACTGGCCAAGCATCACTTCACCGGTGGCGACGCCGGACCGGCCAACACCGGCGGGTTCGGCGGCCCGCAGACCGGCTTCCATCACGGAGGGGGAATCAACGGCGCCCTTGAGAATGTGCCCCACAACACCGTGCACGGCGAGGTCGGCGGCTTTATGTGGGCATTCGACACGGCCGGCCTGGATCCCATCTTCTGGCTACACCACTGCAACATCGACCGGCTGTGGGAGGTTTGGGACAGGCAGACGAACCCTAGCCGGGAGAACCCCACCGATGCCGCCTGGACGACGAACCAGGTGTTCCACTTCCGCAACACGTCGGGCGCCGACGTAACGCAGACTTCTGGTGGAGTTGTCGACACCAAAAACCAGCTGAGCTACGTGTACGACCAGTTCTCCGGTCCGGTGTTCAAGATCCCGTTCATCCCGATCTTCAAAATTCCGCGACTGCCGATTCCTCCGCGGCCGGAAGGCTTCGCCGACATGACCGAGGAACCGCCGGCCGATCGTCCGGTCGAGCTCGCAGGCGCCACGGAGGAGCCGGTACGCCTTTCCGGTGACACGGTTGAGACCCAGATCTCCCTTGGCGGAGCCACTGCGTTTCGGGACGCGTCCGCGGAGCCCGACCGGGTCTACCTGAATGTGGAGCAGGTCACCGCCGAGGGACCCGTCGGGACCAACTACTCCGTGTACGTCAACATCCCCGACGACGACGAGACCACCGAGGACAACTACCACGTCGGGCACGTAAGCCTCTTCGGCGCAGCCGAAGCGAGCGATCCGGAGAGCGACCATCAAGAAGGGCTCCGTTTCGTCTTCGACATCACCGACCTCTACCGGGCGCTTAAGGAGAGCGGAGCCTGGGACGAGAGCCGGCTGAAGGTCACCCTCAAGCCGGTGCGGCGTCGCACTTCGGACGGCGCCGCATTCACCGGAGCCGAGAGCCCTCAGCTTCCCGCCGCCTCCATCGGGCGGGTAAGCGTCTTCTATCAGTGATCGTCCGGACGGCATGGACGCGGCCCAGGTGCTGAA
>DATAAN010000267.1:0-4800 GCA_036260105.1 Actinomycetota bacterium
AGGACGTGGTCATGCAGGTGACGCTCCACGACGGTTCGCCGGCGGAGGGGAGGTCCCTTGCCGAGCTGGACCTCCGGGGCATGACCCCCCTGGCCTTCAGCCGGCGGGGCCGGTGGATCTACCGGCCTGGAGGGCGAACGATGATGGAGTCCGGCGACCGCCTGATCCTCATAGGCCCGTCCGACACGGTTGAGCACCTGGAGTGGATGTTCGGCGACGAGGGCGAAGAAAGCTAGGGTTCGCCGCCGCACTGCCTCCCGTGCCGGCTAGAGCGCCGGGGTTTCCTTCCGCCTTGCACAACTGACCTACCCTCTTTCCCTTCCCGTCCGACCGCAGTAGGAAGTCGCCGGAAGAAGCCCCGGCCGTCAGCGTGGCAGTCCCATTGGCAGGCTCGACGGCACAGCGCCGTAATGGCCCGGATTCGACCAGAGCATCGGCTCCTTCGTCGCTAGAACGCCGCGGTGCTTCTCGACCCCCTCGGCGGTCATCCGGTAGCAGCTGCCGAGCAAGTGCATGACGACTTGCTTCTTCTACATTGACTGTCTACATTGCAATGTCTATTTGGACTGTCCGTTCCGCAGGCCCCCTTAGAAGGAGTAGAGAATGAAACGAGGCCGTACCGCCGCAATATCCTTGCTGCTCGGTGCCACGTCGCTGGTCGCCTGTGGAGATAACGGCGGATCCAGCGAGACCAACGAGACGTCCCGGACGTCCGAGGCGCAGGGATCCGAGAACCGAATCGACATCGCAGCCGTCGACTACAACTTCGAGATGCCGGACACGATCCAGGGTGGCCTCGTCACCTTCGACTATTCGAACAGGGGTAAGGAGCCGCACTTCGTAGGCTTTGCGAGGATCGCGGAGGGTGCCACGTTCGACGTCGTCAAGGCTGCACTTGCCGGTCCGCCTCCCTCTCCGGGTGCAGCGCCTGCCGGACCTCCACCCTTCGAGGACGAGGGCGGACTAGCGACCGGCGACCCGGGAACGAGCACAACCGCGACTGCGAACCTGTCCGAGGGGAAGTACGCCTTCTACTGCGCGATCCCGTCTCCGGACGGCGTGTCGCACGCTGCGAAGGGCATGGTCAAGGAGATAACGGTCAGCTCCGGGGAGAAAGGGACCATAGCCGAGGGCGACGGAACGCTGGAAGCCGTGGACTTTGCATTCGACGGCGATCCAACGCTGAAGGCAGGCACCAACGAACTCCGGATCAGCAACGGCGGGAAGCAGCTTCACGAAATAAACCTCGTCGAGATTCCTTCGGGAAAGACCATCGATGACGTTGTCGCATGGCATCGACAGCAGCAGGGGCCGCCGCCTGCCAAATTCCTGAGTGGTGTTGCAATCAAGCCCGGTGAGGACGCAAGCGCTACCTTCGAGATAGCTGAAGGACGGACGTACGCGTTCATCTGCGCGATTCCCGACTTCCTTGGTGACTTCGCCCCGCACATCACCAAGGGCATGCACACCGGGGAGTTGCGGGTGTCGTAGAGACCCACAGGTACCGTCAACTCCCGGTGGAAGGCGCCGGGAGTTGACGGTGACCCGGCCGGCAGTCGGATGGCTCACCAGTAATCCGGCTGGCCGCTTCTTCGCCTGAGCGAGACGACCCGCCGGATTAGTTTTTGACCGTGCGAGGAAATCAGATCATCCGACCGCACTCAAGACGACTGGACGGGAGGAACGACATGGAACAGGGACCGGACGAGCTCAACGAGCAGACCCCCGAAGGCGTAAGCGCGGGGACGGATGCGCCCAGTCTGCAGACTGGCGGCGAGGAACCGGAGTCGCTCGACGACACCGCGATGCAGCGGCCCCCCAGCGACAGCTAGAGCAGCCGGCGGGCTGTCCGCAGGGCCGGCGAACTTACGAAACTCCCCGGTCGGCGGGGTACCAACACGTAGCAAAACTGTGGTGCAGCCCCCATATCGCGCCGGACCGGGACTCGGAAATGATCCGTGTGGGATGAGCCGAAGTACGGCTCCCGTGACACCCAAGGCCTTCTCCGGAAGACCTGCCAACCCACAGGAGGATCAATGAAATTCCAGTCGAGCGGCCGAACCGCGTATTCGTCGTCGAGGAAATCGATCAGGGGCCTGCTCAGCGGTCTGCTGATCGCCGCCAGCCTGCTGGGGGCGGCTCAGCCGGTGATCGCAGTCCCCGAGTTCGGCACCGTGGGCGGCCAGCTCTTCGGAACCGGCGGAGAGGTAACCGTACAGGTCATGCCGGCAACGGCTGGATTGGTCAGCGAGCTTCATCTGTGCAGCCCCGGGAGCGGGGTCGCCGACTCGAGCAACTTCATCGCTTTGAACACCGAGGTGGGCAGGGTTGTGAACCTGGGCTCCTTCCCCGAAGGAACCGAGCTCGTCTTCTGCATCTACGTACGCAACAGCCGGCAGACCTTCTACATGGGGCCCGCGAGCAGGAACCCGGACAACATCGCTCACGCGTCGGTGCAGCAGACCGGGACCGGCACGGCGAAGGTCGGCTTCGAAGACCTTCTCGGCGGGGGTGACCGGGACTACAACGACAACGTCTTCAACTTCACCGGAGTGATCCCCAACCGGCCGCCGGCCGCAACGAACGACGCCTACTCGACCAGCGAGGACACCCCACTCAACGTCACGGCGCCGGGCGTGCTGGCCAACGACAGCGATGCCGAAGGGGAGCCGCTGGCGGCAACCCTGGTCAGCGGTCCAGCCAACGGCACCGTGGCCCTCAATTCCGACGGGTCGTTCACCTACACGCCGTCCGCGGACTTCAACGGCTCCGACTCGTTCACCTACAAGGTCAGCGACGGTGAGAGCGACTCCAACGTGGCGACCGTGGACATCACCGTTCAGTCCGTCAACGACGCTCCGGACTGCAGCTCCGTTGTGTCCGACACGTCGGCCATCGGACCGGCGAACCACACGCTCAGCACGGTGACCCTGAGCGGCGGCTCCGACCCGGAGGGGGGACCGGTAACGGTCTCGGTCACCGGAGTGACCCAGGACGAGGCGGTCAACGGGCTGGGCGACGGCGACACGGCACCGGACGCCGTGGCCGGCGCAGCGTCGAACCAGGTCGCCCTGCGGGCGGAACGGGCCGGAAACGGCGACGGCCGGGTCTACGCCATCAGCTATTCGGCGGCGGACGCCGACGGCGGCGCCTGCACCGGCACCACCCAGGTCTTTGTGCCGCACGACCAGCGCAAGGGACCGACAGCCGTCGACTCCGGCCAGGCGTTCAACTCTTTCGGCAGCTAGGACAGTTGATCGAAGCAAGAAGGAGCCCGCCTTGCGGGCTCCTTCTGCACTTCTAGACGTCGAGGATCAGCGTCACTGGGCCGTCGTTCACCAGATGCACCTGCATGTCGGCGCCGAAGCGGCCCTGCGATACCTTCAGGCCGAGGGCCCTCAGCTGGTCGGCCAGCTCCTGGATCAGGGGCTCGGCCACCTCCCCCGGCGCCGACTTTACGTACGACGGTCGGCGTCCCTTCGACGTGTCGCCTAGCAGGGTGAACTGTGAGACGACCAGCACCTCTCCGCCGACCTCGGCCACGGAGCGATTCATCTTGCCCTCCATGTCCTTGAAGATGCGGAGCTCCGCCACCTTGCGGGCCGCTTTGGCGGCGGTCTCCGGCGTGTCGTCGGAAGCCACCGCGGCCAGGACCAGGATGCCCCGCCGGATCTCACCGACCACCTGGCCCCATACCTGCACCGACGCAGAGGACACCCTCTGCAAGACGAGGCGCACTCCGGCTAAGAGGGGGTAAGGGCTCTGGGGGTGACCCGGCGGGCTTCGTAGACGCCCTCGACCCGGTTGACCAGGTTGATGATCGTGATCAGCTGCGACGGGGCGTTGATCTCGAAGGTGAAGCGGATGTTGGCGTGCCCGCTTCCGACGTTCATCGAGGCGTTGACGATGTTGGTGCCGGTGTCCGACACGGCTGCGGTCACGTCACGCAGCAGTCCCGGCCGATCCAGCGCCTCGATCTGGATCTCCACCGAGAAAGTGCCCGATACCCGGGGGTTCCACTTCACCCCGATCATCCGGGACGTCCCCTCCGCCAGGCTAATCGCGTTCGGGCAGTCGACCCGGTGCACCGACACTCCCCGGCCCCGGGTAACGAACCCCATGATCGGATCCAGCGGTACCGGCATGCAGCAGCGGGCCAGATTCGTCCAGATGTCCGGCGACCCCTCCACCAGCACGGCCGAGGTGGGCTTGGGCTCCATCTTGACCGGCGCACGGTCGGTGATGGCGACCGACTGCGGCGCGATCTGGTGGTTGCGGATGTACCGGCGCACGACCGTGTTCGCCGAGATCCGCCCCTCCCCCACCGACACGTAAAGCGCCTCCAGGCTGGGGTACTTCATGTCGATCGCCAGCGCCTCCAGCGACCCGTCGGCCACCATCTTCTGCACCGGCAGGCCGGCTTTCCGGAGCGACTTCGTGAGGTAGTCCTTGCCCTCGGTCAGCGCCTCCTCCCGGCGCTGAACGGTGAACCACTGCTTGATCTTGGTGCGGGCGCGCGGAGTGGCGACGATGTCCAGCCAGTCGCGGCTCGGGCTGCCCGTCTTCGAGGTCAGGACCTCGACCGTCTCCCCCGACGCCAGCTGGTGCGACAGCGGCAGCAGCCGCCCGTCGATGCGCGCCCCGGTGCAGTGGTGGCCGACCTCGGTGTGGATGGCGTAGGCGAAGTCGATGGACGTAGCGCCCTTCGGCAACTCGATCACCTCACCCTTGGGGGTGAACACGAACACCTCGTCGGCGAACAGGTCCAGCCGCAGAGTGTCCAGGAACTCGACGTCGTCC
>DATAAN010000268.1:0-7411 GCA_036260105.1 Actinomycetota bacterium
CAAACGCATGCAAAAGCTAGACGTTTTCGACCCGGCGACGGGCGAGCTGGTCGACTCGTTGGAGGTCAGCGAGCCGCGGGAGCTCGTCACCGTCGCACGTAACGCATATCCCTCGTGGACCCGCACCTCCCCCGCCAACCGGGCCTCGGCGCTCAAGGCGGGCGCCCGGCGGCTTCGGGACGCCATCGACGAGATCGCGCTCCTGCAGACCAAGGAGGGCGGCAAGCCGCTGGGCGATTCCCGGGGCGGGGTCGAAGCGGGCATCTCTGCCATCGAGCAGTACGCCGAGCTTGGGCCGCTGCACCGGGGGCGGAGCCTGCAGGGAAACTGGAACTCCACCGACCTCATGACCTTCGTCTCTCGCGGGGTGGCGGCGCTCTGCCTGCCGTGGAACGACCCGGTGGCCATCGCCTGTGCCCAGATCGCGGCCAACCTGGTGGTGGGCAACACCGTGGTGTGCAAGCCAAGTGAGAAGACCCCGCTCTCGACGGCGGAGGTGATCCGGATACTGAACCAGGAGCTGCCCGAGGGCGTTCTGCAGCTGGCCGTGGGGGACGGCGCCGTGGGGGCCGAGCTGGTGGCCGACCCGGGGGTGGATGTGGTGGTACACGTCGGTTCGGTGGCAACCGGCCGCCAGGTGGCCGCCGCGTGCGCTGAGAAGGGGTCCAAGGCGATCCTGGAGCTGGGCGGCAAGGATCCGATGATTGTGGATGCCGGAGTTGACCCGGCCTGGGCGGCAGAGCAGGCAGCCGTCGGGTGTTTCGCCAACGCGGGCCAGATCTGCACCTCGGTCGAGCGCATCTACGTGCACCGGGACGTTGCCGACCAGTTCGTCGAGGAGCTGGTGGAGATTGCGAAGAACCGACGGGTCGGTCCGGGCTCGGACCCCGGCACGGAGATGGGACCGCTCATCGACCAGCGGCAGCTCGACATCGTCCACCGGCACGTCACCGAGGCGGTTGCCGAGGGGGCTCAGCTGGTCTGCGGGGGCCACCGGCTGGAGGGGCCCGGGTTCTTCTACCCGCCCACCGTGCTGGTCGGCGTTCGCCCCGGGATGGCAGTCGTGGAGGAGGAGACCTTCGGCCCGGTCGCGGCGGTCATGGTAGTCGACGGTTTCGACGAGGCGCTGAAGGCGGCGAACGAGACGAACTACGGCCTGGCGGCGGTGGTCCTGACGCCGGACCTTGAGCACGCCCAGCGGGCCATCCGGGAGCTCGAGGTCGGAACCGTAAAGATCAACGCCGCGTTCGGCGGAGCCCCGGGCGGTGCGGCTTCACCTCACAGGGCCTCGGGATCCGGCTTCGGCTACGGCCCTGAGCTGCTCGACGAGGTCACCCGGGTGCGAGTCGCCCACCTGGAGCCGGCTCCGAAGCAGTAGGGGCCCCTAGCGCTCCGCCAGGGCGCGGGCCATCTGCTCGACTCCCGCCGGCAGCGGTCGCCGCTGCCTGAAGACCCAGGGAAGCCCGCGGACCGCCTGCCAAACCCCACGCCGGGACCTTTCGTCGACGGCGGCCTTCCGCAGCGCCGCTGCGGTCTGGCGGAGAACCTCTCCGCCCGAGCGCAGCAGCCATGTGGTCCACAGGGAGTTGCGGGTGACGATCTCCAGCCGGGCCCCTTTGTCCCGGATCGGGGATGGGTGGTGGTAAACGACCAGCTCTTCCACGTAAGCCAGGTCCCACCCCCGTGCGGCGAGAGTGAGCGCAAGGTGGTCCTCCTCGCCACCCACTCCGAAATGCGAGTTGAAGCCCCCGGCGTCGAGGTAGGCCTCCCGCCTCACGACGGCCCCGCAGGCGATGAACCCGAGGATCCGCGGACCGGGAAGCTCGGGCGGGAAGCCGAGAGCGCTGTTGGCCATCACCTCGCAGGTCGGGTCCACCCGCTCGTCCGCTCCAACGAGAACCCGGGCGGCGAGCAGCCCGACCCTGGGGTGCTGCTCGAAGAGCGCTGCCGCCCTCGCCAGCGACCCGGGCGCCCACCACGAGTCGTCGTCGCAGAAGGCGACGTACGGCGTCGACAGGGCGGCGGCGCCCTCGTTTCGGGCCGCCGCTCCGAGGTTTTTTTCCAGCCGCAGCACTGTCACCCCGGGATACCGCTTCTCCACCCGGTCGGCCGACCCGTCGGTGGACGCGTTGTCGACCACCACCACCGGCGGCTGTTCGGGAAGGTTGAGCAGGTGCTGGAGAATCTCCGATAGCCCCTCAGCACGGTTTCTGGTGGCGACCACGACGCCAACAGGACAGTTGGGGTCCACAGCGGCCTTGTGTTCCCGCAAATACCGGGGTCTAATCCACGGATTCGAATTACAGGAAGGTAATTCTCTTGAGAGAAGTTACTTCTATGATCGGCCAGGGAAAGAGGTTCTCGTAGGCAGCCGGCGAGCAAAGCCGGCGTTCGTTGTGCGGGGAGGGGGTTGATCCTGCGCATCTTAGGGATAAACGCCGTCTTTCATGATCCGGCTGCAGCGCTGGTGGTCGACGGCCGAGTGGTGGCCGCGGCCGAAGAGGAGCGGTTCACCCGGCGGAAGCACGGCAAGCCGGCGGTGCCCTTCTCCACCTGGGAGGTGCCTGAGCGCTCGGCGCGGTGGTGCCTCGAGTACGCCGGGCTGCGCGCCGAGGACCTCGATGCGGTGGCGTACTCCTACGACCCCGCGCTGGCGGTTCAGCCGGGTCCCGACATCACCGATCATCTTTGGGAAGGACTCCGCACCCTGTACGTACAGCGGTCGCCGAGGTTCCTCGAGACGGCGCTTCCCGGGCTGGACCGCAGCCGCGTCCGCTTCGTCAAGCATCACGTCGCTCACGCCGCCTCCGCCTATCTCGCCGGGCCGTTCCGCGACTGCAGCGTGATGACGCTGGACGGCAGAGGCGAGAACAGCTCCTACCTTGCCGGAAAGGTGCGCGACGGCGACCTGGAGGTCCTGAAGACCCAGGAGCTGCCCCACTCCCTCGGTCTCTTCTATGAGGAGGCCACCGAGCATCTGGGCTTCCACCGGGGCGGTGACGAGTACAAGGTCATGGCGCTCGCCTCGTACGGCGAGCCGGAGTTCCTGCCGCAGCTGCAGGATAAGGTCAGCGCCACCGGGGACGGCGGATTCGTCACGCTGCCCGTCGATTGGTCGCAGCTCGTCCCGCGCCGGCACGAGGACGACGCCTGGGGACCCGAGCATGCCAACCTGGCAGCGACGGTGCAGTTCCTGGTCCAGCAGGTGATCGGCGACCTGGCCGACTGGGTCGCCGCCCGCACCGGCGACTCCAGTGTCGTGCTGGCGGGCGGCGTCGCGCTCAACTGTGTGGCCAACTCGCACCTGTTGCGGCGGGGGCCGTTCGAGCAGGTATGGGTACAGCCGGCTTCCGGCGACTCGGGGACCGCACTGGGCGCTGCCCTCTACGTCGCCCGGCAGCTGGGTGAGCCGGTGGCTCCCATGACGACCGCGGCGCTGGGACGTGAGTGGTCGGACGAGGAGCTGGAGAAGTTCCTGCTGATTGCCGACGTGGCCTACGAGCAGCCGGAGGACATCGCCGACGCAGTCGCCGAGGTGCTGGCGGAGAACGGCGTCGTCGCCTGGTTCCAGGGACGCAGCGAGTACGGGCCCCGGGCCCTCGGCCACCGGAGCCTGCTGGCGAACCCGTCGATCGAAGGAAACCTGGAGCGGGTAAACGACATCAAGGGCCGGGAGCAGTTCCGCCCGGTCGCGCCGATGGTGCTGGCAGAACGGGCCCCCGAGATCTTCGAGGGGCCGATGCCCAGCCCCTACATGCTCTTTACGCACCAAGTACGCCCGCAGTGGCGGAGCCGCATTCCGGCGGTGGTCCATGTGGACGGTTCAGCCCGCATCCAGACGGTGAGTTCGGCGGACGAGCCGCTGGTTGCCCGCATGCTGGAGCGTTTCGAGGCCCGCACCGGCCTGCCTGTGGTGGTGAACACCAGCCTCAATACGGCCGGCCGCCCCATGGTGGACGACCCGAGGGATGCCCTGGAGTGCTTCGGGTCCGCTCCGGTCGATGCCCTCGCCCTGGGACCCTTCCTCATCCGCAGATCCAAGATGACCGCCGGGGGCCGGCGGTGAGCCGCCCCAGCTTCGACATCGTCGTCCCGACCGTCGGCCGCCCGTCGCTGACCGCGCTCCTGCGCACCCTGGAGGACTCCACCGGGCCGAAGCCCGGCCGGATATTCATCGTCAACGACAACCCGGCCGGCCCGCCGCTGGACGGCCTGCTGCCCGAAGGACCCCTTTCGGAGCGTATCGAAGTCCTGGCAGGCGAAGGCCGAGGTCCGGCAGCGGCCCGCAACGCCGGCTGGACGGCATCCGCCGCCGAGTGGGTCGAGTTTCTGGACGACGACGTGCTGGTCCCCGCCGACTGGCTCACGCTGCTCGTCCGGGATCTGGAGGTGGGCGACACCATCGGGGCGGTGCAGGGCCGGATCCGGGTGCCTCGGCCCGAGGGTCGAAAGCCTACCGACTGGGAGCGCAACACGATGGGGCTCGAATCGGCACGCTTCGCCACCGCAGACATGGCCTACCGGCGGCGGGTTCTGGAGCAGGTGGGCGGATTCGACGAGCGCTTCCCAAGGGCCTACCGAGAGGACGCGGACCTCGCTCTCAGGACTCTGAACGCCGGATATGCGATAACGACCGGCTCCCGCCACGTCGTACATCCCGTCAGGCCTGCCGACCGTTGGGTCAGTCTGCGGGCGCAAAAGGGAAACGCGGACGACCCGTTGATGGATGCCCTGCACGGGAAGGACTGGCGGAGGCGTGCCGGAGCGCCCCGTGGCGGGCGACGCCGGCACGTCGCAGTCACTGCGCTGGGAGGGACGGCAGTCGCCTCTCGCGCTTTGGGCCTTCGGCGGACGGCCGGGATCTCAGGGGCCCTCTGGGCCGCCCTCACCGCCGACTTTGCACGCCGGCGTATCGCTCCCGGGCCGCGCACGCCCGAAGAGATCCGGACGATGATCCTGACCAGCATCGCCATCCCGCCGCTCGCCACCTGGTACTGGTTTGCCGGCAGCCGGCGCGCCACGCAACTCCTACGCCCGGCGCCTCCGCCTCCGCCCCGCGCCGTGTTCGTCGACCGCGACGGCACGCTGATCCGAGACGTCCCCTACAACGGCAACCCGGACCTCGTGGAGCCGATGCCGGGGGCCGGCAGGGCGCTCCGGCGCCTCCGAGAGGCCGCCATTCCTACGGCCGTGATCTCCAACCAGAGCGGCGTCGGGCGGGGCCTGCTGTCTTTGGACCAGGTGTCTGCCGTCAACGAGCGGGTCGAGCGCGAGCTCGGGCCGCTCGGGCCCTGGTTCATCTGCCCGCACGGGCCGGACGAAGCCTGCGCCTGCCGCAAGCCGTCGCCAGGGCTGCTCCTGGAGGCGGCCCGGACCCTCAACGTGCCGGCCTCCGAGTGCGCGTTCATCGGCGACATAGGCTCCGACGTCGAAGCGGCGCGGGCCGCCGGTGTGCGCCCGATCCTCGTGCCGACGCCGGTGACCCGGCCCGAGGAGATCGCCAGCGCCGAGGAGGTGGCTCCGGATCTCGAGGCGGCGGTCGACCTGCTCCTGTCGGGACGGACCGGCGGTGCGCCCAGGCGGTGGAGGCGGCCTTGAGCGGAAGGACGCTGGCAGTAAGGCTCGACAACGACGGAGACGTGCTTCTGACCGGCCCGGCGGTTCGTGCGCTGGCCGCCGGCTCCGCCTCTGTGACCCTGTGGTGCGGCCCCCGCGGAGCGGCGGCCGCCGAGCTGCTTCCCGGCCTGGACGAGCTGATAGTGCACCGGGCGCCCTGGATCGACCCGGAGCCGGAGCCGGTCGACCGCGCCTGGCTGATGAGCCTGGTGAACGAGGTGGCCGCCCGACGGTTCGACAGGGCGCTGGTCTTCACGTCGTTCCACCAGTCGTCCCTGCCTGCGGCACTTCTGCTCAAGATGGCGGGGATCCCGTTTGTGGGTGGGATCAGCGAGGACTACCCCGGCTCACTGCTGGATCTGAGGCACCGGGTGCCCGACGACCTGCACGAGGTGGAGCGAAGCCTCAGTCTCGTTGCGGCAGCCGGTTTCGACCTGCCTGCGGGAGACGACGGCGCTCTGCGCATCAAAGAGGACCTGGGACAGGCCGCCGGCGTTCCGTTCGATGGGCCGTACCTGGTCGTCCACCCGGGCGCCTCCGTCCCGGCGCGTGCCTGGTCTCCGGAGCTGAACCGCGAGCTGGTCACCGAGCTCGCCGCCCGGGGCGACAGGGTCGTGGTCACCGGCGGCCCGTCGGAGGCGGCGCTGACGGAGTTCGTCGCCGGCGCGGGGTCCCCTTCCGTGGCTGACCTCGGAGGCCGGCTTACCCTCGGCGGGCTGGCCCAGGTCCTGCGCAACGCGGACGCCGTCGTAGTCGGCAACACCGGGCCGGCCCACCTGGCCGCCGCCGTCGGCACTCCGGTGGTCAGTCTTTTCGCCCCCACCGTCCCGGCCGTCCGCTGGCATCCGTGGCGGGTTCCCCACGTGCTGCTGGGGGAGCAGCTGATCCAGTGCGCCGGGTGCCGGGCCCGCGTCTGCCCAGTCGAGGGCCACCCCTGCCTCTCAACGGTTCGCCCGGCTGAGGTGCTGGCCGCCGTGGATGCGTTGCGGCAGGGACGGGACGCCGCCGTGCTGGCGGAGGCCGCGCGATGAGGATCCTGCTCTGGCACGTCCACGGGTCGTGGACCACCTCGTTCGTACAGGGGGCGCACGACTACGTCGTGCCTGTCCTGCCGGATCGCGGCCCGGACGGCCGGGGCCGGGCGCAGACGTGGGACTGGCCGGCCTCGGTGGTGGAGATGCCGCCCTCCGAGCTGCGGGGCACCGAGTTCGACGTGGTGATCTACCAGCGGCCGGAGGAGCTGCAGCTCGCGGAGAGCTGGCTGGGGGGCCGCAAGCCGGGGCAGGACTTTCGAGGAATGTACCTCGAGCACAACGCGCCGCAGGGCCGGATCAACGACATGGCGCACCCGGCCCGGGACCGGGACGACCTCACGGTGGTGCACGTAACCCACTTCAACCGCCTGTTCTGGGACACCGGATCGACTCGCACGACTGTCATCGAGCACGGCATCGTCGACCCCGGTTATCGCTACTCGGGCGACCTGGAGCGCATCGCGGTGGCGATCAACGAGCCGGTGCGCCGGGCAAGAGTCACCGGCACCGACCTTCTGGACCGGTTTCGCGGCATCGCCCCGGTCGACGTGTTCGGCATGGGCGTGGCCGAGATCGGCGGCATCGAGAACCTGCCGCAGGCCGAGCTGCACCGGGAGATGCCGCGGCGCCGCCTCTACCTTCACCCGATCCGTTGGACCTCGCTCGGCCTGTCGCTGCTCGAGGCGATGCATCTGGGCATGCCGGTGGTGGCGCTGGCGACCACCGAAGCCCCGAAGCCGTTCCGGTGGGCGCCGGCACGG
>DATAAN010000269.1:0-2812 GCA_036260105.1 Actinomycetota bacterium
GTCACCGCCCTCCAGGGCCTCCGCCATCACGGGGAGCTCCAGCCCACCCAGAAGGTCCTGATCAACGGCGGCTCTGGCGGTGTCGGGACCTTCGCGGTCCAGATCGCCAAGGCCTACGGGGCCGAGGTGACCGGCGTGACCAGCACCCGCAACCTGGACCTGGTCCGTTCGCTCGGGGCCGATCACGTCGTCGACTACACCACGACCGACTTCGTCGGGGACGGGCGGCGCTACGACCGCATCCTGGACACGGTCGGGAACCGGTCGGTGCGCGAGCTGCGACGGGCGCTGGCCGAGGGCGGCAAGGCCGCCGTCACCGGGTTCACCAGCGTGCGGCGGCTGCTGGGGGTGTCGCTGCGCGGCGGCAAGGACATCGCCCAGGTGCAGGCCCACGTCACCACCAGGGATCTGGCGTTGCTCTCGGAGCTGATCGAGGCCGGCAAGCTGCGCCCGCAGATCGACCGGCGCTATCGGTTCGCCGAGCTCCCCGCAGCGATCGCCTACCTGGAACAAGGCCACGCCAGGGCGAAGGTGGTCGTGGGAGTGGCGTGAGTCACCCCTTTCACCGCTGCGGGGGTTCGGGACGGGTCAGTCCGTCAGGTGGAAGGTCAGGATCCCCCTCGTCTCTGAGACTGGCTGGACGCGGATCTCACCCTCCACACCCTTGTACTTGCCCGAGCCGCCCGTGACGGCCACCGCGTACGGTGCCGGGTTGCCAAGGCTGATCAGCGCCTGGCCGGTGATCTGCCCGCCCCGCAACGAGTAGGTGGCGATGCACTGCGCCTCCCCGCGCTCCACCGAGGTGACGGTGCAGACCCCACCCTGGGGCCCCACCTCGATTTCGCCCTTCAGCAGCTGGCTGGTGAACACAATCTGGTCACCAAGGGAGGTGCCCTCGAAGTTCTGCTCGGTGGTGACGGCGTCCACGCGGAACGTCGTCTGCTTGTCCTTGTCGCTGGATGAACCCCACGCCGGAACCACACCGACCGCGAGCGCGACGAGCGCGATGGCCGCACCCAGCACAGTCAGCCGCTTGCCCATGGACCCTCCCCTACTCCGCTGCGTCCATTTCGCGGCAATCCTCCGGTGTCCTTGAACCCCGGTCAATTCGGGCATCCTGGCGATGTGATCGATGTGATCCCGCTCCTCGTTGATCGTCGGATGGTTTCGGGCCGGCGTCGCAGTCAAGGGGAGCGCCCGCAGCCCAGCGAGGGCGAATCCTTTGGCGTCGGCGACGGGTTGCGCAGGCTGGCCGGCGGTCTGCACGGCGCTCAGGCCCGTGCCGGCCGCCCTCGGTGCCAATCCCGTTGGCAATCCGGTCGTTGTCACGGCCCCGGCCGGAATGTAATCGGCCGGACGGCGGGTCCGACGTGAGCTATCTCGATGCGCCAGGGCAGAACCAGCCGGGCGGGTCGTGTCTTACTTCCAATCCGTAGGTTGCAGGTTCGAGTCCTGCCGGGGGCGCAAAGTTGCAGGTCAGAGGCCTGAGCTACTTCGGCCGTTTGCTGCCCTGGCAATCCCAGACCGCTCTTCAGTTACTGAGGAGCCGAATTCCCATAGCCACCCTTGGTACAACCCTCGCCTCACAGCCGGCGGGCCGAGGACCACGACGGGCGCCATGAGACGATGCACCACAGCGCCCCCGTGGGCCGGAAGTCCAGGAAACCAGGGCTTGGAGGAGGCGGGCTGGATGTTGACCGAGGTGGTGGTGGAGCTCGAGGACCGGATCGGCGCGCTGGCCGACCTCGGGGAACTGCTCGGCGGGGAGGGGGTGAACATCAGTGCCCTGGCGGTCGTGCGGGTGGCCGAGGGACGGGCGCTCGCCCATCTGATCCTGGAGCCGGCCGACGTGGCCGTTCGCGCCCTACGTGAACAGAACATGGTCCCCGAACGGGTCCGCGAAGTGCTGTCGGTAACGCTGGAGGATGAGCCCGGCGCGCTCGGCCGCTATTGCCGCCGGTTGGCCGATGCCTCGATCAACCTGGAGGCGGTCTACCTGGCGGGGGAGCGCAACGGCGCCAAGGAGCTGGTCCTTGCCGTCAGCGACCTCCAGGCGGCCCGCCAGGTGCGGAACTGGAGCGGCCGCTAGGGCGCCGCAAAGGCGTCCAGTTCGGCGATGAGTGCAGGGGTACTTGAGCGATCATCCCCTGCGGCAGGTTAGGAGCCCTCCGTGGCGTCAGCCGGTGGTTCGTGGCCTGTGATATGCAGAGACCCGGCGCTTGGGACAAAGATCGACTGCGAGCCAGAGTCCCATCGCACGGTGATCAGCCGATCTTCTACGGCCGTGACCACGCCGCTTCGGGTGGCGCTGCCGACCTTCTCCGACTCCACGAGCACCCGGTCGCCGACCTCGACCATCTCGACCGACCTCCTCTGGACACACTGACGAACCAGGTCACCCCTAGTGTCCCGAAGCTCACCGGCACCTTCAAGACGCGTCGTGGCAATCCTTCTGGCAACCCGGTCGTCATCACGCAGCCGATCAGGATGTCACGGGTCGGACGACCGACCAACCCGACCTGCGGCGCTGCTCCATGGCATCACCAGGCGGACGGGTTGTGTCTCCCTTCGAATCCGGGGACCAAGACGCGTCGTTTCGGAAGAACGGCGTCACTCAGGTGACTGGCCCGGTCCCCGGGGTGATCGATCGCCACCGCACCTCGAGCGGGAGCTTCAGCATCTGTAACTGCTCAATGTCGACCCGGTCCGGATTCTTGTTTGTGAGCAGGGCAAAGGATCGGCCCCGCCTCGTCGAGGGGAGGTGGGGCCGATCCTTGGATGCCGCGCGATCAGCTGTTGAGGAACGGCAGGA
>DATAAN010000270.1:0-2840 GCA_036260105.1 Actinomycetota bacterium
AGCTGGTCGAACGACATCACGAGGTCGTTCGAGGCGCCCTCGCCGCTCATTACGACGACCCTCTTGAGGTCGGGCAGCTGCTTGCGGGCTGCATCCACCTTGTCGAGCTGGAGCTGGTTCTCGACGAAGATCACCCGGGCATGCGAGTGGCCGACGACGTGCGCCACCTGGCTCGACGAGTTGGTGACGTACACCGGCACTGTCACGGCTCCGGTAAGTAGGATGCCGAGGTCCGCTATGTGCCACTCCGGACGGTTGGTGGAGAGCAGCGCGACCGTGTCGCCCTTCTCCACTCCGAGGCTGATCAGGCCGTTGGCTATGGCCCTGGCCTGGTCGTCGTACTCCCGATAGTCGATGGCTCTCCACTCGCCGTCCGTTTTCACCTTCATCGCCACCCGGTCGGCGCTGCGGGCGACACGGTTCTCGAAGATCTCGGTGAGGGTTCGGCCTGAAACAGCCATGGGTCTCCTTCCTATCGGAGCTCGACGATCCGGCGCGACGTTGCCAAATCGCCTGAATTATCGCACCGGCCCGGCATCCGCCACACGCTGTGCAGATCCGGCCGTCAACCGGCGCACCGTCCAATTCGAGCTTTAGCCATCGCGCGAAGGCCGTTCGCACGTACGATTGCGGGGTGAACGCCGCATGCACACCCGCCGGACTCCCCCGCCCCAAGGCAAAGGACTGACGGTGGCCGCCCCCAGGGTGTTCGCAATAGTCCTCGCCGGCGGCGAGGGGAAGCGGCTGGCGCCGCTCACAGAGGATCGGGCCAAGCCGGCCGTCCCGTTCGCGGGGAACTACCGGCTGATCGACTTTGCGCTGTCCAACCTGGTGAACGGGGGCAACCGGCGGATCGCGGTTCTCACCCAGTACAAGAGCCACAGCCTGGACCGCCACATCGCCCTCACCTGGCGGATGTCCCAGCTGCTTGGCGGCTACGTGACCTGCGTCCCCGCTCAGATGAGGCGCGGTCCTCGTTGGTTCGCCGGCTCGGCCGACGCGGTCTTCCAGAACTACAACCTCATAAACGACGAGAGCCCGGACTACATCTACGTCTTCGGCGCCGACCACATCTACCGGATGGACCCCAGTCAGATGCTGGACGAGCACATCGAAAGCGGGGCCGACGTCACGGTGGCCGGGATCCCGGTGCCCTCCAAGGAGGCGTACGCCTTCGGCATCATCGACGCTGACCCGGACTGCAAGATCAAGCGCTTCGTCGAAAAGCCTTCGGATACGACGGGACTGGAGCACTCCCCCGGCAAGGTGCTCGCCTCTATGGGCAACTACGTCTTCTCCACGAAAGCCCTGGTCGACGCGTTGAACCGCGATGCCGGCAACCCGGAGAGCAGGCACGACATCGGCGGAGACCTCATCCCGATGATGGCGGCCGACGGCACGGCGGCGGTGTACGACTTCGACAAGAACCAGGTCCCTGGCATCACGGAACGGGAGCGAGGCTACTGGAGGGACGTCGGGACACTCGACTCCTACTACGACGGCCATATGGACCTGGTTTCGGTTCACCCCGTCTTCAACCTGTACAACGAGCACTGGCCGATCTACTCCTGGCACCAGCCGCTTCCTCCGGCCAAGTTCGTCTTCGACGAGGACGCCCGCCGTGGGATGGCGCTCGATTCCCTGGTAAGCGAAGGCGCCATCGTCTCGGGCGCCACGGTCCGGCGCTCAGTGCTCTCGGCCCGGGTGCACGTCCACTCGGGTGCGTCGGTGGAGGGCTCGGTGCTGATGGAGCGGGTTGACGTGGGAGCCGGCGCGGTGGTGCGAAACGCGATCGTGGACAAGAACGTCTCGATCCCGCCCGGCTACCGGATCGGCTGCGACCCCCAGGCGGACGCCGAGCGCTTCACCGTCTCCCCGAACGGCGTCGTGGTCCTGGGCAAGGGCCAGAAGCTGCCGTAGGTCTGCTTGAAGGTAGCCTTCCTCACCCGCGAGTACCCGCCGGAGGTCTACGGCGGCGCCGGTGTGTACGCCGAGCACCTGGCCGCGAAGCTCGCCGGTCTGGTCGACCTTTCTGTGCACTGCTTCGGCGAACGCCGTCCCGGCGGCGAGTTTCCGACCTTCAGCTACCAGCCGTGGGAGGCGCTCAGCGGCCGGGCGGTGCATCTGGCGGCCCTCCAGTCGATGTCGGTCGACCTTGCCATGGCCGCAGCCGTCGAAGGTACGGATCTGGTCCACTCCAACACCTGGTACACCAACTTCGGCGGCCACCTCGCCCAGCTGCTCTACGGCATTCCGCATGTCGCCACCGCCCACAGCCTGGAGCCGCTGCGCGCCTGGAAGGCGGAGCAGCTGGGGGGTGGTTACGCCCTCTCCAGCTTCTCGGAGCGCACTGCCCTGGAGGCGGCGGACCGGGTTATCGCAGTGTCGGGTCAGATGCGGCGGGACGTCCTGCGGTGCTACCCCTCGATCGACCCGGAACGGGTCGAGGTGGTGCACAACGGGATCGACACCGAGGTGTACCGGCCGGTCCCCGATACCGGCGCGCTGGCGAGCCGGGGCATCGACCCCGGCCTACCGACGGTGGTGTTCGTCGGCCGGATCACCAGGCAGAAAGGCATCGTGCACCTGCTGCGGGCTGCGGAGAGCCTGCCTCCTGACGCACAGCTCGTCCTTTGCGCGGCCGCGCCCGACACCCGAGAGATCGCCGAGGAGTTCGACCGGCTCACCGCCGCGCTGCGGGCCAGCCGCGGCAACGTCTTCGTGATCGGCGAGATGCTTCCCCGGATTGAGCTGATCCAGGTGCTGAGCCACGCCACCGTTTTCGTCTGCCCTTCCGTCTACGAGCCGTTCGGGCTAGTCAACGTTGAGGCGATGGCGTG
>DATAAN010000271.1:0-8305 GCA_036260105.1 Actinomycetota bacterium
GCTTAGCGCACCCTCCCGGAGCGTGCGGCCTTCTAGTCGGCGTTGCGCCTTCGGAAGGCAACAACGCCGGCCGTCATCAGCAGCAACAAGCCCAAGGTCCCGATTATCGTGCTGAACCAGGGAAACGGCTCCTCGCTGCGCAGCTGCTCGGGCGGCCGCGTGCCGGTTCCGGCCGGTACAAAGGTACCGTTGGCCGGCAGGTCGGCGCTCACCTGCAGGTCCGCGTCGGTCATCAGAGGGTCCGGCACCGGCGTCCACACGTCGCCGTCCAGGGCCAGGATGTGCGGCGCATGCACCGAGAAACGCATAATCGCGGTGAAGCTTCCCTCCACCGGGGCCTTCGTCCGATCGTCGAGGGTCTCCATGCGATAAGCGTTGCCGTCGAAGTAGAACCCCCCCGGCGGTGGCGCCAGCTCCGCCGGGTCCAGCGGGGTCATCTTGAGGGTGAGGAAGTAGGGCTCGGGTGAGGGCGGAAGGTAGTTGAACGTAAGAGTCGCCTGACCGTCCGAGGTGGTCACCGACCCGGGGTCGGCCTGGCCGGAGGTCGACACCTCCACCTGGAACTCCTCTGCCCGTGGTACCTCGTTGTCGCCCTGACGCTCGGGCGGCGGGTTCACCCAACGGTAGGCAGGGATGTCGGCGAGGCCGTCGTACAGGGGGCTTCGGGAGACCAGGCCCGCCTCGACGGACGCCCACGCAACGAGCAGGTAGGCGAGCGCCACGGCCAGGCCGGCAGCCGGTCTGCGGTTGAACTGCGTGGAGCGGGCGATCACAGCGAAGCCAGCAGGTTGGCGACGACATGGGTGGCGGCCGGGGCGCTCCATCCGCCGGATGCCCTGCGCTGCCAGCCGAACACAAGCCCGGCAGCGAAGTCGAGCGGCAGCACCCCGACGCCGTAGACCGGCACGTGGATGGCGGCGAACAGGGCCGCCGACCCGCAGATCGCCGCCAGGGCCCCCCACCGCTCGAGCCACCCGTAGACGAGCCGGCGGAAGAACAGCTCCTCCGCCACCGCGGCAACCACGCTGGCCGCTATCGCGGTCACGGCGGCCGGTGGCAGCGGGTTGCTCATCAGCAGGGTCGATGCCAGGAGGAACGGAGCCGTCCCGAGCGCAAAGACGCCGATCCACCTTCGCCGGGACGCCGGCTCCAAACCGGCGGGGCCGGTCGCTACCACGCCCGCCATCGCGCCGACGAAGGCGGTCACCGCCACCGTGAACGGCGACGGGGCCCGGGCGGCCAGCGCCAGAGTTCCCCCAGCCACTGCGAGCGGAGCCTCCCAGCGGCGTACCGCCGCTTGCGGCGTCACTGCACCTGGATGCGCCGTGCCTGGATCACCCGAGGCTGGAAGGGCGCGTGGTCTCCGGCTACGAACTCCACCTGAAGGATGTGCGGCCCCGGCGTCACGTCGATCTCCTGGTCGAGACCGTAGGTCATGGTGGACAGCTTGCCGTCGAGGCTGAGGTGCACGTGCCCCTCGTCGGGTTTGATGTCCTGGGTAGCCTGGGGGATTATCTCGCCCCCCTCCAGCGCGATTCGCACACGCAGCTTGTTGCCGGTGATGACGGCTCCCTGGGCGGGCTCGATTATCGTCATCTTGGCGGTAGAGGCGATCCGCTCCTGCTGCGGCTCCGGCTCCGAGGCCTGGGAGCACCCGGCCAGCAGAAGCGCCAGCAGCCCGAAGCAGAATCCCCGCTTTAGTTGCCCGATGATTCGAATCGCCATGGACCTCCCGTCCCTTACATCGCTCAATGTATAGATTCTATTGCGGCTCCCGCCCGAGGCGGTTCCCGGTTACCCTGCGGGCGTGACCTCGTCGCTTACCTGGGAGCAGGTTCGTGCCTTCCGCCTCGGCCGGCAGAGCCTGACCGTCCGGCGTCCGCCCTCCGAGATGCTGTCCGTGGCCGGCGAGCTGTGCGGGCTCCACGCGCAGCTGATGTCCTCTGCCGAGCTGACGGTCTGGGCCCGGGTGGAGGACCTCAGGCCCGACGCCGTCCGATGGGCTCTGTGGGAGGAGCGCACGCTGGTCAAGACGTGGGCGATGCGCGGAACTCTGCACCTGCTGCCGTCCTCCGAGTACTGGATGTGGCAGGCGGCGCTGTCTACTTACGGCCACTACCTCAAGCCGTCGTGGCTGAAGTTCTTCGGCGCCACCCGGGAGGACCTGGACCGCCTCATCGAAGCGGTAGGCCAGGCTCTGGACGGACGGCTCCTTACGCGTCAGGAGCTGGCCGACGCGGTGGCAGAGTCAACCGGCTCCCCGGACCTGGCCGCCAAGCTGCTCCACAGTTGGGGCTCGATGCTGAAGCCGCCCTGTTTCAAGGGGAAGCTGTGCTTCGGCCCCAGCTCCGGTCAGAACGTGCGGTTCACCTCACCCGAGTGGTGGCTCGGGGGGCGCGCCGACGTGGACCCGGAGCGGGCGGTGGACGAGGTCAGCCGGCGCTTTCTTGCCTCCCACGGACCGGCGACCCGGGACGATTACGGCCGGTGGTGGGCGGTGTCGCCGGCGCAGGCCCTGGCCCGGATCCGCCGGCTGGGCGACGAGGCGGTGGAGGTGGACGTCGAGGGAACGCGCTGCTGGATGCTTGCGGCGCATCTCTCCGAGGCGGAAGCGGCGACCGCACCCGGTACCGTCAACCTCGTCCCCGCGTTCGACCAGTACGTCATCGCAGCGACCAGGCAGGCCGAGCATCTTATGCCCGGACCCTTCAAGGGGCGGATCTACCGCCCGCAGGGCTGGATATCGCCGGTGCTGCTGGTCGACGGACGGATGGACGGGGTGTGGTCGCACGAGCGCAAGGGGAGCCGGGTCGCCGTAAAGCTGGAGCCGTTCGTCCCCCTGACGAGCGAGGCGGAGGCAAACGCGGAGCGGGAGGCGAGCCGGCTTGCCGGCTTCCTCGATTGCGACAGATGCGAGTTCAGTGTGGTGCGGGACTAGGCCGCAGCCTCAGGTTGCCCAGGTGATGAGGCCCAGCTCGGTGAACGAGTTGAGGTGCTCGTGGGAGGGCACCACTCGAACGGCGTAACCGTAGCGGCCGGCCATCTCGCAGCCGAACTGACCTTCGTACCGGTAGCCGCCGCCGTCGGCGCCCTGGAGGTCCATCTGGGCGATCTGGGTGTCCTGAAGCTCGTCGCCCGGGCCCACCGGCCCGTGGAGCAGCTGCAACGCCACGTCCTCCGGCCTGAGGTTGCCCAGCTCGACCACCGCGCGGACCGTTCGGGTGTCGCCCCGGTTGGCCGACTTCTCGCCAACCTCCTCCACGTCGGACACCTTCACGGCGCCCCACCCGTCGACTACCCGTGACCGCCATTGAGCCATCTGCCTGGCCAGCCGGAAGTGGTCGGCGTACAGCGCCTCGACGTTTTCCGCTAGCGGCTCGTACATCACGTCGAGGTAGTCCCGCAGCATCCGGGCCGCGCTGACCTTCGGTCCCAATGTGGCCAGCGAGGACTTCACCATGCGGACCCAGTCCCCGGGAACCGGGCCGTCGCGCCGGTCGTAGAACTTGGGGATCACCTGGCGCTCGAGGATCTCGAAGAGGCTGGCCGCCTCCAGCTCGTCGCGCCTACGGGTGTCACCGTAGGTCTCCGCAGACGAGATCGCCCAGCCGTTCTCGCCGTTGAACATCTCGTCCCACCAGCCGTCCCGGATCGACAGGTTCAGGGCGCCGTTGAGCGCCGCCTTCTCGCCGCTGGTGCCGCAGGCCTCCAGTGGGCGCCGCGGGTTGTTCAACCAGACATCGGACCCCTGGTAGAGCATTCGGGCGATGCGCATGTCGTAGTCGGGGATGAAGACGACGCGGTGGCGGACCAGAGGGTCCCTGGCGAACTGGACGATCTCCCTGATGATCCCCTTGCCGATCTCGTCCTTGGGGTGCGACTTGCCGGCGAGCACGATCTGGATCGGCTGCTCGGTGTTGAGCAGCAGCGCTTTCAGGCGCTCCGGGTACTGGAACAGCAGGGTGGCCCGCTTGTACTCGGCGAACCGGCGGGCGAAGCCGATGGTCAGGATGCGCGAGTCCAGCACCCGGTCGGCCCAGTCGACGTCGACTCCGCCGGCGCCGCTCTGCAGAAGCCCGGCCTTGAGCAGCCGCCGGGCCTTGAGCACCAGCTGCTCCCGGGCGGTCTCCTTGACGCGCCAGACCTCGTCGTCGCGGGCCGACATGATCTGCGACCACCGGTCACCGTTCGCCTGCTCCCAGTCCGGCATGACGTAGCGGTCGAACAGCTTGGCCATGCTGGACGACACCCAGCTGCGCGGGTGGACGCCGTTGGTGACGTGGTCGATGGGCACCTCGTCGACCGGGATGTCGGGCCACAGGCTGTGGAAGATCTGCCGGCTGACGTGGCCGTGCAGCCGCGACACCGAGTTGGCCTTCGAGGCCAGCCTCAGGGACATCACGGCCATGTTGAAGTGGGAGGAGGGGTCGGCCCCCGGCTCCTGCCCGATGGCCATGAACTGGTCGAACGTGATGCCGCACTCGTCGGCCCAGCTCTTGAAGTAGCGCTCCATGAGCGGACGGGGGAAGCGGTCGATGCCGGCGGCCACCGGCGTGTGCGTGGTGAAACCGGTCGCCGCGCGGTTTGCCTCCACTGCTTCGGCAAAGGTGAGACCGTCGTCGGTTATGAACCGGCGGATGCGCTCAAGGCTGAGAAAGCCGGCGTGCCCCTCGTTCATGTGGAACACCTGGGGGTCCTCACCGACCGCGTCGAGCGCCCGCACGCCGCCTACGCCGAGCAGGATCTCTTGCGCGATGCGGTGGTCCTCGTCTCCGCCGTAGAGGCGATCGGTCACCAGGCGCGCGCTGGGGTCGTTCCCCTCGACGTCGCTGTCGAGCAGGTAGAGGGCCACCCGGCCGACGCACGCCTTCCAGATCTGAGCCCGCAGCGGAGTGCCCGCCAGGCTCACTTCCACGTCCTCGCTCATGCGGGTCAGAGCCATGCCGTAGGGGTCGAGCTGCAGATATCGCTCCTGCTGCTGCCCGTCGGCGTTCAGCTCCTGGCGGAAGTAACCCTCACGGTAGAAAAGCCCGACGCCCAGAATCGGGATGCCGAGGCCGCTCGCCGCTTTGAGGTGGTCGCCGGCCAGGACGCCCAGGCCCCCGGAGTACTGGGGCAGCGTCTCGGTGAGCCCGAACTCGGGCGAGAAGTAGGCGACCGACCGAAGCGGCGTGTTGCGGTGCTGGAACCAGCGGTCGGACTCCAGGTAGTTGCGAAACTCCAGCTGGACGTCCCTCATGAACTCCATGAAGGACCGGTCGTTCATCAGGTCCTCGAACCGGCGCCGGCTCACGCTTCCCAGCACCTTCAGGGGGTCGCCGCTCGTCTTCTCCCACGCCTCTGGGCTGACCCATCGGAACAGCTCCCGCGCGCGGTCGTCCCACGACCAGCGCAGGTTCATGGCTATCTCCTGGAGCGGTGCGAGCGCCTCGGGCAGGCGCGCGCGGACCGTAAAGCTTCGAAGGGCCTTAGGACTCACTCCGGGGACTGTATCCCATCGTTCCATCGGCCAATCAAGGATCCCCCTTGTTGAGCGGCCGCCGGGCAGTCGAGACCGGTCGCGCCAATCCAAAGACGCCGCCGCTCCGTATACCCGGTACACCGTCCAGGAGGTTACTCAGTGAAAAGCAGCACATCAAAAGCAAGTCGAGTTAAAGCCGGTTGCCTCTCCCTCCTTCTGACGCTGGCGCTCGCCGGGTGCGGCGGAGCCAGCAGCGGTTCCGCAGAAGCCGCAGCCCCAAAGAAGTCGAGGTCGCCGGAGTCGTCACTTCACTCGGCGCACCAAACGGACCCAGGGGTGGTCCAGATGAGGCTCATCCAGTACCAGCCCGGCGCGGTGGAGATCAAGGCCGGCGAGAAGGCGGTCTGGTCGCAGACCGACGCCGGATTCCACACCGTGACCTCGGGCACCGTGGCCCGTGACGGCGGAACCGTGATTCAAAAGCCCGACGGTCGATTCAGTTCAGACCGCCTGGCGAAAGGCCAGCAGTTCAGCTTCACCTTCTCCGAGCCGGGGACGTACCCCTACTTCTGCGAAATCCACCCGGCAACCATGACGGGGGAGGTGAGAGTCGGCGCCTAACTGAAGAGGTCCCCCATCCCCCCTGCTGAAACCCCACAAGGAGTACATCGAATGGCCAAGAAGAGACTGTTGAGTTTGATTGCCATGCTTCTCACCGTGGCCCTGCTGGGCGCCGCATGCGGCAACAGCGGAGCCGAACAGCAGGCTGCGGCCCAGGAAGCCGCCGACACCCCTACCGCCGTCAGCGCGGCCGCAGACCTTCGTTCCGGAATGACCGCCCTGCTGGGAGAGCACGTCTACCTGGCGGCGCTGGCCACCGGTTCGGCCCTTCGAGGCGACACCGCCGGCTTCAACGCCTGGGCAGCTGCATTGAACGGCGAGACCGATAGCAACTCGGCCGATGTCGTGGCTGCCGTCAGGTCGGCCTACGGTGACGACGTCGGGAGCGCCTTCGACGGTCTGTGGAGGAGCGAGAACCACATTCCGGCGTTCGTCCGCTACACCGAGTCGATTGCGAAGAACGACCGGGCTGGGGCCGACCGGGCGGTTGCCGACCTCACCGCCTACGCCAAGAGCTTCGGGGAGACCATGAACCAGGTGAACGACAACCTGCCCGCGGCCGCGGTGGAGGAGGGCATCACCATGCACGCCGAAACCCTCATCGCAGTGATCGACGCCCAGAAGGCGGGTGACCAGACGGCGGTCTACTCCGGCCTGCGTGAGGCGTACCACCACATGGACGAGCTGGCCGCGACGCTTGCCGGCGCCACGGTGCAGAAGTTCCCGAAGAAGTTCGAAGGCGATCCGAGCTCGAAGGCATCCGAGCTGCGGGCCGGAATGACCTCACTGCTTCAGGAGCACGTCTTCCTCGCCGCCAGCGCCACCGGGGCAGCCCTTGGTGGGCGGACGGCGCAGTTCCAGGCGGCCGCCGCTGCCCTGAACGGGGAAACCGGCAGCAACAGCGCCGACGTGATCGGGGCCATTCGCTCCGTCTACGGCGACGAGGTGGGAAATGCCTTCAACGGCCTGTGGAGGAGCGAGGGCCACATCCCGGCCTTCGTCGCCTACACGCAGGCAGTCGCCAAGAACGACACGGCCGGCGCCGCCAAGGCCGTCAATGACCTGATGGGCTACGCGGCCACGTTCGGCCAGACCATGAACCAGGTGAACGACAAGCTGGCGGCGGCGGACGTCGAGGAGGCCATCAAGATGCACGCCACCACCCTCAAGGCGGTCGTCGACGCCCAGAAGGCCCGGGACGCCGGCACGACGGCGACCACCCTGCGGGAAGCAGCCCACCACATGGGCGACACCGCGAAGGTGCTGGCCCAGGCAACGGTAGAAGAGCTTCCCGAGAAGTTCTAAAACCGCATCGCAGCCGACAGAAGACCCCGGGCCGCCAAGGTCCGGGGTCTTTTGTCGAGGTCGCCTGATGCGCCGAACTTGCGCGGCCCAGGCTCAGGGCTGCCCGAGCAGGAAAGTTTCCCTAGCCTCGGCTTGGGTAGCTTTGTAAAGTGACCATAGTCGGCTCAAGAGGAGGGTGAGAATGGCTGACGATATGCAGGTCAACACGGGCGAGCCCATCGACGCTTCGCAGCTTAGCGGCGGCGACCGGCCCGACATGGAGGGCGAGGACAACCCGGGGGCGGCCGGCACCGCAGCAATGGCGAACGAGGTGACGGTTCCGGACCCCACCGGCGAAGAGGTAGCGAACACCTACCCCATCGAGCCGTAAGGCTCTAACGCAGGATTGGTTCCACGAAAAGAGGCTCCCTTCGGGGAGCCTCTTTGTTATGCGGGTCTCGCGGGCGTGACCTCCGGCCGGGGCGAAGCCTCCGGCCCCGGCCCGGTGGTCGCCGCTTGCTCCGCGGGGGCGCCCGGTGCCGGGCCCTCCGGGGGGAACGTCGGCAGCGGGACGGGAGGCCTTGGCACCTCCGCCTGGCACTGCTGGCCGGTGAGAACCTGACCCAGCTGATAGCTCTTGGGATAGGCGAACTCCACGAGGCCTCCGTCGGCCGCCCTGGGGTACGCGGGCTGGCGCTGGCACCGATCCGCCCACCAGAGCTGGGTCTCGGTCCGAAGAGGCCGGCCGTCCTGGTCGAACAGCAGGACTCCCTCCAGCGGCGTCCCGTCCGGCGCGTACGGGTAGATGTTCGTCACCGGGCCATGTTTGGAGCTCAGCATGTAGGCCGGCTCGGGGGTCAGGCCGACGAAAGTCGGCGCCGGCTGCAACCGCTGGTCCATCTCCGATACGAGCGCCACGGCCCAAACGGCGAGCAGAAC